>NZAK01000041.1 GCA_002687515.1 Rhodospirillaceae bacterium
CCCCGGGGATGCCCCCGGGGATGCCCCCGGGGATGCCCCCGGGGATGCCCCCGGGGATGCCCCCGGGGATGATTGCGGCGGTTGTCCGCGGCTGATCGAATTGCGGCACCGGCTGCGCGGCGAGCATGCCGATTGGCACAACGCGCCGGTGTCGTCGTTCGGGCCGGCCGATGCCGAATTGCTGATCGCCGGTTTGGCGCCCGGCCGGAACGGCGCCAACCGGACCGGACGCCCGTTCACCGGCGATTACGCCGGCGACCTGTTATACGCGACGATCGATAAATTCGGATTCTCGGAAGGCTGCTACGCTGCCGCGCCCGGGGATGGATTGCGGCTGCTCAATTGCCGGATCACCAACGCGGTTCGCTGTCTGCCGCCGGGAAACAAGCCAATCGGCGCCGAGATCAAGACGTGCGGCGCGTTTTTGGCCGGCGAAATAGGCGCCATGCCCCGCCTGCGCATCGTCTTGGCGCTGGGCACCGTCGCCCACGGGGCGGTCCTGGCGGCGCTCGGGATGCGCAAAAGCGCGCACAAGTTTGCACATGGCGCCATGCATGTACTGCCGGCCGGGCCGGTCCTTGCCGATAGCTACCACTGCTCGCGCTATAACACCAATACCGGCCGCCTGACGGTAGATATGTTCGAAACCGTATTCGGCGCCATAAAAACCACCTTGGCGCGCCCCTTTTAATTCGGTGACAGTTTACTTTTTAAATAGTAAACTGTCACCGAATTAAACACTGTCTGCGAATTAATCCAGGGCTCTATTTGCCCTTTTCCCGGCGTGCCAATGTGATATACCGCGCCATCGATGCGGGGGGTGATGTGCCGTGGAAGTCGCTTGTCTTGATCTTGAAGGTGTTTTGGTTCCGGAAGTTTGGATCGGCGTTGCCGAAAAAACCGGGATCGATGCCTTGCGCGCGACGACGCGGGACGTTCCCGACTACGACGCCCTAATGCGGCAAAGATTGAAGATCCTCGAGGAAAACGATCTCGGCATCAAGCTGATCCGGGAAGTGATCGGCTCGATGGAGCCTTTGGCGGGCGCGCCCGAGTTTCTGACCTGGCTTCGCACCGAATTCCAGGTGGTCATTTTATCGGACACTTTTTACGAATTTGCCGAGCCCTTGATGCGTAAGCTGGATTGGCCGACGCTATTATGCCACCGCCTGGAAATTGCCGATGATGGGCGCATCGCCGACTACCGGCTGTGCATTAAAGGCCATAAGCGCGAGGCGGTGCGCGCCATAAAAGGGCTCAATTTTTCGGTGATAGCGGTGGGCGATTCCTATAACGATACCGCCATGCTCGCCGAAGCCGATCACGGCATCCTGTTCCGCGCGCCGGAAAACGTTATCGCCGAATTTCCGCAGTTTCCCCAGGCCACCACCTTCGATCAGTTGAAATCCAGGTTTGAAGCGGCCAGCTCGCGTTTTTGATTATTCCGCGTTTTTAACGTCCGCCCCCGTTATCCGAAGCCCGTTCCTGAAACTTAGGTACCGGATGGTCCGGGTCCATCAGCCGGTGCAGGTGCACAATCACATACTTGATGTGGGCATGATCCACATTTGCCCGGCTGACGCCCTGCCAGGCGGTCAAAGCCTCAGCATAGGACGGGAATATGCCGACATTGTCGAGTTTGGAAGCATCGACGAATTCGTTGCCCGACGGATCGGCGACTTCGCCGCCGAATACTAGGTGGAGTAGCGGATCGCTCATTTCGTTTCCAATCGTTCCAGGTTACCGATTTTCGGGTCGTTCCTTGTCATATGTTTATGACCGGTGCTTCTTGCAAGCGCAGCAGGGATCAATGCGCCCAGCCCGTCGAGATGAATTTGACTGTATAATTTTACTGTACAAATTAATAATTGGTTAGTATAAATAATTCGCGATGGGAAGAATTCCCGCACTGAATCCTCCAGAAGGTGAGGTCGAAGGCATGTTATCCAGTAGGGAAGTAATTGAAAAATCTGGGATTTCCAGGGCGACGCTGAACAATTATATCGCCCTTGGCCTAATTCCCGGCCCCGTGGTCAGGAATCCGGACAGTCCAAGTGATCCGGCACGGCGCCTTGGCTATTTCCCGGAATTCACTTTGCAGCGTCTGGCGGAAATTGCGGCTCTCAAGCGGCAGGGCCTGCGCATGGCGGAAATCGCCCGGCGCCTCGCTGGAAATGCCAAGGACGGATCGACGAAGCCGGCGGCCGAAAAAAACGGCGCCGCGGTGAAGGACGAAGGCCGCGGCCTGCAACTAACCGTCGACGCCCTCGACTACCCCGCCTATCTGGTCAATAACAAGTTCGAAATCGAGTGGGCCAACGACGCCGCCGAAACCGGTATATTCAGTACCGCCGATGACCATTCCCGGGGCCTCTCAAGCGATATTGCCGACCGCAATATCTTCCGCCTGTTGTTCGAGGGCCGGGCAAACGCCGCCGCAAACCGCGATGAAATCTTGTGCTTCCACTTGGGCATCGCCAAGAACCGGCTGAGCAAGGCGGCGCTTTTAACCCTCGACGCCCATTTGGAAGGCGACCGGATCGAAGAGCTGGCCGAAATCTACGACCGGGTCGAGGCGGTGACCTCGCGCGCGGTACTGGATACCGAGGTTGATTTCGCCGAACGCGGCGCCGAACCGGATCGCTATAACCTCTATGCCAGTTTCTTCCGCGAGGGCATCTTTTTCACCTATGTGCCGGTCATCGCCGATGTCAATCCGCTGATGACCCTGTTGTCGCGGCGCGACCTGGTGATCCGCGATCTGTTGCGCCACCGCAAACCCTATATGACCCCCCTCGCCGTCCTGGTCGCCGATATCCAAAGCTCGGTAAAAATATGCGCCGAACTGCCGCCGGAAGAATATTTCGAGCTGATCAATCAGGTCTGGGGCACGATGGAGCCGATCTTCCGCAAATTTTACGCCACCCACGGCAAGCATGTGGGCGACGGCATCGTCTACTATTTCTTTCCCCAGCCCGATTGCAGCTACGTGCTCAACGCCATCCAGTGCGCCTCCGAGATGAAGGCGGCGATGCACGCCATCGACCGCGAATGGCGCGAGCGCAAGAATTGGGCGAACCAGCTCCTATTGAATATCGGGATTGACGAGGGACAGGAATGGTTCGGCGCCTATCAGACCCCGACCCATCTGGAATTCACGGTTTTGGGCGACACCATCAACCGCGCCGCGCGGCTCAGCGATTTCGCGCGCGGCGGCGCCGTTTGGGCGACCAAGAACCTGATGACCTCGCTCTCATCGCGCGAGCGCGATGTCCTGGATTTCGGTATCCGCCGGCAGACCGAAGACGGCGGCGAACTGGTCACGCCCTCCACCTATGGGCGGATTTCCAACCTTGCCGACCTCGATGATCCGAAGAATTTGAAGCTGCGCGATATCGGCGTATTGCCGGTCACCGAGATTTTGAACGTGGAGCAGGGTTGAGCGCCGGCGAGCGCCCTACCTCTTAACCCCTACCCGCGCCCCCGCATGATGCGCGCCTGGTCGCGCTTCCAATCGCGTTCCTTGGATGTCTGGCGTTTATCGTATTTGCGCTTGCCGGTGGCGACGCCCAGTTCCACCTTGGCCAGGCCGCGTTTGTTGAAATAGACCGACAAGGGCACGATCGTCCTTCCCTCGCGGCTGACCGCGTCGGCGAGCTTGCGCATCTCGCGTTTATGCAAAAGCAGCTTGCGTGCCCGGCGCGGTTCATGCTGGCCGATGCTGGCCGATGAATATTCCGGAATGTAGGCGTTGAGAAGGAAAATCTCGCCGTCTTTTTCGGTGGCGTAGGCTTCCTCGATGCTGGCGCGGCCGGCGCGCAGCGACTTAACCTCCGGGCCCAGCAGCACGAGCCCCGCTTCCAGCCTCTCCTCGATGAAATAATCCCGCCGGGCGCGCCGGTTGCGCGCCGCCACGTTGGAAGGTTTCTGCGCCTTTTTTGCCATCAATTTATGAAACCTACAGCCCGCCTCGACGGGCCGGAATTCAGGTAAGAATGCCGGCTCCCGAAAGCGCATCCTTGACCCGCGCCTTGCTCTGATCGGCAATTTCGGTCAACGGCAGGCGGGTTTCGGCGGAGCAGAGGCCAAGCAGCCCGGCGGCGTATTTGACCGGACCCGGACTGGTTTCCGCAAACAACGCGCTGTGCACCGGCATCAGCCTTGATTGCAGCGCCATGCATGCCGTCAGGTCGCCCGCCGCCCAGGCATTGTGCATCTCGGCGCACAGCTTGGGCGCGATGTTGGCGGTCACCGAAATACAGCCATGGCCGCCGGCGCTAAGGAACGGGATGGCGGTGCCGTCTTCGCCTGAAAGCTGGCAGAAATCGGGACCGATTTCGATGGCCGTCAGGATCGGCCTCGCGAGGTCGCTGGTCGCATCCTTGACGCCGGCGATATTGGGCAGCTCGGCCAGGCGCGCCATGGTCGCCACCGTCATGTCGACGACGCTGCGCGGCGGAATGTTGTAAATGATGATCGGGATGTCGGCGGCATCGTTGATCGCCTTGAAATGCTCGTAGAGACCTGCCTGGGTCGGCTTGTTGTAATAGGGGGTGACCACCAGCACCGCGTCGGCGCCCGCCGATTTGGCGTGGGCCGCGAGTGAAATCGCCTCAATCGTCGAATTGGAACCGGCGCCGGCGATGACGGGCACGCGCCCATTGGCCACCTCGATGCAAATCTCGGTGACCCGCATATGTTCATCATGGCTGAGGGTTGGTGATTCGCCAGTGGTTCCGCAGGGCACCAAGCCATGCGTTCCCTCGGCGATTTGCCGGTCGACAAGGGTGCGGAAGGCGTCCTCGTCGAGGGCGCCGTCCTTGAACGGCGTGATCAAGGCGACGAACGAACCTTTGAACATCGGGTTTCTCCTATCCCAGCCAGGCCCCCAATCGGGCCCAGTTCTCCAAATCGGGATCGGGGCAACATAGTCGTAAGTCCCGCTGACCGCAAGATTCAGCTTTATCCCAGATTCGTCTACGTACAATCATCCAAGCTCGGAATTTGCCGGGATGGCAAAACCTCCCTATGATCGGCGCCCACAGGGTAAATGATGTACTTGTCTTGGAATTTGATCCCGATGCCTGAGGGTGGCCGGCAACGCGTGGCCAGCTTCTTGTTGCCGGCGATGGCGGCGATGATCCTGGCGATGATCCTGGTGATTTTGGCGCCGCCGGTCTGGGCCGGCGATAATCTGCCCTCGAAACAGGATGTCCATTTTGCGCGCCAGGCGCTCGACGCGGCGGAGAAAAATAAATGGGCCGCCTATGCCCGCCTGGCCGCCAAGCTCGAGCATCGGGGCGCGCGCAAGGTTCTCCGCTGGCACCGGCTTCGATCCCGCAAATCGGGCGCCGGATTCGATGAAATCGCCGGATTTTTGAATGGCGCATCGGAATGGCCGCAGCGCCGTTTGATCCGCCGCCGGGCCGAGGAAGCGATGCCGCCATCGATGCCCGACGATGAAATCTTGAAATGGTTCGATGGCCGCCGGCCATTGACCGCCGCCGGCGGCGCCCGCCTGGGCGGTGCGCTGCTTAACCAGGGGCGTAAAGCCGAGGCGGTAAAGGTTCTGCGTTCGGTCTGGGTATCGGGCGCCTTCGGCGCCAAGCAGGAACGGCAATTTTACAAGCGCTTCCGGCGCTACCTTACGCGCGAAGATCATATCCGGCGTTTGGATCGCCTGCTTTGGAACGGCCAATATTATCCGGTCCGGCGCATGTACCGCCGGGTCAATCCGAATTACCGGGCCTTGGCCGAGGCGCGCACCGCGCTCAGGCGTTTTCGGGGCGGCGTCGACCGCGCCATCGCGCGCGTTCCGGAGAGCCTGAAAAACGACCCTGGTTTGATCTATGAACGTTTGCGCTGGCGCCGCCGCAAGGGCCGCGACCAGCATGCGCGCGAATTGCTCGGCACCCAGCCTGGCGATCTTGTCCGGCCGCGGCGCTGGTGGCGGGAGCGGGAAATCCTGGCGCGCCGGGCATTGCGCGGCGGCCACATCACCGCCGCCTATCGGATCGCCAAGCAGCATGGCCAGCAAGATGGCCCGGGTTATGTCGAGGGCGAGTGGCTTTCCGGCTGGATCGCGCTGCACTTCCTCGGCGATATCGATGTTGCCTACGGCCACTTCAACAACCTTTACCGGATTGCCAAATATCCGATCAGCCGGGCGCGCGGCGCCTATTGGTCGGCGCGCGCCGCCGGCGCCATGAAGGATGCCAAGCGCGCCCGTTTCTGGTTCCGCCAAGCGGCGAAGTTTCCGACCACCTATTATGGCCAGCTGGCGATGCAAAAGACCGCCGCCGAAAAAGATCTGAGCCTGCCGCCGCATCCGCACACCGACGATGTGGTGGAACGCGGGTTCATCCAGCACGAACTGGTGATGATCGTGCGGGTCATGAATGCGGCCGGACTGCAGGAATTGTTGCGTCCCTTTATCCAGCGGCTGAGCAATTTGGGAAGGACGCCGGGTTGGATGGCCGAGACCGCCGGGCTGGCGCGTGAAGCCGGACGCCCGGACCTTGCCGTGCTGGTGGCGAAAACAGCCCTGGCCAAGGGCATCAATCTGGTCGAGGCCGGCTATCCTTTGTTGCCGCCGTCGCGCATTAAAAGCCCGTTGGAAGCGCCTTTTATCCATGCCCTGATCCGCCAGGAAAGCGCCTTCAACCACGAGGCCGTCAGCCATGCCGGCGCCCGCGGGCTGATGCAATTGATGCCGGCCACGGCAAAGCGCGTCGCCAAGAAAAACAACATCCCCTATCAGCGCCGCCGATTGCTCGAGGATGCCGATTATAATTTGCATATCGGACAGACATTTTTGATGGAGTTACTGGAGAATTTCGATAACTCCTACGTATTGACCCTGGCCGCCTACAACGCCGGTCCCAAGCGTGTTCGCCGCTGGATCAAACGCAACGGCGATCCGCGCGATCCCGGCGTCGACGCCATCGATTGGGTCGAACTGATTCCCTTCTCCGAAACCCGGAATTATGTGCAGAGGGTTCTGGAAAACCTGCATGTCTACCGGGAACTGATCGTGGATACCGAAGTGGCCTTCAATCCGGAAGAGCTGCTGCGGCGCTAAGATCCATGCATTCGCCGCCTGTTTTCGCGGATATCGAGGCCGCCGCCGAGCGGCTCCGAAATGTCGCTCTGGTAACCCCGGTGCTCGAATCCGAAGCCATCAATGACGCNCTCGGCTGCCGGGTTTTGGTCAAGGCCGAATGCCTGCAACGGACCGGCGCCTTTAAAATCCGCGGCGCCTACAACAAGATTGCCGGCTTGGGAAAGGCGGCGCGCGGCCGTGGGGTGGTCGCCTTTTCGTCCGGCAATCATGCCCAGGGCGTCGCCCGGGCGGCGCGCATCCTGGACGTTGATGCGAGCATCGTCATGCCGGCCGACGCCCCTGCGATCAAAATCGCCAACACCAAAAGCGATGGCGCCCGCATCGTACCCTACCAGCGGCGCGATGCGAACCGGGTTGAAATCGCCGGCGAAATCGCGATGCGCACCGGCGCCACCCTGATCCCGCCCTATGATGATCCCGAGATTATCGCCGGTCAGGGCACCATCGGGCTCGAACTGGCCCGCCAGGCGGGCGAATTGGGCGTTCGCCTGGATGCGCTTCTCGGCCCCTGCTCGGGCGGCGGCATGATCGGCGGAACCGCCATCGCCTTATCGCACCTGACCCCCGAAACCGAAATCTACGCCGTCGAACCGGAAGGTTACGACGACTGGGCAATCTCGCTGGCCGCCGGGATGCGCACCCCGATCAAACCCGAAGAGGCTTCGATCTGCGATGCGCTGCTTCTTGAGATGCCGGGCGAGCTTACCTTTGCGGTGAACCGGAAACTGTTATCGGGGGCCTTGACCGCCTCCGATGACGCCGTCCGCGCCGCGATGCGGCTGGCCTTCGATGCATTGAAAATCGTGCTGGAACCGTCGGGCGCCGTCGGCATCGCCGCGCTTTTGCAGCAAAAGTCACGTTTTGCCGGAAAAACGGTTGCCGTCATCGCCACCGGCGGCAATGTGGATCGGCGCTTGTTCGCGGAAATTATCGGCGCGGAGGCCGGATAGTCAGGCGCTTTCCACTTCGGCTTTTTTGGGCGGTGGCTCGCTCTTGCTCTTGGCGCCGCCCTTGACCAGAAGATTGATCATGCCTTCGCTTTCCTTGCGGTGGCCCTCGATGCGCCGGCAGTGCCCTTCCAGTAAGGCGCCCTGCTCGATGGCAAGGTTTTCATGCAGGATATCGCCGAGCACATGCGCCGATTTGGCCAGCGAAACCGCGCGCGCCTTGATCTGTCCGGTCACATAGCCATGAACGCGGACGTTGTCGGCCGAGATCTCGCCATTGATCTGGGCGGTTTCGCCGACGATCAGGACATCGGTATGGATATCGCCATCGATCTGGCCATCGACCTGAATCTCGCCCTGGCTGACGATATCGCCGGTGATCTTAAGGTCGGTGCTCAACAGGGATGGCGGCGCCGGCGTTTTCGGTGCCGGTGGCATCGCATTTTCTTCTTTACTGCCTTTTGTAAACATAACGGCCAGCCTTGAAAAATCTCCAGGGGTTGAGCGATCTGCGTTTGTGGATAATCTCGTAATGTAGATGCGGCCCCGTACTGCGGCCCGAATTCCCAAGCAGAGCGATCTTGGTGCGATAATCCACCTTTTGGCCGCGCTTAACAAGAATCTTATAAAGATGGCCGTATCGGGTCCGGAAACCCTTGCCGTGGTCGATTTCGATCAGCCGGCCGTATTTACCCTTGCGCCCGGCGTAACGCACCAAGCCCGGCGCCGCCGCATAGACCGAGGTGCGCAACGCGCCGCCCATATCGATCCCGTAATGCATGGCCCATCGGCGGTTGATCGGATCGCGGCGTTTGCCGAAATGACTGGAAACCGTAAATTGATCGAGCGGCGGCGAAAGCGGCATCACATTGAATACCTGATTGACCGCGTCCCAACGATCAAGGGTGATATCCAGGTTAACCAGGCCGGCCTTCAGTCGGTCCGCCGGTTCGGTCAGCGGGCTGACCGCCATGAACGGTCCGCCTTGTCCGTCGATGCCGCCGGTTGCGCCGTCGATCAGTCTCGAGAGCTTCATCCCGGTCCTTTTCAGAACCGATTCGACGTAATTGATGCCGCGTTGGGCGCGGCTCGCCAGCCGTTCGATGTTATCGATCTCAGCGTCGTGGAGGCGTCCGATCTGGGCTTCCAAATCGCCGATCCGGCGATTCAGGCCGCGCGCTTTCGACTGGGCTTCGTTGCGTTGCGCCAATGCCGATTCGAGATTGGTGGTGATCGAGCTTAGATTGCCGCGCAGCTCGAAATTGTGGCTGTTCATCTGCTGCATATCGGTTTCGATGCGGGTCAGTTTTTTCTTCAGCGCGTCGCGCGCCGCCAGAATTTCCGATTCCTGCTGTTGCTGACTTTGCAGTTTGCTTTCCGCTGATTTCAGGTTTCTCTGCAGAGTGGAATTGGTTTGCACGAGACCAAGTACCAAGCCGTGATTTTTCTGCAACTCTTCGGTCAGTGTCGTGAACCGCCGCTGATAGGCGGAAACGTCGGAAAGAAGGTTGCGATAGACGAGGCGGGCGTTGAGGATGCTTTGATCCTTGGCTTCGATGACGCGTTCGCTGGCGAACAGGCCAAAGGATGAAAACACACTCCAGCCGATGCCGACCAGCGCCAGGGCCAAAACCCCGAATTGCGCGCCGCGCGAAATCCTCAGGTAGACGACACGCCCTTCGGTGCGAAGTATAAACTCGCGTTCAGGAAAATAGCGTCCGACCGCGCGTGACATGGCCTTCAAAAACCTGCCGAATATTCGGTTCATCGCCCCCTCACCCTGCCGGTCCCTCAAATGTCCGGTAGCCTGCGGCCTGATATCAGGCGTCGTCCCCATTTTCGACGCTCCGGACCGGACCCGCCGACGGTACCGATTCCGCCGAAATCTTGCAACCGTTATCAACGCCGAATATGGAACTTTGTTGGCCAATCGCGGCTTAAATTTGGCGGGCGGGCCGGGCTCACCTTAATTCGTTCAGGAACTTGAGGATGTTAGGCTGAAACCGGAATCGGCAGCGACTGAAACTTTCAAAGCGAAATTTGCGCCGTCCTCTTTGCTGTTGGATTCGCAAGGATTTCATGCTCCCTTCAATTGATGAATCGATTCGCTGGATTGATCGCTGTATTCTTCGGCGCCGGCCTATTGCCGAAAGCGCCGGGA
Source organism: Rhodospirillaceae bacterium (assembly GCA_002687515.1). GTDB lineage: Bacteria > Pseudomonadota > Alphaproteobacteria > Rhodospirillales > UBA2165. Next base: position 10,232 of record NZAK01000041.1, read on the forward strand.
ACCTGGGGCTCGCTGGCGGCGCTGCCGCTGGCCTGGCTGATCCATGGCTGGGGCGGCGCGCCCTGGCTGGCGGGCGCCACGGCGGTCCTGTTTATCATCGGCGTCTGGGCGTCGTCGGTGCATGGCCGCCGATTGGGACGGGATGACCCGGGTGAAATCGTCGTCGACGAGGTTGCCGGCCAATGGCTGACCCTGTTGGTGGTTCCGGCGGACCTCCTTTTGTACGCCTTGGGGTTCGTGCTGTTCCGTTTTTTCGATATCGTCAAGCCGTGGCCGGTTTCCTGGGCCGACCGCCGTATCAAGGGCGGCGTCGGCATCATGTTCGACGATATTTTGGCGGGCGTTTACGCGGCGCTTGGGCTATTGCTACTCAGATACCTGCTGGGCATCGAAGTCTGAACGCGGGAGGCGTGCATGTTCCCTGACGAAACCCTGGATAAGGCGGCGCGGCTGATCGCGTCCTGCGAGGATGCGGGTGTCCTGATCGCCAGCGTCGAATCCTGCAGCGGCGGCCTGATCGCCGGTTGCCTGATTTCGGTGGCCGGCTCGTCGGCGGTGTTCGAGCGCGGTTTCGTCACCTATAGCAACGAAGCGAAAATGGAAGTCGTCGGCGTTCCCCAGCAAACCCTCGCAGCGCATGGCGCGGTCAGCCCGGAAACCGCCATCGCCATGGCCGACGGCGCGCTTGATATCTCACCGGCCGATTTGTCGGTGGGCGTGACCGGGGTTGCCGGACCCGGCGGCGGCACTCCGGAAAAACCGGTGGGCACGGTGGCCATCGCCGTCGCCCGGCGCGGCCGGGATACGGTTTGCCAAATGCCCCACTTCGCGGGCGATCGCATGGCGGTGCGCCTGGCGACCGTGGATAAGGCCCTGGATATGATGCTGGCGGCTATTTAGCGGGTGCCGGTCGAATCAGCCGTAAACGTTTTTTGCCCGTTTTTCGAAGGCGTGCACCATGATCTTGACGGCTTCGTTAAACACCGCGCCGATCAATTTTTGCAGCAGCCTGGAGCGGAATTCGAAGTCCACATAGAAATCGACGATGGTGCCCTCGCCGTCGGCGATAAAGAGCCAGTGGTTGTTCAAATATTTGAACGGCCCTTCCGAATAGGCGACATCGATACGCAGCCCGGGCCGGTCCAGATGCACCTTCGAGGTAAAGCGTTCGCGGAACATCTTGTAGCCGATGACCATGTCGGCGGTGATGGTATCGCCATCCTGGCCGCGGACGCGGGTCGCCACGCACCAAGGCAGAAACTCGGGATATTTTTCGACATCGGCGACCAGCGCGAACATCTGCTCGGGCGAATGCGGCAGCCGTCTTTTTTCTGCATGGGTCGGCATGGCTGCCTTATAGCCGGAAATAGGTTAATGAACAGACCCGGCTTTCCAGCGGTTCAATTGTCCGTCAATCGAGGCCGGTCTGCGTCGCCGGTTCGGTTACCGGGCGGCGCGCGCGTCTTTAAGCGCCTGGAAATCCGTGTCGGCGTGGTAGGAGGAGCGGGTCAATGGCGTCGCCGAGACTTTCAGGAAGCCTTTGGCGGTGGCCAGGCTCTGATATTCCTTGAATTTGCCCGGCGTCACGAAGCGGTCGACCGGCGCGTGCTTGGGCGTCGGCTGCAGATACTGGCCGATGGTCAGGAAATCCACATTGGCGGCGCGCAGATCGTCCATCACCTGGCCGACTTCCGCTGTCTCTTCGCCGAGGCCGACCATGATGCCCGATTTGGTGAAGGTATCGGGATCGATTTCCTTGGCGTCGGCCAGCAGCTTGAGCGAGCGGCCGTAGCGGGCACCCGGGCGGATTTCGGCATAAAGGCGCGGCACGGTTTCCAGATTGTGATTGAAGACATCGGGCTTGGCGGCGATCACGGTTTCCAGGGCGCCCGGTTTGTCCCGGAAATCGGGGGTCAGCACCTCAAGCGTGGTGCCCGGCGACAGCGCCCGCACGGCCTTGATGCAGCGGGCGAACTGACCGGCGCCGCCGTCGTCCAGATCGTCCCGGTCCACCGAGGTGATGACCATGTGCTTGAGCCCGGTCTTTTGCGCCATCAGGCCGACATTTTCCGGCTCCTTGGGGTTGACCGGGCCCGGCCTGCCGGTGGCGACGTTGCAGAAGGCGCAGGCGCGGGTGCAGATCTCGCCCAAGATCATCACCGTCGCGTGCCGCTGGGCCCAGCATTCGCCGATATTCGGGCAGGCCGCCTCCTCGCAGACGGTGGTGAGCCCGAGGCCGCGCATCAGCGCCTTGGTTTCGCCGTAAACCGGCGAGGTCGGCGCCTTGACCCTGATCCAGGCCGGCTTCCTCGGGCTCGGCCGGTCCGGCTTGTTGCGTTTCTCGGGGTGGCGCAGGGATTGAGTGGTCGGCATGGAAATTATATGCCCGTGGTGGAGGTTAAAATTCAAGGGGGTACGGCAATTTTCTAAAAGAGCTCGGGGGCGACCGTTAGCGTCAGTTGCTCGACATTGGCTTCAATTTCCGCTGGAATTCTGGGCATACCGGAAAGCTCGGGCTTGCCATCCGGCCCGACAATAATCGTGACCGAGAAAATTTCTTCAAACAATTGGCGGTTTGCCGTGCATGCCAATCCGAAGCCGCTGTCATGGGCCTCGACCCCGCGGCCGATCAGCCAACGCCGGCATCGTTCCACATCTTCGGGCGCCGGGCGCGTGGTATCGATGGAAACCGTATTCGCATCGGCCGCCGTCGCCGGCGGTTTGAGCAATATATCAAAAGAGACGGTTTCGGCGGCGTTCATCGGGCTCCTTTATTGAATTCCATTGACGCCGCCGAAACCGTACATCCCTAAATCAGTGCCTCGACCGCGCGTTCCGCATCGACCAGTCCGAACCCAGTCGCAAGATCAGGCCCGGGGCGGGCATCGTTGCCCATGGCATTCGTTCCTACGGTAATATCCCTGGCGGTAAATTTCAGCAGATTTTTTACATCATCGGGCGAAAGGTCCGGATCGATTTGCTTGAGCAACGCGCAGACCCCGGCGACCATGGGCGAAGCCGCCGATGTTCCGCTGAACGCGCCCCACCCATTTTCTTTATCCAGGGTGGCGCGATCTTGAACCGGAAGCACGATATAGTCGGCTCTTGGCCGATTTCCGCAAAGCCCGGAAATATCCGGCACGTTGCGGCCCGGGAACCAAGTGGAGGCGAAGCCGCTGGTATAATCGGACGCCGAATAGTTCAAATCTTCATCGACAAATACGCCGCCGACGCTGATCACTTCGGGCATGCTTCCGGGGAAGCCGAAATGGCCGTTGCCGGCGGAAAAACATACGGTGATGCCGCGCGCCACCGCATCCAGTACCGCCAGATGCAGGGGTCTTAGCCAATTGGGCATGGATGTTCCCGGCTGGTCCACGCTGTAACCCCAACTATTGGTGATGACGTCCGGATTGAGGTCCGTCGCGGTTTTAAATCCCAAGGTCGGATTGTTGTACTTCACGCCGATGAAATTGATATCGGGCGCCGTGGCGAAAATGTTGGCGCATTCCCCGGTTCCATGGCCATGGGAATCCGAAGTGTGGTCGAGGGCGTCGGGCGCCGTGACCGCCAGGAAATTATAGCCCTGATCACTGAAAAACGGATGCTGGTAGAAGCCGGTATCGACCATGGCGACCTTGACGCCGCGCCCGGTCACTTCGCCTTTGTGTACCGACGCCGCATTCATGATCTGGGCCACGTCGGTGGGAACCCGCAGCCTGAATTTATCGTTCCAGAATGGCGGCAGTTCCCGTTCCCCGGCGAATAGAATGGGTGGGTCCTGGATATAGGCGCGCTCGATCAATTGGTCGAGACCATCGGCATCGGGCACCCGCCAGTCGGCGTCCGCGTCCGGCCGCCCGAACGTGTACCCTTCCTCGACAAAGGTATGTTCATCGGGCGGGCTTTGCCGGTCGAATTTGGTTCCGAAAAATTCTTCGAAGTGTGACGCCGGGCAGCTGGCCGATATGCTGAAATCGCCAATATGGGTAACCGCGAAGCCGTTATTTTGAAGGCGGCGGGCGGTGGCAATGCTCTTATCCTGGCTCGCCCGGAATTGGTCCAAGTTGGTTACGGCAGGAATAGCTTCTTCATCGAATATCGATCGTTGACCTTCCGACGGCTGCACGGATACTTCGATATTTACGCGTTCGTCTGCCATGCTAGATCTCCCTGTTATTCCCCCAATTTACAAATGCGGCAATATTTCCTCCTTGATCGCTCAAGGAGAGTTGGTGTGGGGTGTTGTATCCTTATAGGGAGTTATAATTTCGATTTTAACTACTTAATCAGGTAGTGCGAAATTCAGAAATGGATCACCCGGCCGTAGGCGTCAAGCACCGCTTCGTGCATCATTTCCGATAATGTCGGGTGCGGGAAGATGGTGTGCATCAATTCCGCTTCCGTTGTTTCCAGGGTCTTGGCGATGGCGTAGCCCTGGATCAGTTCGGTAACCTCGGCGCCGACCATGTGGGCGCCCAGTAATTCGCCGGTCTTGGCGTCGAACACGGTTTTCACCAATCCCTCGGCCTCACCGAGCGCGATCGCCTTGCCGTTGCCGGCGAACGGGAAGCGGCCGATGCGCACCTCGAACCCCGCCTCCACCGCCGCCGCTTCGCTCAAGCCGACGCTGGCCACCTGCGGATGGCAGTAAGTGCAGCCGGGAATGCGGCTGGTATCCAGGGGGTGGACGCCTTCGATGCCGGCGATTTTTTCGACGCAGATGATGCCTTCGTGGCTGGCCTTGTGGGCCAGCCAGGGCGGCCCGGCGACATCGCCGATGGCATAGACGCCGGGCTCGCCCGTCCGGCACCAGTGATCGATGACGATGTGCGAATTTTCCACCTCAACGCCCGTCTCTTCGAGGCCCACATCCTCCACATTGCCGACGATACCGACCGCCAGGATCACCCTGTCGACGGTGATCTGGCTGGATTTGCCATCGGTTTCAATGGTTGCTGTGACGTTGTCGGCGCCCCCGGAGGTATTTTTGTCGAGCTTGGTCACGGTGGCCGATGTGATAATCGTCATGCCGTCCTTTTCGAACGCCTTATGGGCGAAGGCGGAGATTTCCTCGTCTTCCACCGGCAAGACGCGGGGCAGGACCTCGACCACCGTCACCTCGGCGCCAAAGGCGCGGTAGAAACTGGCGAATTCGATGCCGATGGCTCCCGATCCGACCACCAAAAGGGATTTGGGCATGGTATTCGGTACCATCGCTTCCTTGTAAGTCCAGACCAGCTTGCCGTCGGGCTCAAGCCCAGGCAGGGCGCGGGCCCTGGCGCCGGTCGCCAGGATAATATGCTTTGCTGACAATTCGTTTGCAATTGCACCATCTTTGCTAACAGTTATTTCGCCTTTGCCGTCAAGCCTGCCTTCACCGTCGAACACGGTGACTTTGTTCTTTTTCAAAAGATGCGCAACGCCGCCTGACAAACGCTTGGCTACGGCGCGCGATCTGTCGACAATTTTCTCGAGGTCGAACGAAACGCCCTCGACGCTAAGGCCATAATCGCCGGCATGTTGGATATTTCGGTAAATTTCGGCGCTGCGCAGCAACGCCTTGGTCGGAATGCAGCCCCAATTGAGGCAGATGCCGCCCAAATGTTCGCGTTCCACCAGCGCCGTCTTGAGCCCCAGTTGGGCGGCGCGGATGGCGGTCACATAGCCGCCCGGCCCACCGCCGACGATGATCAGATCGAATTGGGTTTCGCTAGGTTGCGCCTGTTCAGCCATCAGCTTCGCCTACAACAACATGGTCAGCGGATCTTCGATCATCGCCTTGAAGGCGGCCAGGAATTCGGCGCCCAAGGCGCCATCGACGGTGCGGTGATCGGTGGACAGGGTGCAGCTCATGACGCTGGCGATGCCCAGCGCCCCGTCCGATACCACCGGGCGCTGTTCGCCGGCGCCGACCGCCAGGATCACCGATTGCGGCGGATTGATGATCGCCGAAAATTCCTTGACCCCGTACATGCCCAAATTCGAGATCGTGAAACCGCCCCCCTGGAATTCGTCGAGGGCCAGCTTGCCGTCCCGGGCGCGCGCCGCCAAGTCCTTCATTTCATTGGAGATTTCGGCAAGGCCCTTTTGATCGGCGTGGCGCACGATGGGCGTGATCAGGCCGCCTGTCGTGGCCACCGCGATGGCCACGTCGATATCGTGATACTGGCGGACGGCGTCCTCCATCCAGCTGACATTGACGCCCGGAACACGGCGCATGGCCAGCGCCACGGCGCGGATGACGAAATCGTTGACCGATATCTTATAGGCCGCCTCGCCTTCGCCATTTCCCTGGGGTGCGCGTTCGTTCAGATCCCTGCGCATCGCCAGCAGCGCATCGATGCGGCATTCGACGGTGAGATAGAAGTGCGGGATGTCGCGCGCCGATTCGGTCAGGCGCCGGGCGATGACGCGGCGCATGTTGGTGTGGGCAACGTCGGTGTAGGGGCCGGCGCCCGGTATCTCGGCGGGGACCGCCGCCGGTGGCGTCGTTGCCGGCAGGCCGGCGGCGGGCGCCGCTCCCGGCCCGGCCTTGATGGCGGCTTCGACATCGCTTTTGACGATGCGCCCGCCGGGGCCGCTGCCCGACATGGCGGCAAGGTCCAGCCCGGCATCGCCGGCCATGCGCCTGGCCAAGGGGCTGGCAAAGACGCGCGCGCCGCCGCTGGATTGAGCGGGCGTTGCTTGCGGTGTCGTTTGGGTCGCGGTTTCAGGCGCGGCTTCCGGTGCCGCTTCTGGTGCCGCTTCCGGTGCCGCTTCCGGCGCGGCTTCCGGCGCCGGCTGGGGCGCCGCCTGGGCAACGCTGTCGGCGGCCGAGGCATCCTCGCCCTCCTCCAGCAATACGGCGATCGGGGCGTTGACGGCGATGCCCTCGGAGCCCGCGGGCGTAATGATCTTGCCGAGGACGCCTTCGTCCACGGCTTCCAGCTCCATCGTTGCCTTGTCGGTCTCGATCTCGGCCAGCAGATCGCCGGAAGCGACGGCGTCGCCCTCGGCTTTGAGCCAGCGCGCCAGGGTTCCCTCGGTCATCGTCGGCGACAGCGCCGGCATCAGGATTTGGATTGCCATTTTTCCGGCCTCCGGTCAGCTGTAACAGACGGACTTGACCGCCGCGATCACGGCGGTTGGCGTCGGCATGTACATCGCTTCCAAATTCTTGGCGTAGGGCATCGGCACGTCGGCGCCGCACACCCGCCGCACCGGCGCGTCCAGGTAATCGAAGGCCTGTTCCATGGCGATGGCGGCGATTTCGGAGCCGATACCGGCGGCCGGCCAGCCTTCCTCGACGCTGACCAAACGGTTGGTTTTCTTGATCGAGGCAACGATGGTCTCGACGTCCAGCGGGCGCAGGGAGCGCAAGTTTATGACCTCCGCCGAAATCCCCTCCTCGGCCAGCGTTTCCGCCGCTTCCAGGGCGACGCCGACCATCCTGGAATAGGCAACGATGCTGACGTCGCTGCCCGCCAGTTCAACACGCGCGCGGCCGATGGGCAGCACGAAATCGGCGCTTTTCGGCACATTGAAGCTTTGCCCGTATAGGATTTCGTTTTCCAGGAAGATCACCGGATTGGGATCGCGGATGGCGGCCTTCATCAGGCCCTTGGCGTCGGCGCCGGAATAAGGCGCGATTACCTTGAGGCCGGGAATATGGGCGAACCAGCTGGCGTAGCATTGCGAATGCTGGGCGGCGACCCCGGCGGCGGCGCCGTTGGGGCCGCGAAAGACGATTGGACAGTCCATCTGGCCGCCCGACATGTAGCGGGTCTTGGCCGCCGAATTGATCAGCTGGTCCATCGCCTGCATGGCGAAATTGAAGGTCATGAACTCGACAATCGGCTTTAAGCCACCGAAGGCGGCGCCGACGCCGAGGCCGGTAAAACCGTGTTCGGTGATCGGCGTATCGACCACCCGCTTGTCGCCGAATTCCTCCAGGAGCCCTTGCGAGACCTTGTAGGCGCCTTCGTATTCAGCCACCTCCTCGCCCATCAGGAAAATGCTTTCGTCGGTGCGCATCTCCTCGGCGATGGCGTCGCGCAAGGCTTCGCGCTGGGTGATGATGGTGGTCGGGCCGTCATAGTCGGGCTCCGGCGCCGGCGGGGCCGGGGCCGGGTTTTCAGGCGCTGTCTCTGGTGCTGGCGTAGGATTTGCCGCCTCGGGCGCGGTTTCGGGCGCGGGTGCCGGTTCCGCGACAGCGGACGCCTCCTCGCCCTCGTCCAAAATCACCGCGATCGGCGTGTTGACGGCGATGCCTTCGGAGCCCGCGGGCGTAATGATCTTGCCGAGAACACCGTCGTCCACGGCTTCCAGCTCCATCGTCGCCTTGTCGGTTTCAATCTCGGCCAAAACGTCGCCGGAGGCCACTTCATCGCCTTCGTTTTTCAGCCAGCGGGCCAGGGTTCCCTCGGTCATGGTCGGCGACAGGGCCGGCATAAGTATATGCGTTGCCATTTTTTTCCCCTCCAGCCTAGGCTTCAACCGAATTTCTTGGCGACACTTCAGCGAGAACGTCGGTGTAAAGTTCGGAGGCATCCGGCTCCGGGCTCTGCTGGGCGAACTCGGCGGCTTCGGTGACGACGGCCTTGATCTTGGCATCGATGCCTTTCAGATCGTCTTCGGAGGCGTGGCCGCCATCGATAAGGGTCTGCCGCGCCCGGTCGATGGGATCGCGTTCGGAGCGCACCTTGCTGACCTCTTCGCGGGTCCGGTATTTGGCCGGGTCCGACATCGAATGGCCGCGGTAGCGGTAGGTCTGCATGCCGAGCACATAGGGCCCGTTGCCGGCGCGGGCGTGGGCCAAGGCACGGGCGCCGGCATCGCGCACCGCCTGGATGTCCATGCCGTCGACTTCCTCGTTGGGGATATCGTAGGCCTCGCCGCGCGAAAACAGGGTCGGTGTCGCCGAGTGCCGGTCGACCGAGGTGCCCATGCCATAGCGGTTGTTTTCGATGACATAAACGACCGGAAGCTGCCACAAGGCCGCCATGTTGTAGGATTCGTAAACCTGGCCCTGGTTGGCGGCGCCGTCGCCGTAATAGGCCATGGCAACACCGCCGTCGCCGTTGTATTTGTGGGCGAAGGCGAGGCCGGTGCCGATCGGCACCTGGGCGGCGACGATGCCATGCCCGCCATAAAAGCGCTTTTCCTTGGAAAACATGTGCATGGAGCCGCCCTTGCCCCTGGAATAGCCGCCGGCGCGGCCGGTGAGCTCGGCCATCACCCCCTTGGGGTCCATGCCGGTGGCCAGCATGTGGCCATGGTCGCGGTAGCTGGTGATCACCGAATCGCCGGGCGCGGCCACCGACTGCATGCCGACGACCACCGCTTCCTGGCCGATATAGAGGTGGCAAAAACCGCTGATCAGGCCCATCCCGTAAAGCTGCCCGGCTTTTTCCTCGAAGCGCCGGATCAACAGCATCTCGTGGTAGAAGGTGATCAGCTCTTCCGGCGAGGTGGTGAGCGTTTGATCCTGGGTTTTTTTTGCGCGTCCGCGCGGACTTTTCTGTTTGGCAGAGGATTTCGCCATGGATATCTCCCTGATATCTCCCCTTGGGGCGCCGGCGGGGCGCGGTTTCGGGTTTTACGGATCACCAATTACATGGGAATTCAGATCAAAATGATGAAGGTGAAGTTGTTGTTTTGCAATTAAAAAAGCGCAATTACCGCATTTTTGGTTAATTGCCGTCCCAAAACGAAAATATTATTAACTACACTTGTAATCAGACGCAATTTTCGATCAAGTTTGACCCCATAAATTTAGGGATATTTGACCCGATTATGACGCCGGAGGAATCATGCTGAAATTTTACGGGCGGCACCGCCAGCAACGGCGCGCCGCCGTTCGGCGAGATCTCGCCGCCGCCACAACCCGCCCACAAAGCCGTGGAAATTCGATCTTCGAAAGGGTACAATCCGTCACCGCCGTTCGCCGCGTTAGATCTAGCTTAAGCAACTGAACCATAACGCATTATGGGAGTGCGGCGGTAACCTTTCGTGAATCTTTCGGGTTAGCCGGGCGCACCGGGACGAACGAGCGACGACAAGATTAAAGCCTACAACTAAGATCGGGGTGACGCATGGTTGATAATGTTAATAGCTCGGCCAATGGCGCTGAATTAATTCCGTTCAGTGTCGGAATAATCTCGACCGGATTTTTCACTTTGCCGCTACAGGTTGCGAAGGCAACCGGTTCTATGAAAAAATTTGGCCTTGCATTGGAAGTTGTGGATACCCACGGTGAAAGTCCCGTCGATTTGCTGAAATCTGGTGACATCCAAGTTGGGGCAGTGCCTCCCGAAGGAATTATCAAACGAATTGAATCCGAAAAAAGCGATATCCAGATTATTGCTGGCAATACTGGAAAGCTAATTCTAGACATTATTGCACGCCCCCAGTTTACGAAGTTTTCTGATCTAAAAGGCGCGGTATTCGGGACAATCAATGCCGATGGTGGAACGCTATATCAGTTTCAGGAAATCGCCCATCGGAATGGCCTTGGGCCGGATGATTACCGGGTCAATAGGTTGGGCGGCGCACCAGCGCGTTGGAAAGCGCTGCAAGCGGGAACCATCGATGTTGCGCTACAACCTCCGCCGCTTAATTACATGGCCGAGGATGCCGGTTTTAACAATCTCGGGCATTCTTACGATTTCATCCCCGAATATCAGTATGGGATATTTGCCGCCGATATGGGGTGGGCTCAATCCAACGGCGATACCTTAACGGCTTTTCTTCGCGGACTCATGGAAACCGCAAAATTCACCTATGATCCAGCAAACAAGGACGATGTGGTTTCCATTGCGGTGAATCTAATTGGTCTTGAAAAGCGTTATGCCGAACGCGGGTGGCAAGAATTTCACGACCGGCGCCCGCTCCCACTCGACCTCGGCGTCAACATGGCTGGCATGAGAAAGGTGTTGGAAATCATGATTCATGCCGGACAATTGCCATCCGACACGAAAATTGACCCCGCCAAATATATCCGCGGAGATTTTCTTGCAAACGCACAGTCATTTTAGTTTGGGTGGCCGACTATTCGCCGCTACAGGCCGCTGAAATGTGGCAAATTGCCGGTAAAAACGTTCGGGTTTCTATATATCCGGAACCGCCCTGGCCGCTGGCTTAAAGCCGCGCCTTTTCGCCTAACAGGATGATGATTTCGCCGGCGCGGCTGTAGCCGAGCATGTAGCGGGCGCGTTCGTCGAGCATATCGCGGTCGATGGAGGCGTTGGAGAGCAGCGCCACCCGGTTGGCGATCTTCTTTTGCGCCGCTTCCATGTCGGTTTGCACGATCTTGGCCTGCTCCACCTGCTTGGTTAATTTCCAATAGGCGATCAGGCCCCGTTCGCCCTGTACGGCGTGGTAGGTGATATAAACGATCAGCGCGGCCGCGAAGATGGGGCCGACGACGTGGCGTGCGCGCGAACGCGCTTCGATAATAAACTTCATCCGCACCCCGGCTCGGTTTGGCCTTCTGCCATGCAAAGCCCTTGCCAGTCACGCCCTCCGGCTAAGGCCTTGAGATTCAATCGTTTGGGAACGGAAGTCCACCCTGGTGGCAGGCAAATGCCGCTCCGCACGGTCGTTTTTGCCGACCGAATTCTTATCTATTTCAAAGACTAAGCAGCGCTGGTTAACAGCTTGTTAAGATTCGGAACCGGCGCCCGAGTCGCCCGCGCCTCCCCTCCTACCGGGGGAACGGGAAAGAAGATCACAATGGGTGTTTATCTGTGCAGGTTGGTTGTCTAATTCCGGTCTCTCGGTCAAGCTCTTCCGGACCTTTTGTCCTTTGCCGGGAACACGGT
>NZAK01000001.1 GCA_002687515.1 Rhodospirillaceae bacterium
GCCCATGCCGAACCTCAGCCTGGCCAACCTGCCCGGCGCCTTTAGCCTGTCCAATTCGGAATTGAAGATCACCGACAAAGGTCCGAATGGCACGACGGGGTTGTGGGTTGGCCTGATATCGGACATGAGCGCCGATCTCATGGGGCACAAAATTGCCTTTACCTCAGACGTGGGCTTCAAGAAGGGCGATATCGCCCTGGAAGCCAAGAGCGATTCTCATTTGCCGGCACCATTTGGTATCAGCTGGCTAGCTCTGAAGGACCTGGACGTCACCCTAGCCTATAATAAGAGGACCAAGACCAGTGAACTGCTGTTCAAGGCAGTGCCCACCGAGCCGTTCGGCGAGAAGACCCCGCAGATCACCATCGAATTGAAGGAGGTCAAGGGCAAGTTGACAGCTGGTGTGTTGAAAATTCAGGAAACGGTCGCTTTCTCAGACCTGCCGATCCTGAAGGGCGTCCCCCATGCGGATCAATTCGATTTCACTTTTCTGGAGATCTCCAAGACCGGAGTTTCCGGCGGATCGCTATTGCATGGCGAAAAGGTCGATGTGGTGTTGTTCGAACACAACAAAAAATGGACCTTTGCGCTTTCCGATAACGGTGGCGGTTCGGGCTTCAAATTCGGGCGTATCATGCCGCCCATCCGCCATACGTCCTTGGCCAATTTCCATTTGAACGACGCGGCGGTGATATTTTCCCAATCCGACATAACGGGCAAGGTCAGCGACCTACCGGAAGTGGCGCATCAGGTCTTCGCTGATATTTATGGCAATGCCAACGCCACGGTGAACGTGAAGAACGGCATTACATTGGCGGCCAATTTTTCACCGGGTAAATCGAGTGGCTTCGCTGCCAATGGGCTGAAAGGCATTGGTGTTCATGACGATATTCTGATCGAGGGGACGATTGAGAATATTTTTAGCGGCAGCGGCGCGCCGGGCGTCGATATCATGGTTGATATCGAACAGGGGCCGGGCGGCAAGAAAGGCGCCTCCCACTCACCAAAGATGATCAAGTTTCCGGGGCAGGTCGGCTTCTTCATTCAGTACAAGGCGGATGAACTGGACGTGGGCCTGGCGGCGGATGTTGTCCTAGCCGTGCCGAAGAACCAGAAGCTGGATCTGGTCACCAAGATGGAGTTGGAGCTGAACGAGAAAGGCTTCGCCGTAGATATCTTCCTGGATCTGAAAGGCAAGTGGGATAAGCCGTTCGGCATTCCTGGCGTCGATCTGGAAGAAGTGGCGATCAAGTTTGGCATTGATATGGAAGGCGAGGCTACCTTCGGCTTTCGGGGCAAGGCTGAACTAGCTGATGGGGCGGAGCGCATCGATATCGCCGCCGAAATGGACTTCGAATTGGAAGCCGCCGGCTTGCCAGACGGCATCGCCCTGAAAGGCAATGTTTCCGAGTTGGGTATCCCGGCGATGATAGATATTGCCGAGCGTATGGCGGGGGGTAAGAAGAACCTCATCCCGCCCGGCGATATCCCCCTGCCGGAATTCAAGGACGTCACCTTTGCCTTCGCCACGCCGGGTGTATCCGACCCGCAACTGGGCCTGGTCGGTTCGGGCTTCAAGCTGGCGGGCAACGTTTACTTCTTGAACAAGGAACTGGGCAAGGCTGACATCGAGGCGGGTATCACTGGAATCAAGATGGATGCCTCGATCGANCCCATCGATCTTAAGGTCCTGGAGCTGGACAAGAACCAAATGAAGTTCGACCTGAGCTTCGAGGCGTTGCCAAAATTGGAGATCGACTCAGAAATTGAATTTCTCGGCGCCAAACAGACCGTCCTGGTGAAGTTCGACAAAGGCATGGTCGATATAGAGTTTGACGAGAAGATCGGCGGCGGGATCTGGGAATCGTCTTTTAACCTTGGTTATGGCGTCGATGCCGCCTATGGCGGCGCGCCAGACATCTTTGTCGAGGGAGAGGTGAAATCAGATTTCTTCGCCTGGTTGCGGGATAAGGCGCCGGAAAAGGTGCACCATTTCTTTGAAATTTTGAACAAGGATTTTGAAGAGGCCAAGGCCGGCATCAATAAGGCCGAGGCGGTGGTGCGTAGCTGGGACAAGAAAATCCAGGCCCGCAAGGAAGTGGTGCAGCGGGAAAAAGCCAACGCCGACGCGGCGTTACATCGGGCTGAGGCCAAGGTGGAATCTGTCGCCAGGGACGCCAATTACGCCAAGGGCAAGGCGCGATATCATGATCATCACTGTCATTGGTATTCCGCCTGGCACTGTGCCGAGGCAGGCTATTATTGGGCGCGCTATGGCNTTGAGAGAGTGGCCTATGACGTAGCCGAGGGGGTCCTGCATGCGGCGCAGGAAACCGTCGATCATATGCCGTCCGAGTTGATGGACCCGCAACTTACCGCTTTGGAAGGTGAGCGCGACATCGCCATGACCGCCTTGGAAATCGCCAAGGCGGCGATCAACGGCGTGGAATCCGCCGACAAATGGATGGANAAGGGGTTGGATGAACTGCTGAAGAAGATTGGCGATTCCAACGCTCTTGTGATCAAGGAAATTTTCTTTGAAGGTGACATGGATGCGATGATCAAGGGATCGCCCTTCATCTTGACCATGGACTTGGAAGTTTTCGGTGACGATCTCGGCACCCAGATGTTTGCCTTCAAGCTGACCGATCCGCTTTATGATGCGGAGCAGCTGGCTTTCATTCCGTTGCAGATGGTGTCCTCGCTGTTCAAGAACCATCTCCCAAGCAGCTTGCGGAAACTACTGGGACCGGTGCTGGCCGCCATCGATAAGGAATCGAAGAAATCCCTCAAGAAAGTTCATGACGAGCTGAAGAACCTGCCCGGCGTGAAACTTCCCGCCGAAGTGAAGAAAGCATTGCAAAGCGCCGGGCTAGATGAACCGCATTTCACCAGGCACGCGGATGCGGGGCGCTGGCTGCCCTTGAAGATGCACGCGCCGCAGGGTCCGCTGTGGTGGCAGAACCGGTTGAAGAAGCGGATCGTTGCGCAACAGCTCGCCATGCTGTTGAACAACGGCACTGGGATCATGAGCGATGCGCCGTCGCCCTTGTTTACGTTGGCGCAGGCCACGACGTCCGTGAAGACAACGCCGGTGAGCGCGTCCGCCAAGGGCAAGACGCCCGTGGAACAGCGTATGGCTGCCTACAAGGAGAAGATGCGAAACTTGCTCCAGCACATGTTGGAGCGGAACAAGGCATTCGGCGAAAACTATATGGAATTCGCCAATGCGCAGGAAGCAGAGCGCAAAAAGCAGGCAGATGATTTCTTCGTGGCCCATACGGATATCCGGGTTCCGCCGGGTACACTGTTCAATGAAAAACTGCTAGTGGCCCGCCATTCCAAGTTGTGTTTGGGGCAAAATGGTCAAGGTAAAATTACTTTTCATCCCTGCAATGTGGCCACGGGCGGCTTGCTGTGGGCGACCAAGCGAAAGCTGGTCAACCTTAAGGGACAGGTGATCCCCTGGAACGACACCTTTGCCCTCGAGTTCCCCAACCGAGTATACACACAACTGGTGCACGACGGTGCCTGTCTGACCACGCCGTTCCATATGGCGGCCACGGGTCGGGCGGCGCAGCTGGCCCATAAGGCCAAGCTGCGCGAGATAGCCTCGAAGCCCCCGGCCAACGTGGCGGCGCATTTGACCCTGTCCGGTTGTAGCACGGATGGGCGGGGGCAGCTTTGGAAGGCCGTGAAGGTTACCCACAATCCCAGGGAGAAGCTGCACGGCTTCAAACTGCAGGAGCGGGATTCTGCCTATTGCCTGAGGCCTGAAACGGTGAAGGCGCATACCAACAAGAAATCCAAGGAAGTGAAGGCGGTGTTTTATCCCTGCTCTGGCGTGGCCCATGCCACGTTCGAGATGGTGGTGCCGAATAACGAACTGCCCATCTGGTATGACCATAACGGCGTTATCAAGTCCGCTAACGGCTATTGCCTTGATGTGCCCAATGACTTGGCCGCAGATGCGGACAAGGGCGGCAGCGTGGTTTTTTTGAGCGCCTGCGCCGATGACCAGTTCGACCGCTGGGATTATGTGGTGGAGTACGACAAGACCGTCAAAATCGTCAACGATTTCACTGGTCATTGTCTGTATCCCTACGACGCGGCGGAAGGCAAAATTCCAGATGCGGTCACCGGGCAACTTGTGCAGCGGCCATGCGACGGCCGCTATGGCCAAGGCTGGAAAATGCGAACGATCCCAAAACAGAAATGGTTCCAGTTGGAAGCCTTGGATAAATCCAAGAAGCCAACCAAGACCTGCATGATACCAGCCATTGCCGCGCCAAAAGCCTCCGACAAAAAGGTCAAGATTTTTGTCAAAGCATGCGATCCCGCGACCCGGGGGCGCTGGCAGTTCGGTCATTGGAAAGGCACCTATGCCTGGACCGAGTGGACCTCGTCGACCTCCATCAGCAGTGACAATACCAATCTGTCAGAGGTTTATTGGATCTCGAAGGATGACTTGAAAAACAAGGCCAAGAATGGCGTCTGCCGTGTCATTTATGGTAATCGTGATACTGGCCATGGCCTGGGGATGTTCCTTGGTACCTGGCACGGTGATCAGCGTAACTGCCACTATGAAGCAGATGGTCAAATGCACCGCATTGATCCGAGTGATCCGGGCGGATTGAATATTCATGTTGAAGTTCTTTCCGGCCTGGACATTGGAGTGCCCGGTGCTACAGCCAGTTGGAAGCCATCGTCATCCGGCATTCCTTTTGATACGACCGGCCAGAACAAAGTGCCGCCGGCACCAAAGTTCACGCCGTTCCTGGCCGGTGGGTCATCTACCTGGCCATTAGCCTATTTGTGCCGGGTCAGGGATGTGGCGAATACGGGATGGTATTACGGCTATCAAACAATGAAGCGTACACGCCTGGTAGGGTCTTGGTGGCCCCAAAGACAACTCGTCGAGGGCGGAATTTGCCGGACCGAGGTTGGCAGGAATACGACCGGCCCCTCCCAGGTGCTTGTTTTCGCCACCGTCAAGAATCAAGATACGGGCAACTAACGAGGGTTTCGGCTGTCCATGGTGTCAGAGAGGGCAAAAATGAGACGTGTTGCGTCCCCGTCACAGTCGGCAGTGATGGCGCTTGCGATGATCATGCTGTCGGGTTGCGGACAACAGTTCGCATTCGAAAAGATCGAGAGCAACNTGATCGAACNGCGGACCAGCGCTGGGGCGCATTCGTCCGCCGTCGTGAAGAAGGAAATCGCACTGTTTGGGGCGGAGTTGAAGCGGCAAAAGCCAAACCGTTTGAACAGCGAATATGTCACCAAGGGTCTGCTCGCCATGGCAAATGGCGATTACATCAGTGCCAACAGAAACCTGGAACGGGCTCTGAAGTACGAGCCGCAAAATGCCTTCCTCCATGCCCTAAACGGTCTAGCCCATCAGATGCGTGGCGAGGCTGGAGATCCGGAAAACTATCAGTTGGCGGAAGTCGCCTATCAACTTGCGGCCCGTATGGATCCTGGTGATGCCTGGGTGCCCTATCAGGCTGGTATCATGCATTTCAAGCAGCAGAAATATCTGCAGGCCCAGGAACAATTCGCCAAGGCTGTGGCGTTGGACCCGAACCGACCCGAGCATCTGATTGGATTGGCGGCGGCGTCCTACTATTTGGGCGATCTTGATATCGCCTACACCAATGTTGAAAAGGCACTGTCCCTGTCCCCCAACAGCCCAGCGGCCTTGCAGACGGGAGGCATGATACATGCCTCACTTGGTGCCTTCGACAAGGCGCGCATGAACGCGGATAGGCTTGGCGGTATCAGCAGTGTGCGTCAGCGTTATCTCTCCCGCCGTATCAGCGAATGGAAAAGCTATTACGGCCGTAATGNTATCAAGCAGACTTCCAAGGACTGGCCGCGCCTTGCCCAAAGTTTGGGGGTTTTCGGCGTGCCGAATACCGGCTTGTTTGATCCCACGGACGATAGCGATCAGGATCCGCTGGCCCGAGGCGATGCGGATGCGTCCACACAGCCACCGGACGAAGACGCAGGACCCAGTACGGACAGCGCCGTGACAGCGGCGACGACGACACCAACAGCCAAACCCTCTGTACCGGGGCCTGCTGCTCCGGTCAAATCGGTTACGCAGGCGACGAGCGCACCGGCCGTACCTGCCGCGCCAAAAGTTCCCGTCAAGGCAGCGGTTTTGAAGAAGACCGGAAAAACGGTCAAACCCGCAAAGGCTGCGGCGAAGAAACCGAAGATCCCAAGCATGGCGCTGATCGATGTGGCAATTATCCGCTCGGAGGAGACCTTCCGCTCTTCCAAAGGCGTCAATCTGCTGAACGGCCTCAATATCTTTTTCTCCACCTCGCCATTCTTCTTGACAAAGACGCCGTTTGGCATTGGCCGCATTCGCACACCGGTTACCACCAATGATACCATTTCGCTGCAATTCGGCACGGCGGGTGCGGGCCTGACCTACTCCCTGAATATTTTCTCCAACACCTACGACCGCAACGAAGTCATCGCACGTCCAACGATCCTGGTGGAGGATCAGAAGAAATCCACGTTCTTTTCCGGCGGAACATTGCACATCGTGTTGGAGGGGGGTGTTGCTGGCAGCGGGTCCCTGCAGCCCATCAATACTGGCGTCAAGCTGGAGGTGACACCAAAATTCCTCGACGCCGATACCATCGATATGAGCGTATTCGCCCAGCGCACCTATCTTGAAGCTGGTTTGTCCCAGGTCTCCGACCGGATCACGGGGACCACTTTCGCTCAGACATCGAAGACGACCATCGCCGCCAATCTGACCCTGCGCTACGGCGAAACCATGGTTCTATCGGGCTTGTCGGATCAGGAGAAGGAAGTTGTCGACGACAAGACGCCGGGTGTCGGTGACCTGCCCGTGCTGCAATATTTCTTCCGCGATCAAACCAAGCTATCTTCAAAGAAGACGGTCCTGGTTCTGTTGACGCCTCGGCGGGCCAGCTTGCGCCACGGCAACGGTGATGTCATCGAGGCAAAGGACAGCAGCGACAATAGTGCAGTCGGGAAGCTGAAACGAACCTCGAAATGGATGCAGCCAGCGCCCCATCTCAGCGGGTTTGTGAAACATCTGGGCCGGTACGATTTCTTCAATCACTATCGCAAGGGCGATATGCAGTTGGAGCGCTGGGCCGGGGAAGAGAACATCGGGCAGGTACTGCTGCAGACGCTGGAATATCTCTATATTTATTACGAATTTGAGAAAAACACGAAATCCGAGCTTTAGCCCCCATTTCTCTGATGAGACGACGACTTAGCGACGTACTGTCGAGATTCTTATTTATAAATCAATGCATTTATGTGGGATGTCAACGGCGGAGTAAATCCAGTCCACCGGGGCGGAGTAAAATCAGTCCACCTTGGCTGACGCCGAGCACGGCATTGCGGGTTTTCCCGGTAGTCCATAGGAGGGCCCCGCGCTGCTTCGTGTAGCGCTATGCGTTACGCGAAGCGAAGCAGCGCGGGAGGTGCCTGTGGGCTCACCGGGTCAACTGGGGTTTCGGCGGTCAGGTTTTTGGGGATTTTCGCCGTTTTTTG
>NZAK01000042.1 GCA_002687515.1 Rhodospirillaceae bacterium
AAGACCACCTTGCCGCCGGCAGGCACGCGCGCGAGGAGGGCGTCAACGACGGCGCGTTTGTAATCGTCGGGCAGTTCGTGCAGCAGGAAAAAACAGCACACCGCGTCATAGCTTCGGTTGCCGGGCCGGGCGGCGTCGGCGTGACGCACGGTTGCGCGTGGATACATTTCTAACTTGCACCGGCAGTTGGCGACCTGGATCGGCGCCACATCGATGACCTCGAGCCTGCCTTCCGGCCCCAGATGGCGGGCCAGGGCCGGCGAAAACTCACCATAGACGTGGGCCGGCTGCAGCACGCTCTGGCCGGCGGTGATTTCGGCGAAGGCCTGTTGCCGAAGCCGGCGCTGCTGGCCCCAAAGAATGACCTTGACCACCAGCTCGCGGTCCAGGAGCCGGACGTTGCGCGGGCTAAGGTAAGCCCAGTAATAGGTTTCTTGCAGGTAAGCCGGCACTTCCGGAACTCCTTCTCCTGGCCATATGTCAGTCGCCGCGGCTAAATCCCGGATCAGATGCCCGGTTTGGCTTTTGGATTCGCCTTGGGGTTTATAGATCTGGAGAGCCGCATCCATGTTCGTTTCCGCCTACCTGGTTAAGAGAATTACATTTATTTTATTAGCAGAAACCAGCCCGGGATGCCTTGATCCAGGTTGTAAAACGGCAACTAACCCCATTTTTTCACGGAATTACAGATTCTGTTGCTCGCCCACTCCACCTCTTCGACCGAGATCTGCCGTAATGATTCAGGACCATGTTGCTGACCCCGGGGAACCAAGGAAATTATCGGTTTACCTAAATTGGAGGCGATCGTGATTTCACTTTGCATTGCATCCTCGTTGCGCGAATACATTCCCGACAGTACGATGACCACATCCGCCCTGCCGATCAAATCGCCGAGCGCTTCCCCGGTTGGATGCGCCGGGCGGTTTTGTTCCGCCGACAGGTTTTGCCATTGGGCCTGACCGAGGCCCTGGTTCAACATTTTTATCAGCCGATCGTAATCGTCCCCGAATTGCCAAGCATGCGAGATGAAAATTGACAGGTACGAAACCCGCGCCGATCCCAGCGATCGGTTGGGATTTAGGGCGATGCGATGTATTTTGTCGATGACCACGGTTTATCCATTCCAATGATCACTTAAAGCGGACCAAATCGGCCGGGGATGGATCGTTTCCGCCAAAGTTTGGCCGGCTTGAGACTATTTAAAATGACGGTCGACCGCCGTCCATGACTTGCGTCAAACCGCCGAGGCCAGCCGCCGTTCACGGTAAAGATAGGGAGCCGTCCACCGGCGGGGTATCCGCGGCCATTGATATATCAGTACACTGGAACTGGCTGGGGTGGCCCTATCAGGCGGCTTTTTTCTTTTTCCTTTGCGTTATCTGGCGCTTGCCCTTGGCGACGCGGGTGCGGCCCTGCTTTTGTTCGCGCCAATCCTGGTTGGATTCCTTCAAATCAAAGACGTAATTGTAACCGCCCTTTGGGTTCTCCAGGATCTCCCACCAATTGTCGTCGACATCGATCAGGTAGAAGGAATAGGTTCCGTGCTGGACCAACGGCCGGGTGATCTTCTTGATACCGTATTCCTTGCGCGCGCCGGAGAGCAATTTGTGCGCCTCGTCGACGGCGGCCTTGTCGTCCACGTCCAGGCCGAAATGGCTGTAGACGCCGGCCGCCGTCTTTCGCCTGGTCTCGACGCAGGCGATGATGGTCCCCTTGCCGTGCCGCATCATCAGCGAAATTTTGCTGGTCTGCACCACCTCGAAGCCCAGCACTTCCTCGTAAAAGCGCCTGGCGCGCGCCAGATTATGGCATTCCACGGTGCCGTGCGAGAGGTAGTTGGTCTTCAAAATTGGTTTGATCTTTTTCGCTTTGGATTTTGCTTGCGCCATCTGAGAACCTCCTTGGAATATTTGTCGCCCTAGCATTCCCGAAGAAGCCGCCCGAAGTCAACTCCCCTTGGGCCGGCCGGCGATTGCTGGCGTGCGATGCATACCGGGTAACGCGCATTCATTTTTTCGATACGGCGGCACCCGGTGGCGTTACAATCTTAGCTGAAGCCCGGTTTCGGATGGATCGGGATCTGGCGCCGACAATTCGAATCGGCAAGCGCTAAGCTGGAGCAGGCGATGCAAGGCAAATGGTCGAAAAGCCTCGCTTTTGTGTTCCTGGCGTGGGCGTGCGGTCCGGGACCGGCCGCCGCCGCGGAGGGCGATAAATGGACCGCCGCGCGCGCCAATATGGTCAGGACCATCGAGCGTCATGGGCGCTATGTCGGATCGGCGCTGCAAGGCCGGTCACTGGATGAGCGGGTGCTGAAAGTGGTCGGCGCCGTGCCGCGCCACCTTTTCGTTCCCAGGGGCCTGCGCCACAGGGCCTATGCCGACAGACCATTGCCGATCGGTTTCGGACAGACCATTTCGCAGCCCTTCATCGTTGCCCTGATGACCCATTTGGCCGCGGTCGGGCGCGGCGATGTGATCCTCGAGGTGGGAACCGGTTCGGGATACCAGGCCGCCGTGCTGGCGCCGCTTGTGCGCCAGGTCTGCACCATTGAAATTATTCCCGGCCTGGCCAAAAACGCGGCCCGATTGTTTAAGCGCCTGGCCCTATCCAACGTGAAGGCGAAGCTTGGCGACGGCTATTACGGCTGGGAGGCCTGTGGCCCCTTTGATGCCATCCTGGTCACCGCCGCCGCCACGCACGTGCCGCCGCCCCTGGTCCGCCAGCTGAAAGCGGGCGGACGCATGATCATACCGGTTGGCGCCCCATTCGCGACCCAACAGTTGGTGGTGGTGAGCAAGGACGAAAATGGCCGCGCGCGGACGCGGCAGATGCTTCCGGTAGTGTTCGTGCCCCTGACGGGCGGGCACAAGTGAGCCTGCTTTGGGCGATCGCCGTCCTTTCGGCGGGCGTTTTGGGCTTTGAAGTGCTCTTGGTGCGCCTCTATGGGCTCGTCCAGTGGCCGCACTTTGCCTACATGATCATCAGCATCGCGCTTCTCGGATTCGGCGCCAGCGGAACCTTCCTGGCCTTGACCGAACGCCGGCTGCGACCCAGGTTTTTGACGGCCTTTGCGGTCAACGCCGCCGTTTTCGGGATATCGGCGCCGGCCAGTTTCGCGATCGTGCAAAGCTTGCCGTTCAATCCGTTGGAGGTCATCTGGAATCCCGCGCAACTCTTGTACCTGGTTCCGATCTACCTTTTGTTCACGGTGCCTTTTTTCTGCGCCGCCAATTGTGTCGGCCTCGCATTCATCTGCCGCGGCGACCGGATCGGCCGCATCTATCGTTACAACCTTTTGGGTTCCGGCATCGGTGCAATCGGCATCATCGCCGCTTTTTTTGTCATTGATCCGCAGGCCTGCCTGGGTCTGGTCGCCGGCATCGGCTTCGCGGCGGCGGCGATTGCCTGCCTCGGCGGAAGCGGGCGGAATTTGCGGCGCATGGCAACCGTCTACGCCGGCGCCGGCTTGATCGTCGCGCTCGGCATGCCGGGCGCCTGGACCGATCTCAAGCCTTCGCAATTCAAGGGGCTTGCCATTGCCCTCAAAGTGAAGGGCGCTGAAAAACTGGCCGAAAGGCATGGGCCCCTCGGACAAATTACCGTTGTACGCAACCAGGCGGTACCGTTCCGTTACGCCCCTGGGCTCAGCCTCAACAGCCCATCGGGGCCGCCGAACCAGCTCGCCATATTCTACGACGCCGACACCATGTCGGTGGTTACCGCTTATGACGGCCGCCGCCAATCGCTTGCCTATCTTGACCATGTGATCACATCGCTGCCCTACCATCTTCGGGCAAAGCCATCGGTATTGGTGCTCGGCTCCGGCGGCGGGTCGCATGTCCTCGAGGCTCTTTACCACCATGCCGAACGGATCGACGCGGTCGAATTGAACCCCGATGTGGTGCGCATCGCCCGCGACGAATATGGTGTGTTCGCGGGCGGCGTCTATTCCCATCCACGGGTCCGCCTGCATATCGGCGAGGCGCGCGCCTTTGTCGCCGGCAGCGGGCAAAAGTGGGATCTGATACAGCTGCCGTTGTTGGATTCGTTCGCCACCGCCGCCGCCGGGGTGCGTGGACTGGGCGAAAATTATCTCTATACGGTAGAGGCCTTCGGCGACTATCTGGGCCGCCTCGAAAGCGGCGGTATCCTTGCCATCAGCCGATGGCTCAAATTACCGCCGCGCGACAGCCTCAAACTGCTGGCAACGGCGCGCGCCGCGCTCCGGCGAAAAGGCATAAGCAATCCGGAAAAAAGCCTTGCCCTGATCCGCAGCTGGAACATGACCACGCTGCTGGTCAAGAACGGCGCCTACACCAAGTCCGAAATTTCCCGCATGCGGGCGTTCGCGAACAATCGTTCATTTGACCTTGCCTATTATCCGGGGATGCCCGCGGGCGACGCCAACCGGTTCAATAAACTCGATGCGCCCTATTTCAATCGGGCCGCCAATGCGTTGCTGGGCAGGGGCCTGGATGACTTCATGGCGCGTTACAAATTCGACATCGCGCCGGCAACCGATGACCGGCCATATTTCTTTGATTTCTTCAAATGGCGGACGCTGCCCGAGTTTTTGGCAATGCGCACCCTTGGCGCCGCCGCGCTTCTTGAATTGGGATATCTGCTGCTGGTTGCCACATTCGTTCAGGCGTTCGCCTTGAGCGTTCTGTTAATTCTGTTGCCGCTCTGGCTGTTGCGGCGTTCCACGGCCGCCGGTGCCGCCGGCGGTCGCGGTTGGCGCGTGATCGTCTATTTCCTGGGCCTCGGTCTCGGCTTCATGTTCATAGAAATCGCCTTCATTCAAAGATTCGTGGTGTTCCTCGGTCATCCGCTTTTCGCCATCGCCGTTGTGATCAGCGCGTTTCTGGTTTTTGCCGGCTTGGGCAGCGGTTTTGCGCCGCGTCTTTCGGAACACTGGCCAAAATGGCGCGGCAAACTGCCGAACGGCTTTTCCCGGTTGTCGCCGATCGGAATTGCCG
Source organism: Rhodospirillaceae bacterium (assembly GCA_002687515.1). GTDB lineage: Bacteria > Pseudomonadota > Alphaproteobacteria > Rhodospirillales > UBA2165. The sequence goes on from NZAK01000042.1 coordinate 4,983, forward strand.
TCTTCGGTATTGCCGCCGCAGCGCTCATCTACCTCGTGCTGCTGCCGCATCTGTTCGGGTGGTTTCTGCCGCTAAACGATATCGCGAAAATCGTTATCTCGCTGGCGTTGATCGCGCCCCTGGGGTTTCTGATGGGCCTGCCGTTTCCATTGGGCCTGTCGCGGGTGTCCGAATATCTTCCCGGTCTGGTGCCCTGGGCCTGGGGGGTCAACGGATGCGCATCGGTTCTCGGCGCTATTCTGGCGACCATCCTGGCCGTGCATATGGGATTTTCCGCCGTCATTGTCCTGGCGGTTGCCGTCTATGCGGCCGCCGCGGCCGTTTTCAAGGTTGGATCGGCGGCCTAGCGTGGCCGCGATTTCGCCGCCATCCACGGCGCAGCGCGCCTTTTAAGCCGCCAAACCGTGCAAGTGCCCGGCCAGTTCCTCGGGCGCCGACAGGAACGGTGAATGGCTGGTCTCAATGGGGATCACCGGATCGCAACCGGCGCGTTCGATCATGAATTTCTGTAATTCGATGCCGATCGACCGGTCCTCGGTGCAAATGATGTAGGCGCGCTCAAGGCGGCCCCAGTTTTCGTCCGTGGTCCGTACCGAGGTCGATGAAACGCCGGCGGGCTGCGGCCGCAAATGCGCCTTCGCCCAGGCCACCGTGTCTTCGTCGCAATCGTGATAATAGTTTGGCTGGATGATCTCGTCGGCAAGCCAGTAGGCGGATTTATCTTCTGAAAAGATCAGCGGGCGCGGCGCTTGCGGCGCGCCGGGGAGGACCAGGTCGGCGCGGGTTTCGCCGTCGAGCGGCACGAAGGCGGTCAAATAGACCAGGCGCGCAATCTTATCAGCGAATTCCTCGCCCGCCTGGGTGATCGAAATGCCGCCGAGGCTGTGGCCGACCAGGATCGCCTTTTCCCCGGCTTGGTCCAGCGCCTTCCCGATGCACGCCACATTGTCGGCCAGGGTGACGCCGGCGGCGTCGGTCTTATCCTCGCCGAGCCCGGGCAGGTCCGGCGCGATGACGGTATGGCCCTTGGCCTGCAGATGCGGGATCACCCGCTGCCAGCACCAGGCCCCGTGCCAGGCGCCATGCACTAATACGAATGCGGCCATCATCGATCCTCCCATTTGATGCTGGCCCCAGCATCCACTCTTGCCCCGGCGCGCGCAATGCCTATACTGCGCCGCCTTAAACTAACCTCGTAGATTCAAAGGACTTTTCGTGATGGCGCCGAAGCGGAAGGGCGACATAAAGAAAGTGGTGCTGGCCTATTCGGGCGGCCTCGATACCTCGGTCATCTTGAAATGGCTTGGAGAAGAATATGGCTGCGAGGTGGTCACCTTCACCGCCGATATCGGCCAGGGCGACGAGCTGGAAGAGGCGCGCATCAAGGCCGAGGCCGCCGGCGTCAAGGAAATCTTCATCGAGGAATTGCAGGACGAGTTCGCCCGCGACTATGTCTTCCCGATGTTCCGGGCCAACGCCCTTTACGAGGGCACCTATCTTCTCGGCACCTCCATCGCGCGGCCGCTGATCGCCAAGCGCCAGATCGAAATCGCCGCCGCCATCGGCGCCGATGCGGTCGCCCACGGCGCCACCGGCAAGGGTAACGACCAGGTGCGCTTCGANCTCAGCTATTACGCCCTCAACCCCGATATCCATGTGATCGCGCCGTGGCGGGAATGGGACCTCGATAGCCGCACCAAGCTGATTGAATACGCCGAAAAGCACCAGATCAAGGTGCCCAAGGACAAGCGCGGCGAAGCCCCCTTTTCACAAGACGCCAACCTTCTGCATATTTCGACGGAAGGCAAGATCCTGGAAGACCCGTGGGCCGAGCCCGATTACGACCATATCCTGACGCGCATGGTGACGCCCTTCGAGGCGCCCGACAGGGCGACCGAAATCAGCATCGATTTCGAGGCCGGCGATCCGATCGCCATCGACGGCGAGCATTTGGGCCCGGCGCAGCTTTTGCACCGCCTCAACGATTTGGGCGGCGCCAACGGCGTCGGCTGCATCGATATCGTCGAAAACCGCTTCGTCGGCATGAAATCCAGGGGCGTTTACGAAACCCCCGGCGGCACCGTGCTGTTCCATGCCCGCCGGGCGGTGGAAAGCCTGACCCTGGACAGGGGCGCCATGCATATGAAGGACGAAATGATGCCCCTCTATGCCGAGCTGATCTATAACGGCTTCTGGTTCTCGCCCGAGCGCGAAATGATACAGGCCGCCGTCGACAAAGCCTCGGAGCCGGTCACCGGCACCGTGCGCCTGAAGCTTTACAAGGGCAATGTGATCATCACCGGGCGCAAATCGCCCCTCAGCCTTTATGATGAGGAAATGGTCACCTTCGAGGAAGACGGCGTCTACGACCAGCGCGACGCCGAGGGTTTCATCAAGCTCAACGCATTGAGGCTAAGGCTGGCGGGTAAGTTGAAGGGCTAGCTGTCTTTGAAGCCGGTTGCCGTCAGCGGATGAATGCCTTCTTCGATTGATTCTTCTATGAGGGTTTTTCCGTCTTGATAGGCCAATTTTGCCGCCGGCAGAAAATTCACCTTGATGCCGCCAATGGTATCCAAACCTGTTTTGGTGCGCGTGGTCACGATCACGTCATTTGTCGTTTCCGTTCTTTTGCAGAACGAGATCAAACTTCGCAAATCTTCGGCGGCGTGGTCGACCACGCGATCACTCCATTTAATCTCGATAGCGGTGAGAATTTTGGTTTCGAAGGTTAGCGGGGATAANACGATATCCACCTCGCCAGTTTTCCATCGTGCGTAGAACAAATCATCGTAGACGACCGACTGGGCATAAAGGCTGACCAGGGCCGTTTCGACAATATTGCCAATTTCGGGATCGTCGGCGCCCACCGCACCGAACAGAGCGGCGCGCAAGGACGGGTTGGTCAGGTAAACCTTGAAGCGGGTCTGTTTTTTAAAGCGCTTTGCATTCTGGTCCAGGCGGGGGAGCCGGCAGATCAAAAATGCAGCCTCCAGATACTCGATGTATTTCTTGATGGTGTTCTTGCTGACATTGGATGATTGAGACAGCCCGTCGATGGTGACCTCCTGCCCGGTATTGTAGGCAAGCACCGTGAACAGGCGGTTCAACTCCTGGATATCGGCAATACCATAAAGGCTGGGAAGATCACGCAGGAGAACCTTATCGATGATGTCACTGGCGACATAACGCCCGATATCGTCGCGAACATGTTCTTCCATGACCGCTTCGGGAAACCCGCCATAATTCAGGTAGCGGATGAACTGCACGTTCAAACCGTCCATGTCCTTGACCTGCCAGCCGCCTTTTTCACTTTCAAAGTACTGGTCTTCCAGGTTCTGAAACTGCAGGAATTCCAGAAAGGTCAGTGGCGGCAGGATAAAGTCGGTGAACCGTCCAGCACCGGATTCACGGCTTTTCAGTTTTAGTGCCGCCGCCGCCGAGCCGGACGCGATGAACCGGATGGTGCGATAGGAATCCACCAGGGATTTCAGGTGAACTTCCCATTCGGGATGGTATTGGATTTCATCGAAGAATACGTAAAGCTCGGCGTCGCGGCCGTGACCCTGCAATTCCTGGAAATAGGACAGGAGTTTTTCGAGGGATTGGCCCGTGTAAACCGGCGTATCCACGGAGACATAGAGGATGTGGGCGGGCTCGATACCGTTCTCCAACAGCGATTGGATGGTCTGCTGGATCATCACCGTCTTGCCGACGCGGCGTGGTCCCATCAGCACAACCGCCCGGTGGACATCCGTTGTGGTCACTAAATTCACGAACCCGTTGAAATAGGCGCGGCGCGGCCATTCGTCGAAACGGGTATCGACTTTGCCCGATTCCCACCATGGATTATCGAATCGGAGCCTGTTTTTCAGTTCAGAATCAGGGACTTGGCGCATTTTATAAATTTCAATCAATAATTTGATCGAAATTATAGCTTAGAACANGATTATAGTCAATAAATTGATTGAAATTGAATTCAAGCGATTTATCTATTTATTTCAATTGCTTATATAAACTCACTAAAATTGAATCCCCCTATGACATCAATTGCCTGACAATCACACGAATCAGCCCCCTACCCGTATTTCTGCTCCAGATCGTCGAGCATGGTCCAGATGCGCTCGATATGTTCGTCTACGGGATAGGAGCGGTACCACATGGATTGGGTGCGGTTGGGATCGCCCAGGTAATATTGCTCGTAGAGCCGCTGCCGCCCGGAAAAGCCCGATAGCGCCGCGTCGTAGGCGAGGCGCAAAAGCTTGGTGCGCGATTTGGCATCGGCGTTGACCGACTGGAAATAGGTTTCGACGCTGTCCTTCATTTCGCCGGCCAGTTCGGCCATCGAGGGCGCCGCCACCAGCCCGCCGGCGCCGAGCGTCGAGATGATCTCGCACTGGCGCGCATACATCTTCCAGAACATCGACTGCCAGACCTGCAGGCTGCGGGTGCCCGGCGAAAAGATGCCGTGCTCGGTCTCAAAGGCCTCGGCCTCGGCGGCGATGCGGCAGGTGCGGGCGAACTCGGCGATGCTCATGGTTTCGGCGAGCAGCATCTGCACCGGGTTATGCTGGTCGATCTTGGTGGTGCGGGCCAGCGCGAAGGTCAGCGCCATCATGAACTCGGCCTTCGAGGTGGCGCGCACCACCGATTGCATCACCATGTGCGGATAGATCTGGCCCTTGGCGGTCACCTCGCCGTCGAATTCGGGATCGCGGTGGATGAACACCTTTTCCCAGGGCACCAGAACGTTTTCGAAAATGGCGAGGCCGTCGCTTTCGTCGTAGCGGGCGGAGAAGGGGTAATCCAGGACTTGGGTGGAATGGGTGTCGGCGAAGGACGGCCGGCAGACGAATTTGAGGCCCGGCGTCGCCGTCGGAATGGCGAAGCCGAAGGAAAAATCGGAGGTGTCGATGGTCTCCTCGCTTTGCCAGCGCACCGCCGCCGGCATGACCACGATCTCGTCGGCCAGCGCGCACAGCGTCGCCACCATGCGGGCGCCTTCGATGACCAGGCCGGCGTCGGTTTCCTTGACGATGTGGGCGGCGATATCTGATTCCTGAAGATGCGCCGGTTTCGAGCGGTCGACCTGCGGATTGACCAGCACATGGGTCATCACCAGATCGTTCTCGCGTACATATTCGTGGTAATCCCGAACGTTATCGCCGCCCTTGAAGCCGTCGCGGTCGAAGATGTCCGCCGCCGCCGCATAGGCCGACCACATGACGTTCTTGTAGTCGGGGCTGCGTCCCAGCATGCCGCAGGTCTGGTCCATCCAGATCTTGATGGCGTCGTTGCGGGCCACCAGGTCGTCCTTGGATTTTGGCTGCAGATGGGTCATGCCGACGGCATCGCCCGATGTCGGCGAGGTGAAGGTCAGCGCCGGCGCCAGGCTTTTGTCATGCTGCATCTCGAAAAGCTCCGCCATGGTCTCGGCGGCGAGGGCGAAGCGCCGGTCGCTGGTCACGTCCTTGATGCGTTCGCCGTCGATCTGGATATGGCGGTCGTCTTTAAGCCCGTCCAGATACTGGGCGGCGGTCCTGATGGGCATGATGTCGATTCCCCTGCTGATCGCTTTGTTGTCGCTGGCGAATCAGCCTTAGCACGGCCCGCGCCCTTTAGAAAGTTCGCCGGCGGCGAGCTTTAACCGGCCGCGTTCTCGGCCCGCCAGATGCGTGTGCTTTCGATGGTCGCCAGCGGCATCAGCATTTCAGGGACGAATGGCACCGGCGCCTCGCCGGCGGCAATTTTATTGGGCAGCGCCGGATCGGCGATGGCGCCCTTGGCGATGCTGACAAAATCCGCCTCGCCCCGGTCGAGAACATCGAGGGCGGCATCGGGTTCGTGCAGGGCGCCGCAGGCGATGACCGGCAGGCCCGTATAATCGCGGGCCAAGCCGGCGAGGGAGCGCCCGCTTGCGAACACTTCGGCGCCGCCCCGGCGGGTGGCCAGGTGGATGTAATCGGCGCCGGCTCCGGCGAGGGCCGAAAATATGGTGCGCGCATCGTCGGCGCCGCCGGCCCATTGGTGATCGAAATCGTTGACCTTGGTTTGCGATATGCGGACACCGGCGACGGCGGCCTCACCGATGGCATCCTTGACGGCGGCCATGACCTCGGTCGGCAGGCGCAGCCGGTTTTCAAGGGCGCCGCCATATTCATCCGTCCGCCGGTTGGTGTAATCGGTCAGGAATTGATCCAGGAGATAGCCATTGGCATTGTGAACCTCGACCCCATCGAACCCCGCCCGGGCGGCGTTTTCGGCGGCCGTCACGTGACTATCGACGATGATTTCGATTGCGTCCCGGGTCAATTCCAGCGGCACGGCGTAGGCGCCCGATCCGCCGAAGCGTGGCGATTTTTCACCCTCGGGAAGAACCGCCGACGGCGCCAGCGGCGGCGCGCCGTAGGTGTTGTTGGCGAGCAGCGCCCCGGCATGCATCAACTGCAGGAATATTCTGCCGCCGCTTTCATGCACCGCGCCGGTTACCGCCCGCCAGCCGTCGATCTGCGCTTCGGTGGCGATGCCCGGCTGGGTCGGAAAGCACTGGCTGGAGGCAACATCGGTATAGGTGCCCTCGGCGATGATCAGCCCGAAGCCACCATCGGCGTAGGCGGCGTAGTAATCGCGCATCAAGGCGCCGGGGACGCCGTTTTGGTCGGCGCTGATGCGCGCCATCGGCGCCACCACGAAGCGGTTGGGTAATCCTACGCCGGCGATGGCGCCGGGTTCGAACAGCTTAGGATATTTCTGTCCGCTCATATCGCCCCCCTTGCCGGCCGGCCTAACTCCGCAACACGCCGCCGGTCTGCTTGCCCACATTGGCAACGATCTTGTCCGATACCGCCTCGATCTCGGCATCGGTCAGGGTCGCTTCGGTGGGCTGCAGGGTGACGGCGATGGCGATCGATTTTTGTCCCTCGCCCAAGGCGCCGCCGGTAAAGACATCGAACACGGTGACATCGGTGATCAGCTTGCTGTCGGCGCCGCGGGCGGCGCGCATCAGCGCATCGGCCGGGGTGCCGTCATCGACGATAAAGGCGAAATCGCGCATTACCTGCTGGTACGGCGAAAGATCGAGGGCCGGGCGGGCGGTGCCGCGCGAACCCTTGGGCAAGGGCACGGCGCCGAGATGAATTTCGAAGGCGGCGATGGGGCCGGCCACATCCATCGCTTTCAGGATACCGGGATGCACTTCGCCGAAATCTGCCAGCACCGTCTTCGGCCCCAGCCGGATCGAGCCGGAGCGCCCCGGGTGGTACCAGTCCGGCGCCTCGGCCACCACCTGAATCGATGCCGCCGGCGCGCCGATGCCGGCGAGCACGCCGAGGGCATCGGCCTTGGCGTCGAACACATCGGCGGCGCGCGTGGCGCCGGTCCAGCCCCTCGGCACCGCGTTACCGGCGCGCACCCCGGCGGCGACCATCGATTGGTCGCCGGGGTTTTCGCCGGCATATTGGGGGCCGACCTCGAACAATGCGATGTCGGCATAGCCGCGGTCGGCGTTGCGCCCGGCGGCGCTGATCAAATTGGGCAGGATCGACGGCCGCATGACATCCAGATCGGCGCTGATCGGGTTGACCAGCCGGATGCTTTCGGGCGCGCCGCCGAACATCTCGGCCTCGGCCGAGGCCAGGAACGAATAAGTCACCGCCTCGATCAAGCCGCGCGATGCCAATGCGCGGCGCGCCAGGCCGCGCCGTTCCTGGCTCAGGCTAAGCGCGCCTTGCGGCAGCGGCGTCGTCTTCGGCAGGGACACCGACGGGATATTATCGAAACCGTGGATGCGCAGCACCTCTTCGACCAGGTCCGCTTCGCCGACCACGTCGCGGCGCCAAGACGGCACCGATGCGTCCCAGCCGCCGTCCTTGGCGGTAACCGTGAAACCGAGCCGGCCTAAAATTTCTTCGATGCGCTCCGGCGCGACATCGACGCCGCCCAGTTCCTTGACCCGGGATTGCCGCAGGAAATAGCTGCGCCGCCAATCGGGTTCCTCGCCGGCGATGATCATCTGGCTGGCCTCGCCGCCGCAGATGGCGAGGATCAGGGCGCTGGCGATCTCGGTGCCGTCGACCATGAAGGCCGTGTCGACGCCGCGCTCGAAGCGGAAGCGGGCGTCCGATTGCAGGTTCAGCTTGCGCCCGGTCATCGCCGTCCGGACGGGGTCGAAATAGGCCGATTCCAAAAATACGTTGACTGTGTCCTCGGTGCAGCCGGTGGCCTCGCCGCCCATCACGCCGCCCAGCGCCTCGGCAACCTCTTCGTCGGCGATCACCGTCATTTCTTCATCCAGCTCATACTCCTTGCCGTCGAGGGCCAGCAGTTTTTCGCCTTGCCGCGCCAGGCGCACATGGATATCGCCGTTGAGCTTATCGACATCGAACACATGCAGGGGCCGGCCATGGGCGATGGTCATCAGGTTGGTGATGTCGACCAGCGCCGAAATCGGCCTAAGGCCGATCTGGATCAGTTTTTGTTGCAGCCAATCGGGGCTCGGCACGTTCTTTAGCCCCCGAAAATAGCGGCCGACGAAATAGGGACAGGCGTCTTTGGTGTCCGCATCGAAATCCAGATGCACCTTCACCGGGCTTTCGAACTTGGCTTCCACGGCCGCCATTTCGATCGGCTTCAGAGTGCCGATGCCGGCCGCCGCCAGGTCGCGGGCGATGCCGCGGACGCCCAGGCAATCGGCCCGGTTGGGCGTGATCTGGATATCGAAGACCGGATCGGAAAGCCCCATCACCTCGGCCGCCGGCGCGCCGATGGGGGCGTCATCGGCCAGTTCGACAATGCCTTCGTGGTCGTCGGAAAGACCCAATTCGCGTTCCGACAACAGCATGCCGTTGCTTGTCACCCCCCGGATCTTGGTTTTCTTCAAGGTGATGCCGGTGCCCGGAATGTGGCTGCCTTCGCGGGCAAAGACGCCCTTCATGCCGGTGCGCGCATTGGGCGCCCCGCAGACCACTTCGAATGTCTGATCGCCGGCATCGACGGTACAGACCTGCAGCCGGTCGGCGCCCGGATGCGGCTTGGCTTCGACAACGTGGGCGACGGTGAAGTCCTGCAAGCGCTCGGCGGGATCGTCAACGCCCTCGATTTCAAGGCCGATCATGGTCAGCGTATCGGCGATTTCGGCGACCGAGGCCGTCGTTTCCAGGTCTTCCTTGAGCCATGCCAGGGAAAATTTCATGGGCTATTCCTCGTCGGGCTCGCCCTCCCCACCAGGGATGGCACGTCGAGGCTGGCGAAGCCGTAATGGCGCAGCCAGCGGAGGTCCGAATCGAAGAAGGTGCGCAAATCGGGAATGCCGTATTTCAGCATGGCGAGGCGCTCGATACCCATGCCGAAGGCGAAACCCTGATACTTGGTGCTGTCGATGCCGCAATTTTCGAGAACCAGCGGATTGACCATGCCCGAGCCCAAAATTTCCAGCCAGTCATCGCCGTCACCGATTTTCAGCGTGCCGCCCTCGAAACTGCAGCCGATATCGACTTCCGCCGATGGCTCGGTGAACGGGAAATATGAGGGCCGGAAACGCACCGGCAGTTCGCCCAGCCCAAAAAAGGCGCGGCAGAAATCGTTCAAACAGCCCTTCAGATGGCCCATATGGGTAGTTTCGTCGATCAACAGCCCTTCCACCTGGTGGAACATCGGCGAATGGGTGGCATCGTGATCGCAGCGGTAGGTGCGCCCCGGCACGATGATGCGGATTGGCGGCTTTTGCACCTGCATGGTGCGGATTTGCACCGGGCTGGTGTGGGTGCGCAAGACCATGCGCTGGCCGTCCTTTTCGGCGTTGACGTAAAATGTGTCGTGTTCCTGGCGCGCCGGATGGTCGGGCGGAATGTTGAGGGCGGTGAAGTTGTACCAGTCTTCCTCCATGTCCGGGCCCTCGGCCACGCTGAAGCCCATTTCGCCGAAGATGGAAATAACCTCCTCGACGGTCTGGCTAATCGGGTGGACGGCGCCGGTGCTCTCGGGCCTTGCCGGCAGGGTCACGTCGATGCGCTCGGCGGCCAGGCGGGCATCGATATCGGCGCCTTCCAGTTCGCTTTTGCGTGCCTCGATGGCGGCGTTGATATCTGATTTAAGCGCATTCAGCGCCTGGCCCGCCGTCTTGCGCTCGTCCGGAGACATTTGCCCGAGGCCCTTCATCATTTCGGTGATCCGGCCCTTTTTGCCGAGCGCGGCGATGCGCGCCTGCTCCAGCGCATCCAGATCGGCGGCCGCCGCCACCTGGTCCGAAATTTCCGATTTCAGTGCGTCGAGGTTGTCCATATCGCTCTCAAATTGACTAAAAAGTAAAAGAGGGGCCGCCCATCAGGACCGCCCCTCGATATTTTTCCGTCATCGCAGATATTTTATGCGGTTTCGGCCGGAGCGGCCTCTTTGGGCGCTTTTGCATCCTGGCCGAGGGCCGCCTGGGCCTGCTCGACCAGGCTTTTAAAGGATTCCGGTTCATGAATTGCGATGTCCGACAGCACCTTGCGGTCGAGCTCGATGCCGGCCTTCGACAAGCCGTTCATGAATTGCGAATAGGTGAGGCCGTTGAGCCGCGCGCCGGCATTGATGCGCTGAATCCAAAGGGCGCGGAAATTGCGCTTGCGGTTGCGGCGGTCGCGATACTGATACTGCATCGCCCTTTCGGTACGCTGCTTGGCGAGGCGGAAATTGTTCTTGGACCGGCCTTGATAGCCCTTGGCCCTGGCGACGACTTTTTTACGCCGGGCGCGGCTGGCGACTTTTCCCTGGGCACGCGACATGGCTATTTCCTCCTCGAATAGGGCATGTAGGAAAGCACCTTGCGTGCATCGGCATCCGACAGGATGGTGGTGCCGCGCGCCTTGCGGCGCATCTTGATCGAGCGCTTGCGGAGGTTGTGTTGCTTGGAAGCCGGGTTGGCCCGGACCTTGCCGGACGCAGTGGTCCGAAAGCGCTTCTTGGCGCTGGATTTGGTCTTCATCTTGGGCATTTTATGTTCCTTGTTCGATTGCTTTATTTAGCGGCTGGGCATGCCCGGGGTCTCTGAGATTCTGCTCAAGCCCACAGCCTCACCGCCATGAGAAGCGCGGGTTATAGCGCCGGGTACCATTGATTGCAAGCGGGCCAAGGAGACCAGGCGCCTGGATAGGCTCCGCGATTATCTATATAGATGCTGCGATGGCCAACGAATTTTCCCTGACCGATCTGGTGCCGGACGGCGAACCGATTACGGTTCTCGATGTCGGCGCCATGGCGGTGGGCTCCTCGAAAGCCGCCTACGCCCCTCTCTATGACTTCGAAAACTTAAAGGTCATCGGCTTCGAGCCCGATGAAACCGAATGTGCCAAGCTGAATGAAAACAGCGATGGCCGCTTCCGTTTTTACCCGTATTTTGCCGGCGACGGCGCCAAGGTCACCTATTTCGAGACCAATATGACGATGACCGGTTCGCTCTATGAACCGAATACGGCGCTATTGGAAAAGTTTCAGAACCTTGCCGAATTGACGACGGTTGTCGGCACGCATCCGGTCGATACGGTCCGTATCGACGATGTCGAGGATCTGGATGACGTGGATTTGTTCAAGATCGACGTGCAGGGCGCCGAGCTTAAGATTTTTGAAAATGCGATGCGGGTTCTATCGAAGACAACGGTTGTCCACACCGAAGTGGAATTCGTCGAAATGTACAAGGGACAGCCCTTATTCGCCGATGTCGATGGGTTCCTGCGTTCCCAGGGCTTTCAATTCCACACCATCCCCAATTACGGCAGCCGCTGCTTCAAGCCGCTCACCGCCGGCGGCAATATCAACAAGGGTTTGAACCAGCGCCTTTGGGCGGATGTGGTCTATGTGCGGGATTTCATGGCGCTCGACGCGTTATCGACCGAAAAGCTGATCAAGATGGCGGTCATCCTCAACGACGTCTATCAATCCTTCGATCTCTGCTATGTGATCCTCGAGGCCGCCGACAAAAAAACCGGCGGCGCAAGTGCCAAGGATTACCTCGGGCGCCTGGCCGCCGCCGCCGGTGGTATCTAGTGTACAAAATCTAACATATGGCACCCATACGACGGCTTCCCAAGTTCGCCCGGATAGGCGCCCGGTGCGTCGTGATGCCGGCACATCACAAGCATCGGGCAACGCATCCGGTGGGCTTGGGAAGCCGCCCCCACCTCGGACAATTCGCGGGTCCCATATGTTAGATTTTATCCACTAGCGCGCCATTTGGTGCCAGAGCCGAAATATGGTATTATAGGGCCAATCTGAGCTTTTAAATGTCGCTCGGCGATAAGTGGAGAGGTCGGATTTGCCGCCCCTCGAATAGCCAAATCGGCTAGATAATTTGACTGGCAGCAAAGCCCGTCCTGAGTGCCGAACCCCAATCCCGCGACCGGCGGAAATGCTCCACTCATAATCCGCCGCGGGCGATTATCCAAAAACTGGTCCCGCCCCGGGATTCTGGTTCGGCAGGAACATAACAATATCCGCTTATAGCCTCTCCGAAGGCCGGTCGACGGAGGAAGGTGTTGCGATGCCGGATATGACGACGACAAAACCAGCAAGCGAGGAGCGATTCCGCGAAGCGGTCGGCGTATTCCACGACGTCGAGGCGTTCGAGGAGGCCATCGATGAACTGCAGGTATCGGGGTTTGACCGCTACAATATCGGTGTCCTGGCCGGCGAGGAGGAAGTGAAACAGCATCTCGGCCACGCCTATCAAAGCATCGAAGAGTTGGAAGACGATCAGCAGGTTCCGAGGGGCGCCTATGTGGAACGCGACTCGGTGATCGAGGCCAAGGCGGTCGCCATCGCCGGCATCGGCTATTTGGGCGCGGTTATCGCGGTTGTCACTGTGGTTGCCTCGGGCGGCACCTTGATGTCGGTCATCGAGGCCGCCATTGCCGCCGGTTTTGCGGGCGCCGTAATCGGCATGCTGATCGCCAATTGGATCGGCTTCAAGCACGAGGACGATCTGCGCGCTCAGTTGAAGAAGGGCGGGATTCTGCTGTGGGTCGGCATCAACGATGATCAGCATGGACGCCGGGCGCTGAAAATACTGCAAAAATATATGGCCGACGATGTCCATGTTCATGAGTTCAAGAAGAACCGCCTGCCGGCGCGCAATCCGCTGGATGGCAGGAACCCGGACCCACTGCTGCCGGGCGCGAAAATTTAATCTCGCCGGCGGCGGAAGGAACGACAGCGAATTGACTTTGGCAACCATGTATATGGGAGAGGAACCTTGTATGTAAGTGATGCGCTGGCCCATAAGGGTCGAAATCTGGTTACGGTGCGCCCCGATATGAGCATCGAGGCGGCGATTGAGTTGTTGACCGTGCGGAAAATCGGCGGCGCCCCGGTCTGCCAGCCTTCGGGGAAAATTCTCGGTCTTCTGACCGAACGCGACATCCTCCACGGAACCGCGAAACACGGCGCCGCGGCGCTCGAGCTAAAGGTTGAGGAACTGATGTCCGGCAAGTTCTTTACCTGCACGCCGGAAGACGATCTGAAACAAGTCAGAAGCATCATGACCAACAAACATGTGCGCCACGTGCTGGTGCTTGTCGACGGTAAACTCGACAATATTATCAGCATCGGCGATGTGATGCGGGCGCGCCTCGAGGAAGCCCAGCTGGAAGTCGACGTTTTAAGGGATTACGCCAGGATCCGTTGATCCCCCGCTTACCGGGACAGCGTCCGGTCATTCCAAATCATAAACGCCGGCGTCAACAAAGGCCGACGCAGGCGTTTGAATTTTAAATCGAAGGCGGCGGCTAGTAGCCTGTATCATCTAATTTGCACCCCTACGACGGCGTTGCAGGGTTTCCGGCGAGGAGCGCGCCGTGCCGTGGTGCCAATCCACCACAAGTGGCGCGCGACGATGACCGGGAGCCTTGCAACGCCGCCCGAAGGGTCGCTTTTCCCGTCCCCCCGAGGCGTCGAAAGGGCTTGCCGATGGGCGCCGCATCGCCGGCACCCTTCCTCCTACCGGGGAAACGGGAAAAACGATCGTAGGGATGCAAATTAGATGATACAGGCTACTAGCGCGGCGCCAGCACCATGGTCATCTGGCGGCCTTCCATTTTCGGAAACTGTTCCACCTTGGCCTGTTCCTCGAGATCGTCCCGCACCCGATCCAGAACCTTGGCGCCGAGCTCCTGGTGGGCCATTTCGCGGCCGCGGAAACGCAAGGTCACCTTGACCTTGTCGCCGGAATCCAGGAATCGGTTCATGGCCCGCATCTTGACCTGATAGTCATGCTCCTCGATGCCGGGGCGCATCTTGATTTCCTTGACGTCGATGGTTTTTTGCTTCTTGCGCGCCTCGCTCTTTTTCTTCTGGGCCTCGTATTTGTACTTGCCGTAATCGAGGATCTTGCAGACCGGCGGATTGGCTTCCGGCGAAATCTCGACCAGGTCCAGTCCGGCGTTGTCGGCTTGTCTGAGGGCTTCGTTGATGGAAACGACACCGACATTCTCACCCTCGGCGTCGATCAGCCTGATCGAGGCGGCGGCGATGTCGGAATTGATGGCGGGCCCCTCCTTGGTGGGGCGGGCGTTAACAGGTGGGCGTGCGATCTAGCCTTCTCCTTCTTTCCTGCCCCCGTTTCCCGGGGAATTATCAGCTATTCGCAATCGCTCATTCTCCCAAGTGGAAACAAAGGCCTCTGCTCCAGGTACATTTTCGACGCTGGTTCCAGCCGATTAACGGCCCGGCACCCGCGCTTCCTCGGTGAGTGTAGCAATGGCAGCGTCAAGCGCAACAATTTCTTGCGCCTTGCCGCCAAGCCGGCGCATGGCGACACTGCCGTCCTCGGCCTCGCGGGCGCCGACAACCAGGATAACCGGCACCTTGGCGAGGCTGTGTTCGCGGACCTTGTAGTTGATTTTTTCGTTGCGCAGATCGGTTTCGGCGCGCAATCCCGCGTCTTTCAGGGCGGCCAGCACTTGGTGCGCATATTCGTCGGCGGCTTCGGTGATGGTCGCGACGACCACCTGTACGGGCGCCAGCCAGATCGGGAAACGGCCCGCATAGTGCTCGATCAGGATGCCGATGAAGCGCTCGAAAGAGCCCAGGATGGCGCGATGCAGCATCACCGGGTGGCGCTTGGCGCCGTCGTCCGCCACATAGTTGGCGTTGAGGCGCTCAGGCAGCACGAAATCCACCTGCAGGGTGCCGCACTGCCAGTCACGGCCAATGGCGTCGCGCAGCACGAATTCCAGCTTCGGACCGTAGAAGGCGCCTTCGCCTGGGTTCGTCTCGACCTCGATGCCGGCGGCCGCCGTGGCGTCGCGAAGGGCTGCCTCGGCGCGGTCCCAGACCGCGTCCTCGCCGGAGCGCACTTCGGGCCGGTCGGCGTATTTGATGACGAAATCGGCGAAGCCGAAATCGGCGTAGATGGCCGAAAGAAGTTCAATGAAGGCCGCCGTCTCACTCTCGATCTGATCGGGTGTACAGAAGATGTGGGCGTCGTCCTGGGTGAAGGCGCGGACCCGCATCAGCCCGTGCAAGGCGCCCGACGGCTCGTAACGGTGGCAAGAGCCGAACTCGGCCATGCGCAAGGGCAGGTTGCGGTAACTCTTGGTGCCCTGGTTGAAGATCTGCACGTGGCAGGGGCAGTTCATGGGCTTGAGCGCCAGGTGGTGCGTCGTATCATTGCCCCTGTCGGCGCGCGCACCCGAGCCCTCGGCGGCGCGACTCTCGCTCGCCTGCACCGCCTTGCCCTCGTCGACCTCGGCGACGAACATATTTTCGCGGAACTTGTCCCAATGGCCGGACATTTCCCATAGCGCCCGGTCCACCAATTGCGGCGTCTTGACTTCGACATAGCCGGCGGCCTCAAGACGGCGGCGCATATAGCGCTCGATGACGCGGTAGAGCACCCACCCCTTGTCGTGCCAGAACACCGAGCCGATCGCCGCCTCCTGGAAGTGGAAGAGCTCCATTTCGCGGCCCAAGCGGCGATGATCGCGCTTTTCGGCTTCCTCGAGCATCGCCAGGTAGGCCTTGAGCGCCTTGGGATCGGGCCAGGCGGTGCCGTAGATGCGCTGCAGCATCTCATTGTTGGAATCGCCGCGCCAATAGGCGCCGGCCAGCTTCATCAGCTTGAACGCCTTCGGCAGCTTGCCGGTGGACGGCAGATGCGGGCCGCGGCAAAGATCGACCCATTCGCCCTGGCGGTAGATGGAGACGTCCTCGCCCTCGGGGATGGCGGTGACCAGCTCGGCCTTGTAAGCCTCGCCGGCGGATTTGAAATAATCGATGGCCTGGTCCCGCTCCCAGACCTCGCGGACGAAGGCATTGTCGCGGTCGATGATTTCCGCCATGCGCGCCTCGATGGCCTCGAAATCTTCAGGTGTAAAAGGCTCGGCGCGGGCGAAATCGTAATAGAAGCCGTTTTCGATGGCCGGGCCGATGGTCACTTGCGTGCCTGGGAACAGCTCCTGCACGGCCTCGGCCATGACATGCGCGGCGTCGTGGCGCAGAAGTTCGAGCGCATCCTCGTCCTTGGCGGTGACCACTGAAAAATCGCAGTCCGCTTCGATCAAACGGGTGAGGTCCCAGATGACGCCATCGACGCGCACCGCGAGCGCCGCCTTGGCGAGGCCGGGGCCGATATCGGCGGCGACGGTTTCCCCGGTTACCGGGCCGTCATAGCTGCGGACGCTGCCGTCCGGAAGGGTCACTGCGACCATGAAATTCCGCTCTGCGCTGCGCTGAAATCTAGGGATTCGAACCGGCGGCGGAATGTAATTGCTTTTGCTCCCCTGTCAAGGCGTTGGGCGGGACGCGGGCGGAAGCGCATCGCCGATGGCCGCGCTCACCTCGGCGAGGCTCAATTGGTCCAGCCGGTCGCGGCGCAAAATGGTGGTCCTGGCCCCGCGCTGGGCGCAGAGCGCCGGATCGGAGGCTTCCGAATACAGCACGATGGTCGGACAGCCGGTGACGGCGGCGGCGTGCATCGGGCCGCTATCGTTGCCGACGGCCAGCCCGGCCCCCTTGGCCAGCCCGAAAAGCTGGCGGATCGAGGTTTGCCCGGTCAAGTCGCGGGCCCGTGGTTCAGCCGAGATGATTTCGGCGGCGATCGGTTGTTCCGGCGCCGCGCCGATGATCAGCGGGGCGATGCCGGCGTCCGCCAGGCCGCTGGCGACGGCGGCGAACTTCACGGCCGGCCAGCGTTTTTCCGGGCGGTGCGGGGCGCCGCCCGGCGCCAGGATGGCATAGGGCCCGGATAGCTGGAACGCCGCCGCGGCGCTGGCGTCTGCCCACGAATAATCAGCGGCGGCCAGCGAAGATATCCCGGCCATGGCGAGCTGTTCCGCCTGGCGTTCCTGGGTGTGCATGAAATCGCGCCGAGGATTGGCGTGCGGGTGCGAGCAGCCGCGCGCAATGCCCGACCATTCGGGATACGGGCCCGGCCAGAACAAGCGGTAATAAAAGCTGCTGCGATCCGATGTCTGTAGATCATAGACCCGGGAAAAACCGCCACCGCAGAGCCGGTTGCGCAGCCCGAACCAATCGCCGGCCTGCCAGAACTTGGGCCGCCGATCCACCCAGATCTCGTCGAACCAAGGCGCCTCGGCGGCAAACTCGGCGAACGGCAGCGTCGTCAGCAGCGTAATAAAGCCGCTTCGGTGGTGGTCCCGGATCGCCGCGAACGGTCCGCCGGCTTGAACGAAATCGCCAAGCGCACCCAGTTTGATCACCAGGATATTCTCGCTCACGGCCCGCTTCCGGCTGTGCTGGTGGCGTCTATCACTGGGTGCGCCCGCGCTCGCTCAGCACTTCTTCATAGACCTCAAGGGTCTCGGCGCACATTCGGTCCTTGGAAAAATTTTTACGTATGTGGGCAACGCTACGCTCGGCGAAGGCTTGCCGGTCTTCATCGCTTTGGTCCAGGGCCAGGGCCATCGCGCGGGCCAGCGAATCCGCATCGCCAGGCTTGGTCAGCCAGCCGGTTTCCCCGTCGATCACGGTTTCGCGCGCGCCGCCGTGATCGGTGGCGATGACCGGACGGCCCAATGCCTGCGCCTCGGCGACGACCCGGCCGAAGGCTTCCGGTTCGGTCGAAGCCGACACCACCACATCGGTCAGCATGTAGGCCGCCGGCATGTCGTCGCAATGATCGATGACATGGATCATGCCGGTCATGCCCTCGGCCTCGATATGTTGTTCCAACTCCCTGCGGTAGTCGTAGCGCCCCTGATCGGATCCGACCATGAGGAACTGGACACCGGGCCGGTTCAAGCGCTTGACCGCCTCGATAAATACGCTTTGCCCTTTCCAGCGCGTCAGGCGGCCGGGCAGCATAACCACCGGCTGGCCGTCCGGTAGGCGCCACGCCTCGGCCAGGTGAATCACCCGTTCGGAATTGATATTGGCGGCGTCGAACCGGATCATATCAATGCCACGGTGCACGACCCTGATACGCGCCGCCGATACGCCATAAACCTGATGCACGTGACCGCCGATGAAATCGGATATGGCGATCACCCGCTCGCCCCTTGTCATGATCGAATTGTACCAGCGCTTGGCAGCGGAGGTATGGCCGTAGGTGCCGTGGAAGGTGGTGATGAAGGCGCGGCCCGTCCGTTTCGCCGCGTGCCAGGCGCTCCAGGCCGGCGCCCGCGAGCGCGCATGAACGATGTCCACCTGCTCGCGCGTAATCAGTTCGCTCAGATGGGCGATGTTCTTATAAATGGCAAACGGGTTCTTGGTGGCCAGGGGCAGGACAAAATGTTCGGCGCCGGCGCGGTTCAATTCGCCGACCATGGGTCCGCCTTCGGACACCACCAGCGCCCGTCCGCCGGCCTGGACGATAGCTTCGGCGATATCGACGGTGCCGCGCTCGACGCCGCCGGTGATCAGGGCGGGCAGAACCTGGAGCACGGTCGGCGGTCGCGCCTCGGCCGCGCCAGTCTTGCTTTCCGGCGCCGCTTCCTCAATTGTGTGATCGGATTCGTTATCCATCGAAGGGGTATTGAATGCCTGTCTCCAACGCCGACGATCCGCCAATACTATCACTTGAGAACGGCGCGTCCATCGCTTACCACCAAACCCAGGGGCGGGCGCCCGGCGTCGTGTTCCTGACCGGTTTCATGTCGGATATGGATGGCGGCAAGGCGCTGGCGCTGGAGGAACTTTGCGCGGCGCGCGGCCAGGCGTTTTTGCGCTTCGATTACCAGGGCCATGGCGCTTCGTCGGGCGATTTCGCCGACGGCCATATCGGTGCCTGGACGGAAGACGCCGTCGCCGCCTTCGATCAACTGACCGAAGGCCCGCAGATCCTGGTCGGCTCGAGCATGGGCGGCTGGATCATGCTGCTGACGGCGCTGGCCCGGCCCGAACGGGTGGCCGCTCTGATCGGCATTGCCGCGGCGCCCGATTTCACCGAGGACATCCTGCCCGGCGAATTGACCGGGGCGCAACTGGCCGAAATCGAAACGAACGGGCGTATCGTCATTCCGAGCGAATATGAGGACGATTACATCATCACCAAGGCCCTGTTGACCGAGGGGCGGAAGCATCTGGTGATGGGCGGTGAAATCCCGCTTGATTGCCCGGCCCGGCTGATCCACGGCATCGAGGACCCGTCGGTTCCCTTCGAAACGGCGCTCCGCCTTCAGGAACGATTGCGTTCGGACGATGTGGAAGTGACCTTGGTCAAGGCCGGTGACCACCGGCTGAGCGAGCCCGAGGATCTGGCGCGTCTCTGCCGGACCCTTGAATCCCTGCTCGATCGGCTATCTTGATCCCTAATACATAGCGTAATTCCGGTGGTCACTCTCCCGGGCCTATAATACGGGGTCGCAATGGAACGCCCCAATGGGCAAACACAGGAGAGTGACCATG
>NZAK01000043.1 GCA_002687515.1 Rhodospirillaceae bacterium
ATACCAGATGGACGATGGGCATGAACTCTTCTGAAACTTCTGGGTCGCCGCACTGTGCAATCGCGTGGTGGTCGTAGCCGTCCTTCCGTAGCCCACCGTTCTCCAGGACCGAAGCGTAGGTCCTTCTGGTACTATGGAAGTCAACGCACTCGTCCTTCGCCTTGCCATCCATAACTTTGTTCAGTGAATACCGGAGAGCCTTACCCACCCTCCAATTCAGCTTGTCGTCCTTGCCGCCAGGGCGAAGCTCCTCGAAGAGTTGACCCGAGGTTCTCCCTTTGGTTCGCCTCTTGAGTATCTCGATGCAGTCCTTGGCGGTGACGGGAACGTCGCGAACCGCCGACCTGTTCTTCCCTTCCCTGATGGATAGCCACCAGCACTTCTTTCCGCTCTCCACATCCGAGACCAGCAAGGAGCAAGCCTCGTTTTGACGCATCCCTGTGTAGGTGCAAAGGAGGATAAGGTCATGTTGGACCTGCTTCTTGCCTTTCTCTCTAGCGAGCCACTTCTGGATTTCGGGAAAGGTAAGTGGACGTTTTTCCTTCGTGGGACCCTTTAGGTCACCCCCGAGGTCCACCCAAGGCGAAGATGTTTCAAGATGTCCGCGCCGCCGATGCCATTTCCAACACCGATTGAGCGAAGTGACGTAGCCTTGCTTTGTTTTGGGAGCGCGTTCCATGGGTGCAATGACGGTATCGACATAGGCAGCCGCCATCTTCACAGTCACTTCGTCTAGGCTCACGTCATCACACCACTCAACAATGCATTGAGGACCATTTCATCACGGGCTGATGTCTCTGCGCGGATGGTTCCTCGCTTTGCATGCCACTGGCGAGCCGCCAGGGACACCGGCAGCTTACGACCAGTCGCTGCACCGAAGTAGTTTTGAGCCACCTTTAGGCCGTGCTTGGCTTCGATCTCCTCCGCACGGTTTGACACGAGAATGTCTTTCAGATCGTCGTCTTCATAGGTGGCTTTGGCCTCCTCCAGGGCTTCCTCAATTACACCTTGGGTATCACCTACAGGGGAATGATTGGGTTCCAGCATTGCAGCGATTTCGGCATCTATCTCCGCCAGCACCTTCCACTTCTTTTTGTTGGCCTCCACGAGATCGGAGGTGCCAAGTCCACGAACAATTTCGGCCTTACCCCCAAGTTTTTCCTGTAGATGCTTCGGAATCGACCGCTTTGCCGCCCATCCGCCGCCGGGGCGCTGTTTTAGGTATCTACGCATAGCCATATCTTACGGGCCTCCAAGTGTACCCGCAAGGTACATCATGTACCCGCAGGTCGGTTGGAAAAACCGCAGAATTCAGCCAATTATGAGGTAATGGGGCGAATGAGGGGACTCGAACCCCCAACCCCCGGCACCACAAGCCGGTGCTCTAACCAGTTGAGCTACATTCGCCATCGGGAACGGGCGTTTGTGTAGACCCGCCGCCCTCTGTGGTCAAGCCGATCCCGATCCGGCGCCCAGATAGCGCGGTTTGGAGCGCCGATTTTTTACTTGATCTTAAACCCGTCGTGGCAGGTTATAATGGCGCTGATAAACGGTCCGGCCGGGTGGTGAGTTCGTGTTCCAAGATTTTGTTTTTTCTGATCAAACGTCCTTCTTGAGCGACGCCGAGTTCGCCGCCGCACTGGGCCTTTTGGATTGCGCGCGGGACGCCGTCCGGCGGCGCGGCGAGGCGATCCAGCGCGACCCGGAGCGCGCCGCCATCTGGATGCCCGACGAGGGCTGGCACCCCGACAGCCAGCCGAGCTTCGAATTGGACGGCTCGACCAAAAACGCGCAAACGTCCTACGAGCTGCTCGACCAGGGCGACCGCGAGATCATCGCCAAGATGCGCCTCTATGGTCATTCCTTCACCGGCTATCAGCTTGCCACCCTGGAACTGGCCGGCAAACGGCCCTGGCTGTCCAGAAAACTGCCGGAAAATTGGGACGATGTGCTGCGCTTTCTGGTCGGCCCGCCGGACCGGGCGGTGTTCGATTACGTCGCCGTCGCCGGCGCCCTGCCGGAAGAACTGCGCGCATCGCCGCCGCGCAAGTTCGGCGAGATCGGCTGGCTGATCGACGGCGCCATCGTCAACGACGACAGCTATGCCTACCTGGAACGGCTGTGCCTGATGCATGAAAACGGGCTGATCGATCATCTGCGCGAGCGCCGGGCGGAAAACGGCATTTTGCGCATCGTCGAGATCGGCGGCGGTTTCGGCGGCCTCGCCTACCAGCTGATGAAGCTGTTCGGCGAATGCGTGCGCTACACGATCATCGATATCCCTGAATCGCTGGCTTTTTCGTCGATCTATTGCAGCACATTGTTTCCCAAGCTCGACAACCGCTTCGAACAGGTTGGGCCGGTGGCGTTGCCCGAAGCGCCCGGCTTCTCCTTCGTGCCCAACAGCATCCACCATCAACTGGCCGATGCGGACTTGCCCGCCGATCTGGTTGTCAACACGTTGTCCCTATCGGAAATGTCGGACGCCCAGATCCACGATTACTGCAAGGCCGCCAGCCGTATCATCGGCGAAACCGGCATCTTCTTCGAACAAAACCATCAGACCGGCCACCGGGGGCCCGGCGATATCCCGCCGCTATATTTGAAGAACCTGAAAAAATGCGAGAGCCGGCTGTTGACAGACAGCTTCCCGGCGCGCCGCGGCGATGCCAATCTGTGGGTCAATGCCAATTATGGGGCCAATTATGGGGCCAGCTATGGGGCCAACCATGGGGAATGAGCGCTTGGTGAAGCCCCGCATCCTGTTCGTAACCGAGAAATGGGCCGAGTGCGATCCCAGCCATGGCCTCTCCAACGTGCATCATAATTTCATCGGCTCCTTTAAATCGTCGGGGCTCGGCGAAGCGGACTGCTTCTTTTTCGACGAAACCGCCCACGCCACGAAAGAGCGCCCCGATGAACACCTGATCGAACATTGCCGGAAGAAGCGCGCCGACGTGATCTTCCTGACCATGGTGCGCGGCACCGATCTCAACCCGGCGGCGGAAACCCTGGCGCGCATCCGGAGCGATTTGGGCATTCCAATCGTATCGGCCTATTTCGACACCACCGACGCTTACGCCGTCCAATGGATCGACGCCTACGCGCCCGCCGTCGATGTCAACGTGATCGTCGATTGCTATTCAAATTACGCTGGTAACGGCGCCTTTCCGGAAAAATTTCTCGCCACTTGGACGCCGCAGGATCCTGCGCTTTATCTGGATAAAGGAGCGGCGCGCACCATCGATGTCAGCTTCCTCGGCAGCGCGGCGCGCTATCCCGACCGCAAGCTGGCGCTCGGGCTTTTGGCCGAGGCCGGAATCGAGGTGCGCCAGGGCGGCGGCCAGATCGAGGGCGGGCTTTCGCCCGAGGACTATGCCGGCATATTCCGGCAATCCAAAATCACCATCAATTTCGCGGCCCCGGCGTTGGACGGGCCCGGCTACCAATGCAAGGGGCGGGTTTTCGAAGCCACCCTATCGGGCGCCCTCTTGATGGAACAGGCGAACCCGGAAACCGAAATGTGGTTCACCCCCGGCGTTCATTACGTCGCCTTCGAGAACGAGCGCGATTTGGCCGATAAAATCCGCCATTACCTGGGCCACGAGGACGAGCGGGCGCGCATCGCCGCCGCCGGCAGCGCCCACGCCCACGCCAACTACACCGCCGGCGCCTTCTGGCGGCGGGTGCTGGAACGTGCCCTGCCGGCCTTCGAATTGGAGGCAAGCGCATGAGGTACCACGTCTTCGTCCTGGTCTGGGGCGAGCCGTTCGCGCGCGCGCACCTGGATATGGCGCTGCCGTTCCTAATGATGCCGGGCAACCTGCCTTCATTGGCGGCCGACGCCGAGGTCGATGTCCATATCTATACCGACCGGGAAACGAAGCCGCTGCTGGAAGAAGGCACCAAGGGGCTGGGCGCGGTCTGCCGGCGCAATATTCATGTTTTGGAAGACATCCATGTGCGCGGCGCATCGCCGCTGGACTATGCCCGCGGCATCGATTTTCCCGAATACAAATACGCCGTGCAAAGGGAATGCGTCCGCCATCTGCATGACAGCGTCAAGGATCAGGCCGGCGCCTCGATTATCTTCCTCGATTCCAATTTTTTATTGTCCGACGGCACCCTGGCCGCCCTTGATGAGCGCCGCCGGCAGGGTTTCGAGGCCGCCGCCGTCAATGTCCTCAGGCTGTCGGAGGGGGGCGCCGGGCCGCTCCTGACCCGCGCCCTAGCCGCCGACACCCCGGTGGGCGCCCGCGAACTGGTGGCCATCGGGCTCAAGGCGCCGCATCATTTCACGGAAGCCTTCTACGTCGATGCCGGCAGCTTCACCCCCTATCCCAGCCAGCTCATTTGGCGCCTCGGCGATGACGGCATGCTGAGCCGCGCCTTCCTGCCGCATCCGTTGATGGCGCCGGTCGGCCCGGCAATGGCGCATTCGCAAAGCACCATGGATTACGACATGGCGCTGCGCTCGGCGCCCGACGACAAAATCTACGTGGCCGCCGATTCCGATGAAATGCTGATCTGCAAGATATCGGGCGACGCGCATCAGTCCGAGCGCAATTCAGGGCCGCCGCCGACGGCCCAAAACCTGGCCCTGTTCCTGTTGTCCTCGACCAACCGCAGGCACCGGTTGTTCGCCGATATTCCGATCTATTTTCACGCCGGCGAGCGGCACCAGGATTATAAGGAAATCGAAGCGGAATCGGGTAAACTGGTGGGTGAGGCCTATGATATCGTCGACACCATCGCCGGGCGGGCCGGCGAACTGGATGCCAGCGCGATGATCTACGTTAAGTCTTTTTTCGGCCCGATAGAAGAATACATGTCGCCGCAATTGGAACCCGATGCCCTCGACCTGCTGCGGCAATTGTCAGAGACAAAATAATGAAAACTAAAACTGCATTTTCCGGCCGCGCCGACCGCCTGTCGCGCATATGCGGCGGCGCGCCGGTCAATCAGGATTTTCCCTTGTTGAAATCCCTGCCCCTGGACGCAGGCCCGTATGCGCGGCTCGGGAACGCGGTTAACCACTATCTCTATGTGACCCTCGATGCCTATTACCAGGACCGCACATTTGATATTTCAGGCGATCTCGGCGGCGATCTGATCGACAGCGAGCGCGATGCCCTTGCCGGGCTGCCCAACATCACGCCCAATGGCCTGGTATTGCCGAAACGGCAAACCTACCTCGCCTATAACCTGGTGCATCGGGTGGTCGCCGATATATTCGGCGCCCTCGGCTTCGCCGCCGATGCCGCGGCGGTGCACGCGCCGGTCAATATCCGCCTGGTCAACGGCCGCCCGAACCCGGCCATCGATGGCCGCCCGCGGGCGTCTGCGAAGATGCACAGCGACATGTGGGCGGGCGAGCCGGCGGGCGCCATCATGGTATTCCTGCCGGTTTTCGGCGATTTCGGACAGAACGGCGTCACATGGATCGAACCGGTTTCGTTTCCAGAGGAATTCATGGGCCCGCTGGATGATTTCGACGCTGGCGCCCATTTGACCGAAGGCGGGCGCCAATACGACGCCGCCTTTGTCCCCGGCGAGATTATGCTGGCCGATCCTTATCTGATCCACGCGACGCAGAAAAACTCGGACAGTCTGCGCCTGTCCATCGATTTCCGCTTTATCCCCAATCAGACCCTGGCCAGCGACGGGCTGGCGCCCGGCACCCGGCTCGGCAACTATTTGCCAACCGCCGATTGGGCCGATATCGGCAACGGGCGCCTGCTCACCTCGGAAGCGCCGCTGATCGACTATACCGGCCCCGATATCGCCACCTCCAACGACTACGCGGCGCCCTTCCCGATCAAGCGCATCGATGGCTGAAATCCATTGATAGCTGAAACCAGGTGGATTAAGGCCGGCGACCTGGCGCGCCTGTTGGGTCTGGCCGAGGACGAAGTGACCCGGTATTTGCCCGCCGATCTGCTCGATGGCCTCGATTACCTGAGTCTCGATGATGCCGAAGCCGGCGCGGTGCGGAAACGCGCCCTTCGAATCGTCCGCGATCCGAAGCTGACCGCCGCCGGGCCCGCCATGATCGGGCGCTGGGAGCGCGGCTGGGGCGAAATTCTGGAACGGGTGCGGCGCCAAGGCGTTTCCGAAGCCAGCCTGGCGCCGCAATATTTCCGCCACGACGTGCTGCGCCTGGGCGGCCGGTATATCCGCGCCAACCGTACCGGGTTCGAACCCCGCCTTTATGCCGCAATGCGCGCCGTCCTGTTCGCGGACCTATTTGCGGGGGTTGATCAGGTAACCGAGTTCGGCTGCGGCACCGGCCATAACCTGTTGCAATTACATCGGATTTTCCCGAACCTCCGCCTAACGGGATGCGACTGGGCGGCGCCGTCGCAGGAACTGGTCGGGCTGATCGCGGCAAGCGAAGACGCTCAGATGATTGGCGTCCGCTTCGACATGGGGATCCTGGAAGGCCGCGAAGACCTGCAAATCGGCGCCGGCGCCGGCGTCATGACCGTGCACGCCCTGGAGCAGCTCGGCTCCAGGTTCGAACCGTTCCTGGACTATCTGGTGGCCGCCCGCCCCGCCGTGGCGCTGCATATCGAACCGATTGTCGAACTCTACGATGCGGCAGACCCGTTCGACGCACCGGCCATCGCCTACCACAAGAAGCGCGGCTACTTGGCGGGTTTCCTGCCCGCCCTTGAGGCCCGCGCCGCCGCCGGCCAGATCGAAATCCTCAAATCACACCGCTCGGGCTTCGGCAGCACCTTCCACGAAGCCTATTCAATTGTGGTCTGGCGGGCGGTATAACAGGCCCCCTGCCCCAATAATGCCGCGATAAGGGATAACCAATGTGGACATCAAACCGATCCGCACTAAGAAAGATCACGCCGAGGCCCTCGCCGAGGTCGAGCGCCTCTGGGGCGCCAAGCTGAAGACCCGCGACGGAGACAGGCTCGACGTGCTGATGGCTCTGGTCGAGGCGTACGAAGATGAACATTTCCCCATCGATCCCTAACCCTAGGGCTATAGCATATGTCTGTCTGATTTCAGCCCTTCCCAAAGGACATTGGGTGGAGCTTCTCCATTTCGTCATCACACGACTTGATCGTGTGATCCAGGAATCTCTGCCGCCGCTCTGGATACCGCGATCAAGTCGCGGTATGACGTAAGGGCGAGTGAAAATTACGCCATATGCGATAGCCCCACCCACATCACACATCGATCAGCCCGTCTTCCAATTCCTTGGCGTGTTCCTGGATGAAGGCCAGGCGCAGTTCCGGCTTTTTGCCCATCAATTGGTCGACCAGCTTTTCGGTGTCGCGGGCTTCGCGCTTTTCGTCGTCGGTGTGACGGAGCGGCACGGTGACGCGCAAGAGGGTTCGGGTATCGGCGCTCATCGCGGTTTCGCGCAGTTGCGTCACCGGCATTTCACCCAATCCCTTGAAGCGGCTGACCTCGATCTTGCCGCGCCCGGTGAACTCCTTTTGCATCAGTTCCTCGCGGTGGGCGTCGTCCATGGCATAGGCCGTCTTGCCCCCCTGGGCAATGCGGTAAAGAGGCGGCTGCGCGATATAAAGATGCCCGTTTTCAATAAGTTGTGGCATTTCTTTAAAGAAATAGGTCATAAGCAATGAGGCGATGTGGGCGCCGTCCACATCGGCGTCGGTCATGATCACCACCTTGTCGTAGCGCAACTCGTCTTCCCGGTATCCGGCGCCGGTGCCGCAGCCCAGCGCCTCGATCAAATCGTTCAGTTCCTGGTTGGCGGCCATCTTGTCGGCGCTGGCGCTGGCGACGTTCAGGATCTTGCCGCGCAAGGGCAGCACCGCCTGGGTCTTGCGGTCGCGCGCCTGCTTGGCGGAGCCGCCCGCCGAATCCCCCTCGACGATAAAAACCTCGGTGCCGGCGGCCGAGTTTTGGGTGCAATCGGCAAGTTTGCCGGGCAGGCGCAGCCGCTTGGTCGCCGATTGCCGCTTCAAAGTTTTTTCCTGGCGCCTTTTTAAGCGCACCAGACTGCGCTCGATCACCGCTTCCAGGAGCCGCCCGGCGGTGACCGGATCGCCCGACAGCCAATGATCGAAATGATCGCCGGCCGAGGTTTCGACCAGCTTGGCGGCCTCCACCGAGGACAATCTTTCCTTGGTCTGGCCCTGGAACTGGGGCTCGGAAATGAACACCGACAGCATGATGCAGGCGCCGCCGATTACGTCGTCGGCGCTGATCTTGGCCGCGGCGCGGTTGCCGATCAACTCGCCATGGGCGCGCAATCCCTTGGTCAGCGCGGTCCTGAGCCCGGCTTCGTGGGTGCCGCCCATCGGCGTCGGCACGGTGTTGCAATAGGAATTGAAAAATTCGTCCTCGTCCTCGGGCCAGGCGACGGCCCATTCGACGGTGCCCGAAGCGCCGTTGAGCTGCGCCTGGCCGGCGAAGGGGAGCGGCGTCAGGGTGCGCCGCTCGGCCAGGGTCGTATCGAGATAATCCTTGAGCCCGCCGGGGAAATGCAGGGTCGCCTTTTCCGGCGTTTGCTCCTTGTCGCCGGCCAGCAATTCCGCCGCGCATTGCCAGCGGATTTCGACGCCCCGGAACAGATAGGCCTTGGAGCGCGCCATGCGGTAGAGGGTGGCCGGGCGGAAATGCACCTTGGCCCCGAAAATCTTAGGATCGGGATGGAAGGAAACGGTGGTGCCGCGCCGGTTCGACACCTTGCCCGCCGCCTTCAGCTTGGTCGCCGGCTTGCCGCGCTGGTAGCTTTGCGTCCACAGCTTCTTGTCGCGCGCCACTTCGACGCTGAGGGTATCGGCCAGGGCGTTGACCACCGACAGCCCGACGCCGTGCAGCCCGCCGGCGGTCTCGTACGCCTTGCCGGAAAACTTGCCGCCCGAATGCAGGGTGGTGAGGATAACTTCGAGCGCCGATTTGGTCTTGAACTTGGGATGCGGGTCGACCGGAATGCCGCGGCCGTTGTCGCGGACGGTGACCGTATGGTCGGCCGCCAGTTCCAGATCGATGCGGCTGGCCTCGCCGGCCACCGCCTCGTCCATGGCGTTGTCGAGAAGTTCGGCCACCAAATGATGGACGGCGCGTTCGTCGGTGCCGCCGATATACATGCCCGGGCGCCGGCGCACCGGTTCCAGCCCTTCCAGGACCTCGATATCCTTGGCCGAATAGGTTTTGCCGCGTTTCTTCTTTTTCTTCGCTGGCGCGTTCTCAAACAAATCGTTCATCTTGGCGTTTTACCCCAGGGGAATTTGGCAATTTCCCGCCGGCCCGGAGGCGGGCGGCGAATCGCCATTGCAATTACCGGATAATGTGTTTGGAGGACCGAACATGTCAATATATGGTATCAATTGAATCCGAATTAATTCGCGAAGGAGCGCCACCATGACCGCCGATCAAGACGGCTTGGCCGATAGCGGCCCACCAACCGGCGAGGTGGCGATCATGACCGTCGCCATGCCCGCCGACGCCAACCCGGCCGGCGATATCTTCGGCGGCTGGCTGCTGGCGCAGATGGATATCGCCGGCGGTGTCGCCGCCAGCGCCCGCGCCAAGGGACGCACGGCGACCATCGCGGTCCAGGAAATGGAGTTCCATAAGCCGGTCAAGGTCGGCGACCGCATCAGTTGTTATACCGAGATCATTCGTGTCGGGCGCACCTCGATCAGCGTCGGCATCGAGGCCTGGTCGACCAACCATTACCGGCAGACCGGGCCAACCAAGGTGACCGAGGGCGTCTTCACCTATGTCGCCATCGACAAGGACGGCAAGCCGCGCCCGGTTCCCGAAGCCTAATTCGCATCCCCTTTCAGATAATCATCATCCACAGGTAGGCGGCGCTAAACAGGACCGCCAGCGCGGTAAAATCCTTGACGTATTCGAAGACTTCCATGGTCTTGTTCCTTCCCGATTATTTGCGCCGCTGTTCCTTGAGCGACGCTTATAACATGGTAAGAACAAAATAGCAACATTTAATTTATATATACATTTTCAATAGCTTATAGACAGGTAAATTTCAGTGGTTGTGCAGCCCGCCGACGAAATTTGCGCGCGCCTGTTTGGCCCGGAATTCCTTTGGCCAGCGGCTTTTGACGAAGGCGATCACCGCCCATATCTCGGCACTGTCCAGCGCTTCGCCCAACCCCGGCATGGCGCTTTTGAAGGCGCGGCGCTCGAACCGCGCGCCGCCGTCGCGGATGTATTCGAACAGTTGCGCGTCCGAATGCTCCCAGGTGTGGCCGCTATGGTCCTGCGGCGGCGCTGGATAGGTGCCGTCGGCGCGCTGGTTTTGCCAACCCGGCTGCCCCTCCAAATCACCCCCGTGGCAGGCGGCGCAGTGTTCCATATAGACTGTTTCGCCGCGGGCAATGTGGGCCGGATCGGCGCTGTCGGACCTGGTGGCAAACACGCCGTTGGCCAACATGATGGCCACCGCGCCGCCGGCCAGGACCAGATAGGCGGCGATAAGAATGAGGAACGTCCGGTACATTGCGGCCACACCCTCGCCGGTTAGGCCGGGCGCGCGGCGATGCCTTCCACTTCGATCAGAAACTCGGGCGCCGCCAGGCCGGCGACGATCAGCAGCGTCGATGTCGGCTTGGCATCGCCGAAAACCTTTTGCCGCGCCTCGCCGGCCGGCGCCCGGTAGGCGCGGTCGGTCAGGAACATCTGCATCTTGACCAGATCGGCCGGGCTCAGCCCTTCCGATGCGAGGATCGCGGCGATGTTGCGATAGGCCCATTCGGCCTGCTCCTCGATGCCATCGCCGAGATCACCGTCGGGCTTGATGCCCAATTGGCCGGAGATGAACAGCAATTCGGCGCCCGCCGGCACCAGCGCCGCATGGGTATAAGCGGCGACCGGCGGCGTCACGCCTTCGGGGTTGAAGAATTTGGTCATGGGGTCCTCCGTTGTTGGATGGGTGAACGGCGGAATGATAGTCCGGGCACCCCGCCGCTTCCAGAAGTTAAGTTTTCCGCTCCCGCAGCTTCCTTAATCCCCAGCGCGCGGCGCGCAGTAGCGCCGGCGCGTTGGCGAGGATCAGCAGCGGGTGGGCGCGCCCGGTGATCAGGACGGCGCGCGCGGCCAGGCCCAGATTGACCATATCCCAGGTGTTTTTCATCAGTGCCATGGATTCCCCTCAGCGCACCGGTTTTTCCGGGCCGCGGCCGCGAAAGGCGTCGATGAAGGCGGCGGCGGCCTTGGCATCGAACGACGCCAGTTGCAGCCGTTTACGCCATGCGGTAAGCACGACGCCGTTGCCGAGGCCGGAGCGCGGTGTCGCCACCACCCCGTCCCAAACCCCCTGGTAGAGGCTGGTCCAGTTCTTTAATTTGGCGATCGTCTCGGCCTCGGCTTGGCCGTAATAGATGACAATGCCGCCATGTTCCAGCGCGTGCACCAGGCCGGTGGGCGGCTGCGGGCTCGTATAAAAGCCGGGGCGCGTCGGAACCGGCGCGTGCGGCCCCGATGTCGGGTAGGCGTTTCGATAGCGGTAGGCTTCGCCAGGGCCCAAATGCCGATCGCCGTCATAGGACAGCGTTTGCGCCCACGTCAGAGATTCCGTGCCCGCACCGGCCAACGTCGTAAACTCGCGGCTGGCCTGGGCGGTCTGCCAGATATAATAGCCGCCGCCGATCACCACCAGGGCCGCGATGCCGAGGAGGATGAGCTTGGTGGATACGCCTCCGGATGACGCCCCGCCGCCCCAATTGACGTTGCCCCTACCCGACGCGGACGCCTGGGATTTTGTGCGTTTGCGCTTTCTCGATTTGGGCATCGAAGCCTCCCGTAAACTGACTTGAAGCGTGGACATACCATTACTCGGACGTGCGGTGAACGGGGGCCGCGTTCAAATTTGCGTGCGCCGAAGGTGAAGTCTAAATGTCGCGGAAGTCGCGCTTGAGCTTGAATTCCGATGAGGTGACATAGGCTTCGGCGGCGCGCATGCGGCGTTCGACGGCGCGGTACTTCTGCTGGATATCGGTGACCGTGCGGTGCGGATCGACGCGCGTGCGCCGCCAGAAATCCTCTTCGTCGGCGTCGGCGTAAAGGCCCGGCGGCTTGGGCTTCAACAGGAAGCCGGCGATAAAGTAGCCGACAAAGATGGGAACCGTGAAAAAAAACAATGCGATCACCATGACGATACGCACACCGCCGGCCGATACGCCGAAATAATCGGCGATGCCGGCGCAGACGCCCATGATCATGCCGTTTTCCGGGTCGCGGTAGAGATGGTTGGGGCTCTGACGATGGCCGGATTTGTGGTGGCGTGATTTGTGGTGGCTCATGAGCGGGTCCTCCAATCGGGAGCCTCTTCGTCGAGGATGCGTTCCAAGGTGGCGAGACGGTCTTCCATCTTGCCCGCCGCGTCCCATAATTCGGCCAGCAGTTGTTCGTCGCCGGACGAGATCGCGCGGTTGCTGCGCCAGCGGGTGCCGTAATGGGCGATGATCCAGATCGGCAGGACAACGACCATGAACAGGACGGCAAGGGGCATGAAAGCAATTCCGGACATGGCGGGCTCCTACTTGCGGCGTGATGCTGGTTTCTTCGCCGCACCTGATTTCCGGGCGGCTTGTTCGGCGACGCGCGCCTTCAGGGCGGCAAGCTCGCCCTCGATCGCCTGCTCGGCTTCCAGTTCGGCGATTTCCTCGGCCAGGCTCTTGCCTTTTCCAAGATCGAAGGCCTCGGCCTCGCCCTCGACGCTGTCAATACGGCGCTCCATGTTTTCGAAGCGGGCGAAGGCGTCGTCGATGCGGCCGTCATGCACCTGGCGCCGGACGCGTAAATTGGTTGAGGCCGATTTCTGGCGCGCCTGCATGGTCTTCTGCTTGGCCTTGGCCTCGCGCAGCTTGGCTTCCAGCTTGGCGATGTCGGCGTCGTGCTTGCTTAGGCCCCGATCGAGGCTGTCCAGATCCTGTTCCAGAAGGTCGGCCGTTTCCTCCAGCTTGGCTTTTTCCAAAAGCGCGCCCTTGGCCAAATCCTCGCGCTCCTTGGTCAGGGCCAGTTCGGCCTTGCGCTGCCATTCGCCGCCGGCATCGCGGAGACGGCCGAGGGTCCGCTCGGCTTCCTTGCGGTCGGCGATGATGCGCGCCGCGTCGGAGCGCACTTCGACCAGGGTTTCCTGCATTTCAAGGATCATCAGGCGGATGATCTTTTCCGGATCCTCGGCCTTGTCCAGCATGCTGGTCAGGTTGGAATTGACGATATCGCTCAATCTCGAAAATATACCCATGACACGCTCCGAATTAAGGGTTTGATGGTTTCTTGACGTTTTCCTGGCCTTTAGGTAGCAGGAAGCATGCCAATCTTGAAAAATTTACGTAACCGATTGAAATAATACAATTATTCAAGATCCTTTCAAAAATAAATCATCAAAATAATTAGCTATAAACACCAATTTTTATTGATTTATTTAATTTTTTAGCTAAATAATACATTATGACTTTACGCCCCGAACTGCCGCCCCTGATCGGCGAATCGCAGCCCTTCGTGGAACTCATGGAGCGGGTGTTCCTGGCGGCGCCCCAGGAGCGCCCCATATTGATCATCGGCGAGCGCGGCACCGGCAAGGAGCTGATCGCCAACCGCCTGCATTTCCAATCTGGCCGCTGGCAGGGGCCGCTGATCCAGCTCAATTGCGCGGCGCTGCCGGAAACGCTCTTGGAAACCGAACTGTTCGGCCACGAAGCCGGCGCCTTCACCGGCGCCGACAGGCGCCGCGCCGGGCGCTTCGAGCTGGCCGACGGCGGCACTTTGTTCCTGGACGAAATCGCCAGCGCCACCTTGAAGGCTCAGGAAAAGATCCTGCGGGTGATCGAATATGGCAGCTTCGAGCGGGNCGGCGGNAACCAGACATTGAACGTCGATGTGCGCGTTATCGGCGCCACCAACGCCGACCTGCCCTCGGAAGCCGATGCCGGGCGCTTCCGCCACGATCTTCTCGACCGCCTGTCCTTCGATGTGCTCACCGTTCCGCAGCTTAAGGCGCGGCATGCCGATATCCCGCTGCTGGCCTTTCATTTCGGCCGCGCCATGGCCAGTGAACTTGATTGGGACGGCTTTCCCGGCTTCACCAAGGCGGCCGCCGACAGGCTGCTGGCCCATGCCTGGCCCGGCAATGTGCGCGAGTTGCGCAACGTCGTCGAGCGGGCGGTATACTTGCACTCCAACCCGGGCACGCCGATCGATGAGATTCAGTTCGATCCTTTTGATTCGCCCTACCGGCCTTCCCCGGCGCCGCTCATAGAACCCGGCCCGGTAACGGCGGAGGCTCGGGACGCAGATATCAATGCACGCGCGCCGATTAATCTCGCCGACACCTTGTCGGCGTTGGAACGGCGGCTGCTTACCGAGGCGCTCGAGGCCAACCGGCACAGCCAGAAAATGGCGGCCGGGCATCTCGGCCTCGGTTATCACCAATTCCGTAACCGGCTGAAAAAACACGGCTTGATCGGATAGCACTTTAATTGTCCGCCGCCGCCGGCCGCGCCATGACCTGCAATATACGTTCGAGGCGGACCGTCCCGAGCAACTGGCCGGCGCCGTCCACCACCGTGGCCCGCTCGGCGCCGCCCGCCGCCAACCGGTGCGCGGCGTCTTCGAGCACGGTATCGGCTTCAATCTGGAGGCCACCCGCCGCTTCCGATCCCGGCTCCATGATCGCCGCCACCCGGAGCACCCGGCCGCGGTTGATATCCTCGACGAATTCGGCGACATGGTCGTTGGCCGGGCGGAGCACGATGTCTTCGGGATCGCCGGTCTGCTCGATCCTGCCTTCGCGGAGGATCGAAACCCGGCTGCCGACGGCCAGCGCCTCGTCGAGATCATGGGTGATGAAGACGATGGTCTTGTTCAATTCCGCCTGCAGGCCGAGCAGCATGGCGCGCATGTCGGTGCGGATCAGGGGATCGAGGGCGCCGAACGGCTCGTCCATCAGCAAGATATCCGGTTCCGTCGCCAGGGCGCGGGCCAGGCCGACGCGCTGCTGCATGCCGCCCGACAGCTGATCGGGATAATGATCGTCGAAGCCCTCGAGGCCGACGCGCGTGATCCAGCGCGATGCCGCCTCGGTTTGCCGCGCCCTGTCCACGCCCCGCACCGAGAGCCCATAGGAAATGTTTTCAGCCACGGTGCGGTGCGGCAACAGGGCGAAGCGCTGGAACACCATGGCGACGCGGCGGCGGCGCAGATCGGTCAACGCCCGCCCGTCCAGCCCTAGGATATCGGCGCCGTCGATCTGGATTTCGCCGGCGGTCGGTTCGATCAGGCGGTTGATATGGCGCACCAGGGTCGATTTACCGGATCCCGACAGTCCCATCACCACATGAATGCCGCCCGCCGCGATATCCAGATCGATGCCGCCCAAGGCCAGCACATGCCGGTGGCCGTCCAAAAGCTCCTGCCGTCCGATGCCGCCCCGCACCAGATCCAGGGCCATCGCCGGATCGGCACCGAAAATCTTATAGAGCCCGCGAATACTGATTTTAGGCTGGGGCAACGGCTTAGGCCTTTCGGTGTTTCTGTAGGCGGGCGCCGTAGCCCTGGCTCATGCGGTCGAAAACGATGGCCAGGGCCACCACCGCCGCCCCGGAAAACAATCCGAGGGCGAAATACTGGTTGGTGACCGCCTTCAAGACCGGCTGCCCGAGCCCCTTGACCCCGATCATCGAGGCGATGACCACCATCGAGAGGGCCATCATGATGGTCTGGTTGACGCCGGCCATGATGTTCGGCATGGCCAACGGCAATTGCACGCCGATCAGGCGCTGGCCCGGGCTGGCGCCGAAGGCGTCGGCGGCCTCGAGCACGTCCTTGTCGACCAGCCGCAGCCCCAGATTGGTCAGCCGGATCACCGGCGGTATGGCATAGATGACCACCGCGATCACCCCCGGCACCTTGCCTAACCCCAAGAGCATCACCACCGGGATCAGATAGACGAAGATCGGCAGCGTCTGCATCACATCCAGGATCGGGGTGATCAAGCCTTGTGTCCGGTCCGAGCGCGCCATGGCGATGCCGACCGGAATGCCGATGATCACCGCGATGATGGTGCAGACGCAGATGATCGCCAATGTCCGCATGGTGTCTTCCCACATGCCGAGATAACCGATCACGATGAAGGCGAGAAGGACGCCGGCGGTCAGTTTTAGGCTGCGCGCCGCGAACCAGGCGAGGCCGCCGAGCACCGCCAGGACCAACAGCCAGGGGGCGTCCAGGAGTAGCCGTTCGATCCAGACCAGGACGAACAGCAAGGGGTCGAAAAAATCCTCGATGCCGGCCCCGTAGGCCCTGGAAAAGCCCCTATAGCCTTCGTCGATGGCCTTCGAGAGGGCCCGGAACGCGCCCCGCTCCATTTGCGGAAATTCTAACAACCAGTCCGGCATTGCTGCCTCCCTGCCTCAAATATTGCTGGCGGCAAGCTTACTGGAAGGGTTCGGAGGCGGCAAATGGAGGCATTGCCGGTGTTCCATAGACGCTTCCGGTATTTTTGAACCACAGAGGTCACAGAGAGCACAGAGATTTTCTTGTTCCGCGCGCAGCGCATTTCTCCTCCTCTGTGAACTCTGTGATCTCTGTGGTGAAATTTTCTCTGATGCGACACATTTCGCCGAAATCCACCATACCGTTTCATCACTATTCCTACCGTTTCATACCGTTTTCTACCGGTTTTTCCGGGCCTGCTTTGTAGAATCCTCGCACCAGGGCCGTTGCGGATTTTCGGCTTATTTTATGGCAGTTCGCGGGCGCCGGCGCGGCCACCGGCGCCGCCCGATTGTTGGTGTTGCTGACGATTTTCAAAGCTAAGGAATATTTAGAACGAAAACGGAACGACGCAAGGGGATGCAGAAGACCGGCATAGCTATTGCGATGCCGCATGGGCACGAGCAAGCACCTCGTGCCCGGCTACGCACCGATGTCGGATATCGGATCAGGTGCCGGCTGGCTTAGGCACGCTGATGACAAGTTTCTGCGTAATTTTTGGCGCCTTGCCCTTGGCCGGCTCGAACTTGAATGTTGCATCGACGGACTTGCCTTCCTCGATCAGCGTCGCCAGCGCGGCGGCGTCGGGTGTCGTCACCGCCATCTTGCAAACAAGGCGTCCGAAATGTTTTTCTCCGGACGAGCGCCGTTTACATTGTCCGGCCGCGATATCGGCGGCGACCAGGACCGGCGCTCCGTCCTTGTCTTTCAATTTCACCACAATCGGCGTCGCCTCGGCGTCAAACCCGTCGTAGGCCCGTTTCACGTTTGGCGGCAGAAGGACGAATAGATTGATACCCGGGTTCAGTTGCGCAACCTTAACGCCGCCCGGCGCCCCGGGATCGCCATCTTCACTGGCGAGCATCTGAGCCATGGAATTATCCGTATCTTTGTACAAAACAAACAGGTTGGAAGCCTTATGGAAAACCGGCGGCATGTCGGCGCGCGGTGTGACCACGAACGCCGCCTCGACAAGCGATCCGTTATTGCACTGATCGCAAATATCGGCCGTTTCCGTGGTGACCGCAATGCGTCCGTTAAGTCGGTCCGTTTCGGGATTATCGATGAATTTCCAATTCCCCACCCCGCCCGAGGCGAAGCTGCGGATGGCCACGTGCAGTGCATGATGGCTTTCGGGTATCAATCCCGGCTCCACATCGAGGACCAGTGGATCGCCGATCACATGGATGTCGTTCACCGCCACCACCCGCCCGGTCGACGCGGACGTGCTGTGGATTTTCGCAAACCCGGCTAGCGTCTGCCCTTCGCTGGTCCATACGCGGATCGGCTTTGAGATCGGTCCATCCCCAGCGCGCCAGCCGGCCGGCGGAAGCACCGACGAAAATTCGGCGATGATGCCCCGCATATTGGGGAGAACGATCACCCGATCAGACGCTTGCGAGCCAACCGTGACCACCCCATTTCGCCAGAGATTGTTCCCCGGTATCAATATCCGCCCGGGCCTGCCGATCTCCAGATCGCTTACCACCGAGGTAATTTCCGGATCCGGGCCGAGGGTACGGTTGGCGACCAATATCCGGTCCAGCTCGGCGAGGCCGCCAATGCGGTCTTGATCGGGGCGCACCATGGCGGAGCGAAGCTTGTGGAGAATGCCGAACGCCGTCTCGTAGCGTGACAGTCCAAGC
>NZAK01000044.1 GCA_002687515.1 Rhodospirillaceae bacterium
CATCAACACCTCCAGATTAAATGCTGGAAGTGTTACCCATGTGTCCGGTACAAACTGTTACCTATCTCTCAGGTCGCTCACGGGACGGCGCCCGGCGAATAGCCAAAACCTATCTGACAGGATTATCCGGGACCTTGGAAAAGACAGGCATCACGCGCCTCGATTACGGCGGCAGGATCAGCACCGACGCCCTGGCCATGGCCGCAGGCATGATCGAAATGTTCGACGACATGGCGGACCTGGCCCTGAGCCGTATTTATGTGCAGACGGCGGCGCTGGACCAAGGCTTCGATCTTGCCGCCATCGGCCAGGACGATATCGGCCGTTTCAAGATCGCCTGGCTGGCGAGCCTCGGCGAATTGATGTTCCACGGCCTGGCCGGCCAGGTGAAATTGGCCGAGCCGAAACTGGCCGAGGTTAAACGAAACTATTACACCGAGCTGACCCGTTCGGCCAAGGAGCGCGGCATCGAAGCCCTGGCCGGCAAAACCGCCGCCGCCGCGCGCGCCGCCATCGAAGCCGACGCCGATTTTGTCGAGCGCGGCATCTTTTCGGCGCCGATGTCCAACGATCCCGACAATGCGCCGCGCAACCGGGGCCTGGGCCCGGCGCTGGCGGCGCGCATGACCGAAACCGCCTTCGCCGATAGCGGCAAGCTCAAGCCCATCCTGGAAGCGGTCGGCGATCTGGTCGAGGCCGAGTTCAACAACGCCTACGCCCACGGCTCGGTCGCCTGCGCCGCCTTCGAAATCGAGTGAACCAAGGGGCCCGTTATCAGAAGAATGTGTTGCGGATGGCGATGTAGGCCATGGCGATGCCGATCACCAGGAACAGATAGCCGATCGCCCGTTCCATGGTGCGCTGCGCAACCTTGCCTTGCAGGCGCGGGCCGATCTGGCCGCCGATGATGACGGCGGGAATGGTGTAGACGACGGCGTTCCAGGGCACCGCCTGCAAACCGCCCTCGGCCACCAGCGCCGATATCTGGGTGAAGGACGCCGCCGCCACCACGACGATGACGATGAACACCGACGTCGCCGCCGCGACGGCCACCGGCACGTGGTTGCGCTTGACCAGTTGCGGCATCACCACCTCGCCGATACCGACCCCCAAAAGCCCGGTCAGGAAGCCGCCGATGCCGGTGGCGATGGCGCCCTTGCCTTGCCTCGGGGTGCGGAACGTAAATTCCTTTCCATCGCGGCCGACGATGGTGCGCATCGGCCGTGCCGCCGCTGCCGCTGCGCCAGCCGATTCTGCCTCCGCGTCGGCCAAGTGCATGTCCGTCACCGGGTCGTGATGGCGGATCAATTCAAGCGACAGGATCAGCATCAGAAGTGCATATGCGCCGCGCAACACTTCCTCGAATTCCTTGAAGCTGGTCAACAGGATGGCGCCGACGATGCCGATCGGCACGCCGACGGCGATAAACGGGATGGCGCTTTTGAAATCGATCAGGTGTTTGCGGAAATAGCCGACAAAGCCCGATGAAAAGCCGAAGGTTTCGGTAAACAGCGCGACGCCGATGGCCGCCGCGATCGACGGGAACGGATATTCCGGCCCGAGGATCGGAAAGATGATCATGAAAATCGGCGCGAACATGGCGGCACCGCCGATACCCGACAGCATGGCGGTGGTGGCGATACAGATGGAAACCGGAAACATGAACCAGTAGATGGTCCAATCGAACGCAGCCAAATCCATAGACAGCTTACCCTTTGAACGCGGTTATTACCCTGCTGGCATTAAACTTCTGGCATTAACCTGCCGGCATTAACCTTCTGGTAGCACTCGGCATGGCAAAACAGAGACGCGCGCCGAACGCGGCGGGCAGCCTAACGCGGCGCCCGTTTCAGTTCAAACAAACGATGATCACAACATCGATAGCGGCGCGCGACGGGTGGAAGTTGAAATCAGGCATCGGCTGGCTGCCGCATCCGGGATTAAGTCATGCGCTTTGCCGATGCCGCCCAGGTGGTTTTCAAGGCGGCTCTCATCGCAACCATCGTTTCATTGGCGCCGGCCTGGCAGGCGCTTGCCCAGGATCCCGAGCCACCGCCCGAAATCGCGCCTCCGCCGGAGCCCGATCCGACCCCGACCAGCTTTTATATCCTCCTCGGCGGCGGCGCCTCGCTGCCCGCCGACACCGATGTGTCGGGCGGCGGCGTCACCACCCAGGTGGACGCCGAATGGGGTGCCGGCGGCCTCGCCGCGTTCGGTGTCGATTTCGGCGACAATGTGCGCACCGAACTGGAATTCGCCTACCGCCGTTCCGGCATCGACAAGGTCGGCAGCGGCAGCAGCGGCGCCGGCGATATCGGCGCCTACAGCGCGATGGGCAACATCGTCTTCGATTTTTCCAACAGCACCCCGTTCACCCCCTATGGCGGCGTCGGGCTGGGCGCGGCTCGCATCGATTATGACGAGGTATCGCCGATCGGCGGCTCGCGCATCGACAATGGCGATACGGTCCTGGCGCTGCAGGGCATCGCCGGTTTTTCGGTCCAATTCTCGCCCGCCATCAGCCTTTTTACCGACTACCGCTACATGGCCGCCGGCGATCCCAAGCTGGCCACCGACTCGGGCGCCAAGACCGACGGCGCCTTTACCGAACACCGCTTCACCCTCGGCCTCCGCTGGTCCTTCGGCGGCCCGCCGCCGAAAAAGAAACGCGCCGCCGAGCCATTCGGCCTGAAGGGCCCGGTTGAACAGATGGGTGCCCCGGCCCCTGAATCAGCCAGGCCGATGCCGGAGGCGCCGCCGCCGCCGAGGATCGCGCCGCCCAAACCGATGCCGGAGGCCAAAACCGAGACCAAGGCAGAACCGCCGGCGCCCGCCCTACCCGCTTTTGAGCGCGTCTTCTTCGATTGGAACAAATGGAATATCAATGCCGAGACCCAGGCCAAGATCGACAAAGTGGTCAGCGCCTTGCAGCCGGCGACGGTGATCCGCATCGACGCCACCGGCCATGCCGATAAGTCGGGCACCGCGGCCAACAACCTGATCGTCTCCAAGCGCCGCGCCGAGGCGGTGAAAAAGGAACTGATGCGCCAGGGCGTACCCGAAGACTGGATCGTCATCGCCTGGAAGGGCGAAAGCGAACCCCTGATCGAAACCCCCGACGGCCAGCGCCAGCCTGAAAACCGCCGCGTCGACATCGTCATCACCGGCAAACCGAAAGGCAAGGCCGGGAGCTAGAAAGGCTAGGCGGCGGTTTGCATGGCGTCTATTTGCCGACCAGAGCGCGTCCGATGGTATCTTCGTCGGTGCCGAACCAGATGGCGCCGCTGCCCTGGTGATAATGCATGTGGCGGACGCTGCCGGCGCCGGACGGGATCGGCGTTATCGAGGTGATGGCACCCCGGGCCGGATCGAAGCCGACGAAATTGTTGGGCGAGGGTCCGGTTTCGACCAGCCAGACCCGGTCCCGCCCATCGACCGCCATTGCATAGGGCCGGGAGCCGCGTCCCGACGGCAGCACCCATTCGTCAATTTTTCCGGACCTGGGGTCGAGCCGGCCGAGATAGCCACGCCGGTAATCGGTATAATAGATGCGCCCGCCGCGGGTGGCGCCCAAGCGGCGCGGCCGGGCGCCGGCGGCGATCTTGTGCTCGGTCAGCTTGAGGGTGCCGGGATCGACGGAAGCCAGCTTGTCGGTGCCCAGGAGCGCCACCCAGGGGGTGCCGTCCGGAGCCACGATAATGCCGTAGGGCCGCGCCCGGCGGGTCGGAACCGGGATCAGCTCGACCCCGCGGCTCGCCAGTGTCAGGCGCCCGACGAAGTTGCCCCATTGCACCGTGAACCAGATATGTTTTTCGCCCTGGTCGAACACCAGGGTATGCGGATCATCCGCTTCCGCGGGCATGGCGATCTTGTCGAGCCGGCCCGAGGCTGGATCGAAGCGGCCGATATACGCGTCGAGATTGCCCGCATACCAGACAATGCCGTCGGCACCGACAATCAGATTGTGCGGACCGGGCTCGTCGTCGAGTGCCTTGCGGGTGAATTTTCCGCTTCTGGGATCGAGCCGCGCCAGATAATTGCCGCCCTGCCCGACGAACCAGACGGAATTGGTGCTTTCCGCATACGGGTCGCGGGAGCGGCCGCCGAAGGGCACCTTCCATTCCTTGATGTCCACCGGGTTGGAGGGCCCGGCCGCATCCGCCGGCACCGGACCGGCCGCTAGGAACAGGAGGGCAAGGATAATGAATACTTTTTTCACGGTAGGCTCACTCGTATCTTAAGGCTTCGATGGGGTCCAGCCGGGCAGCTTTGCGCGCCGGGTAATAGCCGAAGAAAATACCGACCGAAGCGGCGAAGCCGAAGGCGAGCGGAATCGCATCGATGCGGATTTTGGTCGGCCAGTCGCCCAGTTCGGCAATGCCGATGGCGCCGGCGAGGCCCGGCCCCCCGCCTCCGGCCTGGCGCGCCTGCCCGGAAATTTCGGAGCCCACCTCGACGGTAATCACCGGATTAAGCTCGCCCGACGCCGAAACCGATTTCAGGATGTTGCCGCGATCGATGGTGACGGTGCGGTATACCTGTTCTGTCTCGCCGCCGCCGGAAAGAACCGACACGGCGCCAAGGGCGGCGGCGATTAGAAGCACCGCCGCGACAAGTCCCATGCTTTTCCGCGACATGGTCTGGCGGCCTAACCGATCGCGCGCGGGAGGTGCTTTACACTAGTCACGATCGCGTTCCCGGCGCTCGCGCCGCTGGTGCCGGTGTGCGGCGCGCCGCGCCCGGCGTTCAAGCCATTTTTCAACGGCGCCGGCCAACTCTTGCCGCTGTTCCGTGGTCAGCCCGGCGGTCAATACCGCCATGTCTTGGTGCATGCGCATTTGCGCGCCGAGGGTAAGTTCGCGCAACTTGCCGAGCGAGGCAGAAAATTGTTCCCGCTGGAAAGGTTCGGCCAACAGCATGGCATTGAGCTGCATGTGGGTTTTGTGCAATTCCTGCCGGTTGGCACGGATCGCATCCCGGTGTTTGCGAAATATGTCACGCACCTGGGGCCGGATTTCATCGCCGACGACGCGCATCGCCCAAGGCGCCGAATACAGCATGCGCCCGAAGGCGCGGCCATGCCGGTGATCGAAGAACTTGTCGGTGATCACCAGCCCGGCCAGGAACAGGTTCAGCGCCAACGAGCAGAAAAACACGATGGCCCAGCGCCGCGACGTCATGATGGTCATTCGGCGATCTCCTGCAAACTTCCGTCGGCCGAGGCGAGCACCAGAATTTCCTCGGCCAGCGCCTGTCCGGCATCGACGCTTACCGCTTGTTGAACCGGATTGGCGAGCCCGATCACGACGCCGACGACCGCCGCCGCCGCCAGCCCGGCGGCTGGGCGCCACAGCGGCCCGAAGGGCCACAGGCTGTGCGCCAGTTCGCGCCAGCCGGTGTCTTCCCCGGCGGCGATCATCTGGGCGGCATCGATGAGCCGTTGCCGCAAGGCATCGGACGCGGTTTCGCCGCCGCCCGGCGCCAGCACGCCATCGAGGCGCACGGCGCGGCGATGGGCGTCCCGCGCCTCTTCCGATTTGGCCAACAAAAGGCGCGCCGCATCAGCCATATCGACGGGCCATTCCGGCAATTGCGCGCCATAGCGGTCGAGATGGTTCGCGAATTCGGCGGGCGTCATGTGATCGGGGCCCGGTTCCGGATTTGGCATCAAATTTCTCCTTCAAGCTCTGGGCGGAGGGCGGCCAAGGATTTCCTTAAGGCCCGGCGTCCGCGCGACAAAAGCGACTCCACCGCTTCGACGCTAATTTCCATGATCGCCGCCGTTTCAATATTGCCCATCCCTTCCTGATGAACGAAGACAATGGCGGCGCGCTGCCGGTCGGGCAGCTCTTCAATAGCGGCGCGAACCGCCTCGGACAGCTCCACGCCAAGCAGCGCCGCCGCCGGGTTCTGGAACGGGTCGGCCGGTTCTCCGGTGACTTCCAGCGACACCGGCTTTTTCTTACGCAGCCGGTCGATGCACAAATTGTAGGCGACCCGGTGCAGCCAGT
This sequence comes from Rhodospirillaceae bacterium, assembly GCA_002687515.1. GTDB lineage: Bacteria > Pseudomonadota > Alphaproteobacteria > Rhodospirillales > UBA2165. Next base: position 6,012 of record NZAK01000044.1, read on the forward strand.
GGATCAGCGGCGCCTCGGCCCGCCATTTGTCCAGGTTCCGCCACAGCCGGATAAAGGTGTCCTGGGCGACATCCTCGGCTTCGGCGCGGTCGCTGAGCATGCGAAACGCGTAAGATACGATGCGATCCAGATATTGGTCCACCAAAAGGGCGGTGGCGGCGGCATCGCCGGCCTTGATGCGGCGCAACAAAGCGGCATCGGTTTCCGGCGTGCCGGACTGCATCAATGCCGGCCTGACTTTCGCCGGGCCATCAGTTGATGAGGCACCCGACGGGACGCCTGATGGGACGCCTGATGAGACGCCTGATGAGACGCCGGAGCCCGTTTCGACCAGCGTAGCGCTGTAAGCCATATCAATTCCGTCAACCTTTTCTGCCGCACCGCCCGAAATTCGATCACCGCATGCGACGCCTAGTGGACAAAATCTAACATATGGTGCCCAGACGACGGCTTCCCGAGTTTGTCCGGATAGGCGCCCGGTGTGTCGTGATGCCGGCACATCACAAGCATCGGGCAACGCATCCGGCGGGCTTGGGAAGCCGCCCTTCGGGTCCCATATCCCGGCCTCCCGGGGCGTCGAGCCCCCTTACCGATGTTCCGGCATCGCCTGCGGGCGCTCTCCTGCCGGGAAACCGGGATATGGGATCGTATGGGTACCATATGTTAGATTCTGTCCACTAGGATGCATAAGCCAAATAACGCCGCGCGGCGGAGATTCCGTCGGTTTCAATGCGATTGCCCCAATTATATGCGGCGGAGCCGGATATGGATATGGCCTGATTTAAATATCCAATAATATTATGTATAATAATTTTATTTTACATTTTAAAAAATAATTTGTATAATTATTACACCGTATTAATTTGTAATACAATTAAGGCATCAAAATGAATCTGCATATTGTGACCGCCAACCGGCTCAGCGACGGTGCCGTGGTCTATCTGAGCGGCGAAGACGATTGGAGCCGCGACATCGACAAGGGAATGGCGGTTGGCGATGCCGACGCCGACGCCTTGCTGGCAAGGGCGCAAGCGGGCGTCGCAGCCCAAATCGTCATTGCCCCCTATTTGATCGAGGTCGCGGATGATAGCGGCGCCCGGCGCCCGAACCGGCGTCCAGTCCGCCAACGTGAGCAAATTCGCGCCGACGGCCCGACGCTATCGGGAACCGAAATTCCGGTATTTGGGGCCTGACCGATGTACCAGTACGATGCAATCGACGCCAGGCTGGTGCGCGAACGTATCGAGGAATACCGCGGTCAGGTAACGCGCCGGCTGTCGGGCGCCTTGAACGAGGAACAGTTCCGCCCCTTGCGCCTGCGCAACGGCCTTTATCTGCAACTGCATGCCTACATGCTGCGCGTTGCCGTGCCTTACGGGCTGATGTCGTCGGCGCAGTTGCGCAAGCTGGCTTTTGTCGCGCGCACCTACGACAAGGGCTACGGGCATTTCACCTCGCGCCAAAATATTCAGTTCAATTGGCCCAAACTGGAAGACACGCCGGCCATCCTGGATCATCTGGCNGAGGTCGACATGACCGCCATCCAAACGAGCGGCAATTGCAACCGCAACGTCACCGCCGATGCCTTCGCCGGCGTCGCCCGCGACGAGATCGAGGATCCGCGTCCCTATTGCGAAATGGTGCGCCAGTTCCTGACCCTAAATCCGGAATTCTCCTGGCTGCCGCGCAAGTTCAAGATCGCCGTTTCGGCGGCCGCCGAAGACCGCGCCGCAACCACGGTCCACGATATCGGTCTGCAATTGATCCGCGATAGCGGCGGCGAAACCGGTTTCCGGGTTCTGGTCGGCGGCGGCCTCGGCCGTTCGCCGTTCCTCGGCAAGGTGCTGCGCGACTTCCTGGCGAAGGACGATCTGATCCCCTATCTGCAGGCGGTCTTGCGCGTCTACAATATGGAGGGCCGGCGCGACAACATGTTCAAGGCGCGGATCAAGATATTGGTGCATGAGTTGGGCATCGAACGCTTCCGCGCCAAGGTCGAGGACGAGTTCCGGGCTTCGGCCAAGGATCCGCTGTTCATCGGCCGGCCCGAAGAGGCTCGCATCCGCGCCCAATTCGCACCGCCCGCCTATCGGACGCTCGATGAATACGACCCGGCCCTGGAGGCGCGCTTGCGCGAAAACGCCGAATTCGCCGATTGGGCGGCAAGTAACCTGGCGCCGCACAAGCGGTCCGGATACGCCATCGTCAACCTGCCCTTGAAGCCGATCGGCGATGTCCCCGGCGATATCAGCGCCGGCCAGATGGAGCTGATCGCCGATCTGGCCGACAAGTTCAGTTTCGGCGAAGTGCGCTCGACCCACCGCCAGAACCTGGTGCTGGCCGATGTCGCCAAGGCCGATTTATTCGCCCTCTGGCGGCAATTGGACGCCGCCGGGCTGGCGACCCCCAATCTTGACCGGATCACCGATATCATCTGCTGTCCGGGCATGGACTATTGCGGCCTGGCGACGGCGCGTTCGATCCCGGTGGCGCAGCGTATCCAAAAACGCTTCGCCGACAAGGGGCGCCAGGACCTGATCGGCGAATTGAAATTGAACATTTCGGGCTGCATCAATGCCTGCGGCCACCACCATGTCGGCCATCTCGGCATCCTTGGCATCGAGAAACTGGGTGAGGAATATTACCAGATCACGCTTGGTGGTTCGGCGGGCGGCTCGGCCGCCGGCGATGCCGATATCGGCAAAATCATCGGCCCCGCATTTTCTTCCGATGATGTGGTCGATGCGGTCGAGACCCTGATCGACACCTATTTGGACATCCGGATCCCGGGCGAGCGCTTTCTCGACACCTATCGCCGCGCCGGCCCCGATCCTTTCAAGGAGCGGCTCTATGACCCTGATTAAGGACGGCGCCGTTGCCGATGATGCGTGGACCTATCTTGGCGATAACGACGGTCCGTTGGGTGATCGCCCGGTGATTATCGATTTCGCCCGCTGGCGGTCCAATGATACCGACCTCGCCGCCCATAACGGTCCGCTCGGCATCCGCATGCGGAGCGACCAGCCGCCGGCTCTGATCGAACCTGATCTGGGGCGCTTCGATTTGGTCGCCCTCGAATTTCCGGCCATTGCCGACGGCCGTTCCTATTCGCACGCGCGCATCTTAAGGGACCGGTACGGCTTCCGGAAGGATTTGCGCGCCGTCGGCGATGTCATCGAGGACCAGATGTTCTTCATGGCGCGCTCGGGCATCAACGAGTTCGAGCTGGCCGAGGACCGGGATACCGCCCGCGCCATCGCCGCCTTGTCCGACTTTTCGGTGGCCTACCAGGCGGCATCGGACGACCTGACGCCGGCCTACAAGTTGCGCCATGGAAGTGCCATCGATTAACCGCCCTGCAACCGCGCCTTGATGCGAAGCCGTTGAATTTGCAGCAGGAGTCGAAAACCGGCATAGTTGCCGGATGCGCGGCGAAATTGGCAAACATGGAACCGATCCAGGCGATGGCGAGCGCTTGGCCGATTCGCTGGAACTGCTGGCCGACATGGGCCGGGATTTCGCCCGCTCGCTCGATATCGAGTTGACGTTAGAGGGCGCGCTCAGACGCATCACCGAGTATTTGGACGCCGAGGGCGGCGCCCTGTTTCTCCTCGAAGAAGACGGCAGCCTGTTGACCTGCCAATGCTGCGTCGGCGCCGCCAACATCACCGGACTGACCCTGCGCAGCAATCACGGCATCATCGGCCGCTGCATACAGACCAACCGCGGCGATATCGTCCGCGACGTGGCCGCCGATCCCAGTTTCGACGGCTCGGTCGACGCCAAGACCGGTGTTACCACCCGCTCCATCCTGTGCGCGCCCTTGAGTGTCAAGGATGACCGCATCGGCGCCATCGAATTGATCAACAAGCACGGCGNCGACGGCCTGTTCGACGACGCCGATCTGACATTGCTGCAGGTATTGTGCAGTTCCGCCGCGCTGGCCATCCTCAATGCGCGCATGGCCAGCGAACTTGTCGAGCAGGAAAAAACCAAGCGCGAATTGGAACTTGCCGCCGAAATCCAGCGCAGCCTTTTGCCGCCGCGTCCGAAACAGCCCTATCCCGTTTTCGGTTTGAATATTCCGGCGCGCACGGTTTCCGGCGATTTTTACGATTTCTTCGAGTTGGAGGACGGACGTATTTCATTTTGCCTGGGCGACGTATCGGGCAAGGGCATCAACGCGGCCATGCTGATGGCCAAAACCGCCAGCCTCTATCACTGCTTGGGCAAGACCGAAACCCGCCCGGGAAAGTTGCTGGCGCGCCTCAATGAGGAGATTTGCGACACCGCCACGCGCGGCATGTTCGTGACCCTTGTCGGCGGCATCTATGATCCCAAGTCGATGACCGCGCGGATCGCCAACGCCGGCCACGAGCCGCCCCTCAAACGCACGCCCGACGGCATGTACGAAACCTTCGAGGCCGAGGCGCCGCCGCTCGGTATCGCCGTCGCCATCATTCCCGAGGATGGTTATCCCGAGTTTGATATCCGCCTTGATGGCGGCGCCCTTTACCTGTTCAGCGACGGTGTTACCGAAGGCAAGCTGGCCAACGGCGAAATGCTCGGCGCCGGCGGCGTGCGCGAAATACTGGATGAAACGGCGGATGCGGATCTCAGGACCCGGCTCGAACGCGTCGTCGCCGGCCTCGACCGGGGCGGCGATTTGCATGACGACATCACCATTCTGGGGATCGATTCCCGCCCCGACCGGCCACTTGGCGCGGCGGCGGCCGACGACGGCACGGCGCCCGGGCAAACCGTCGATCCGCGCCTGGAATACAGCATTCCGGCGCGCGCCGCCCGATTGCGGGACGCGCGCCACGCGGTGCGGCGATTCTTCGAAGATATCGGCTATGACGGCACCGATGTGCCCGATATCGTGCTGGTCATCGACGANGCTTGCCAGAATATTATCCGCCACGGCTATGGCGGCGATTCCGACCAATTGATCGATATCGAAATTTGTTCGGAGAAAGATCAACTGGTTATAATCCTGCGCGATTATGCCGAACCGGTGGATGAAGCAAGTATCCAGCCGCGCGATCTGGACGATGTCCGGCCGGGCGGGCTCGGCGTCCATTTCATGCGCCAAATTATGGACGAAGTCGGCTACCTTCAGCCNGAGGGCAAATACGGTAATGTATTACGCATGGTTAAGAAATCCATGGAGGCATAGACGTGGAACATTCGATACGCGAAGACCAGGGCAACACCATCGTCGAATTTCGCGGCGAGGTTGACCTGGAAAGCTCGCCCAAGGCGCGCACCATCCTTCTCGACTGCGTCGGCGAGGGAAAACCGGTGTTCGTGGATATGTCCGGGGTCACCTATATCGATAGTTCCGGCGTCGCCTCGTTGGTCGAATCGTTCCAGTCGGCACGCGCCAGCGGCACCGAGTTTGCCCTGGTATCGGTCAGCGAAGAAGCCATGCGGGTTATCCAGTTGGCGCGTCTCGATAAGATTTTCACCATCCATGCCAGCCTCGGAGACGCAACCTAAATGAACGACGGCGCTCCCCGATCGGCGATCCTGCGCCACACCGAGGCGGTCGGCAGGGGCTCGATTTCGATGATCGAGATGATGGGCCATTGGGGGGTGCTGGTCGGCGAAAGCCTTTATTGGCTGATCGCCGGCGCCAAGCTGGGACAGCCGGTGCGGATGCGCGCCGTGGTCCAGCAGATGATGGAAATCGGCGTCTTCGCGATTCCCATCGTGGCGCTTCTGTCAGCGACCATCGGCGTCATGCTGGCCATCCAGGGCATCTTCACGCTGAGCATTTTCGGCGCCGAATCGCAGGTGGTTTTCGGCATATCGCTGTCCGTGGTGCGTGAATTTTCGGCACTGATCACCGGCATCCTGGTTGCCGGAAGGTCCGGCTCGGCACTGGCGGCGCGGCTCTCGACCATGCAGATCAATCAGGAAATCGATGCCCTGCGCGTGATGGGCATCCATCCGGTCCGTTATCTGGTGGTGCCGGCGCTGCTGGCCATGGTGGTGATGCTGCCGGCCTTGACTTTTTTATCCGATATGGTGGCGCTTTACGCGGCCGGCCTCTACGTATCGTTCGACCTCGGCATCAGCCAGGCCGCCTATTGGAGCCAGACGATCGATGCCTTGTCCAACGGCGATCTTTGGCACGGCATCGGCAAGTCGGCCATTTTCGCGGTGCTGATCACCCTGATCGGGGTGGTCAACGGGGCTTCGGTCACCGGCGGCGCCGAAGGCGTCGGGCGGGTCACCACGCGCGCCGTGGTTCAAGCCATTTCGGCCATCGTCATCACCGATATGATTTTTGCATTCATCGCGACACGTTGATATGAGCGACAGCATGACCACCGACGATCGCCAAGAATTCGACATCAAGGTCGAGGATCTGGTGACCCATTACGGCGACCGGATGATTCTGAAGGGCGTTGATTTCAACGTGCGCCCGGCCGAGATCATGGTCATCATGGGCGGCAGCGGATCGGGCAAAAGCACCCTGATGCGCCACCTTCTTGCGCTCGAGATGGCGACATCGGGCAGCATCGAGATACTCGGCCAGGACATATCGAAACTGAACACGGTCGCGCGCGCCGAGCTATCCAAGAAGATCGGCGTANCCTTCCAGGGCGGCGCTTTATTCAGTTCCCTGAGCGTCGGCGAGAACATCATGCTGCCATTGTCCGAACACACCAACCTTGATAACTCGACCATGGAAATCATGACCCGCATGAAGCTTGAAGTCGTCGATCTCGCCGGGTTCGAGGGCCTGATGCCGTCCGAGCTTTCCGGNGGCATGATCAAACGGGCGGCGCTGGCGCGGGCCATCATCATGGATCCCCAAATCCTGTTTTGCGATGAACCCAGCGCCGGGCTCGATCCGGTGGTGGCGTCGGCGCTGGATGATTTGATCCTGCGCCTGCGCGATGCCTTGCAGATGAGCATCGTCGTCGTTACCCACGAACTGGACAGCGCTTTCAAAATCGCCGACCGGATCACCGTTCTCGATCAGGGCCAAATCCTAAAAGCAGGCACCGTTGACGAAATTCGGGGTAGCGATAACGAGCGCATACAAAACATCTTGCACCGGCGCACCGAGGAGGAAAACCTGGACGCCGACGAATATCTTCGGCGCCTGACCGGCATTGCGGTAGAGGAGAGCCCACCGCTGTGAAAAACAACCGCCTGAACTATGTCATCGTCGGCAGTTTCGTGCTTGTCGTCCTGATCGGGCTGGTGGCGTCGGTGGCGGCGCTCACCGGGCGCACCGGAGCGACCGACGATTATTATGCGATCTACAAAAACGTGACCGGCGTCGAGTTCGGCACGCGGGTTCTTTACGAAGGCTTCCACATCGGCCAGGTCGAGCAGGTCAGCCCGATGGAGGAAGATGGCCGGGTAAAGTTCAAAGTCGATTTTTCGGTCAAGGAGGGCTGGAAGGTGCCGGCCGATAGCCGCGCGGAAATCGTATCCTCGGGGCTTTTGGCGGCGGTGACCATCAACCTCAAGGCGGGAGAGAAAACCGATCTGCTGAAGCCCGGCGCGCGCATCGAGAGCGTCGAGGCGGCCAATATATTGCAGTCGGTTTCCAGCCTGGCCGATGAAGTGCGCCAGCTGACGGAAACCGATGTCAAACCGATGATCGCGCAAATCAGCAAGGCGGTCGGCGGGTTTACCGAGATCATGGGCGAAAGCGGCGGCGCCGTGGCCAAGGACGTGCAATCGATATTACAGAACCTCAGCGCCTCAACGCCGGACATTGTCGATAATATCGAGAATTTTTCGAACCGGCTCAATGACGGCGCCGAACAGTTGAACCGGATGCTGAGCAAGAGGAATGTCGAGGCATTCGATCAGATCGTCGGCAATCTGCAGACCACCGCCGACAACATGAAAACCCTGACCGACGAGCTTGGCCGGACGCGAACGGATCTGGATGCCCTTCTGAAGCGGGTGGACGGATTGTTCGGCAATGTGGAGACCTTGGTTTCCGACAACCGGCTGGATGTCGACCGCTCCATCGTCGAGATGCGGCACGCGGTCTCGTCGGTGGCCCGCCATATCGAAGCCATCAATCAGAACCTGGAAGGCGCGAGCCGCAACATGCAGGAATTCAGCCGCCAAATTCGCCAGAATCCGGGGCTTTTGCTCGGCGGCACACCGCCCGCCGACAAGGCGGCGGCAAAATGAAGCTGGAGCTTGAACCGAGGAGCGAGCTGACATGATGCGGATGATCCATCTTTCGGCGGCGGCCTTGCTTGTTTTGCTTTCCGCCTGCACGCAGCCGGCCTTGCCCGAGGATCATTATTACCGGCTCGGCGGCGCGGCTCCGAAGGCGGGCGCCGGCGGCACCCTGTCCGGTATCGTCGAGGTGAACCGTTTTATCGCCAGCGGCCTGACCGCCAGCCGCGCCATCGTCTATACCGATAGCGTCAATGCCCGCGAAGTGCGGGCCTACCACTACCATTTTTGGGCGGAGCCGCCGCCGATCATGCTGCAGAACGCATTGGTTTCCTACCTCAGGGCGGCGAACGCGGCGCCGACGGTGGTGACGCCGGATATGCGCGTCGAGCCCGATTTCATCGTATCCGGTAAAATCCGGCGTTTCGAACAGGTCCGGGGCGCAGCCGGCAAGGTGAATGTGGAATTGGAGCTGAGCGTGAAACGGTCGCGCGACGACAAACTGATCCTATTGAAACCCTATGCGGTCTCGGTCGGCACCAGGGGCGCCACGGTGGGCGAGGCGGTCACCCGCATCAGCCAGGGCATCAACGCCATCTACGCCAAGTTCCTGAGCGATATCCCCCGGTGATATTGCAGCCCGCCGACGGGTTGCGGAAGTTCAAATCAATGAAATTAAATATCGCCCTCGGGCGGGAATTCGCGGTCTACGGCCCGGTACTTGTATTGCGCGCCGATGAAGGCGCCCTTGAACGGGCGTAGCGCGCCGAGGGCAAGAACGGCAATAACCGGCGGCCAAAGCACCATGTGCACCCAGGTCGGCGGTTCAACGGCCAGTTCGAACCACAGGGCCAGGCCGCCGACAATAAAACCGACGATCAGGATGATAAACACCGCCGGCCCGTCCGCCGCGTCATGCCCGGTCAGGCCGAGCCCGCAGTGATCGCATTCGGCGCGCACGGTCAGGAAGCCGGAAAACAACCGGCCGCTCCCGCAACGCGGGCAGCGGCCGATGATCGCGAATAGGATGGGCGACGAGATTTCTTCTGACTTATCGCCCAAGGCTAATGCGCCCAAGCTCTTAACTGTCCCTTAGCCCGCCGCAACGTGACCAAAGGACGAGGCGCCCCAAAAATATACATTGATGTAGAGGAACACCCAGACCACATCGACGAAGTGCCAATACCAGGCGGCGGCTTCGAAACCGACATGCTGATCGGGCTTGAAATGCCCGGCGCGCAGGCGGAAGAAGCAGACGATCAGGAAACAGGTGCCGAGCAGCACATGGAAGCCGTGGAAGCCGGTCGCCATGAAGAAGGTCGACGGATAAATACCGTCCGTGATTTTGAACGAATGAAGGATCAGCTCGCCATATTCGAACCCCTGGAAGCCCAGGAATATGATGCCGAGGATGAAGGTGATCGCCGTCCACATGACCGCCTTCGGGCGCCGGTTTTCCAGGATCGCGTGGTGCGCGATGGTCACCGTGACGCTCGAGCTCAAGAGGATCAGGGTATTCAGCATGGGAATACCGCTGGCGCCAATGGCCTTCAAATCGCCGTTCGGCCAGGTGCCGGCCACGTTGTTGAGGATCGGCAGGCTGGAATGGAAGTAAGCCCAGAAGAAGGCAAAGAAGAACATCACCTCGGAAGTGATGAACAGGATCATGCCGATACGCAGGCCCTTTTGCACCAGCGCCGAATGGTAGGTACCGGCCTCGGCCTCGGCGATCACGTCGCGGAGCCAGCCCCAGAACACGATCAGGATCAGGACAAAGCCCAACACCATGAGCCAGGCGAAATCGGTATGCATGAAGATGATCGCGCCGACCGCCGTGACAAAGGCGGAGATACCGCCCATAATCGGCCATGGGCTCGGTTCGACCAGATGCCACGGATGCGTTTTTGCTGCGTCACTTGCCATATCTAATATTCCTCACGAATGGCTAGGTTAAGTCACTTTCACTGTTTCGATCAATTATTCCCACCGGCGCCCGAGGGACCGGTCCGTTATCCCTTCCAATCGGACGCCTTGCCCGCTTCGATTTCGGTGCGCCGGTCCGCCTTGGCCGCGCTTTGGGCCGCGCTTTGATCCTGATCGGCGTAAAAGGTGTAGGACAGGGTGATCGTCTTTTCGTCCCTGGCATGCTTGTCCTTCAGCATCTCGGGATCGACAAAAAACGTCACCGGCATTTGCGCGCTTTGACCGGGGCGCAAGACCTGTTCGGTAAAGCAGAAGCAATCGATCTTGTTGAAATAGGTCGCCGTCTTGTACGGGGTCACGTTGAATGTGGCGGTCCCGACGATGGTCCGATCGGAAATGTTGGTGGCTTCGAAATGGGCCAGCACTTGTTCGCCCAAACGCACCTTGATCTCTTTGCGGACGGGACGGAACCGCCAGGGAAGATTGTGGTTGGTGTTGGCATCGAAGCGCACGGTCACATATCGCGCCACCTGGGATGCCGCTTCGGGGTCGGCTTTTACGGCATCGGCGATGCGCGTCGCACCGCCATAACCGGTTATCTGGCAGAACGCCCGGTACATCGGTTCGGCCGCCGCCACCAGAGCGCCCATGCCGGCGACCAGGCCGACAAGGGCGATGGCCGTCGCTCCGGTCCGGCGGGGCGGGCTACTCCGCCGCCGCGTGCCGGCTTGGGCCATATTCCGGTTGCCTGCGTTCATCCCGAACCCCTTATTCGGCCGGCTGCTGGGAACCGACGTCCGGCAGCACCTCATGGGTGTGGAACGGCGCCGGCGAATCGACGGCCCATTCCAGGGTCGTCGCTCCCTCGCCCCACGGATTGGCCGCGGCTTTTTCGCCCGAGGTAAAGGTCCGGTAGAGGATCCAGAAGAACATCAGCGTACCAATCAGGGTAACGGCACCGCCGATGCTGCTCACCATGTTCCAGCCGGCATAGGCGTCCGGATAATCTGGAATACGGCGCGGCATCCCGGCCATGCCGAGGAAGTGCTGCGGGAAGAACAACAGATTGGCGCCGATAAAGGTAACCCAGAACTGCGCCCGGCCGGCGGCTTCCGAATATTGCCGCCCCGACATCTTGCCGATCCAGTAAAAAAAGCCGGCGAACATGGCGAAGACCGCCGCGATGGACAGCACATAGTGGAAGTGGGCGACCACGAAATAGGTGTCGTGGAAGGCCAGGTCCGAGCCGGCGTTGGACAATGTGATGCCGGTGACGCCGCCGACCACGAACAGGAAGATGAAGCCCATGGCGTACAGCATCGGTGTCTTGAATTCGATCGAGCCGCCCCACATGGTCGCCAGCCAACTGAAGATTTTGACGCCGGTGGGCACCGCGATGACCATCGTGGCGAGGACAAAATAGGCGCGTGTTTCGACGTTCAGGCCCGACGTATACATGTGGTGCGCCCAGACGATGAAGCCGACAAAGCCGATGGCCGCCATCGCATAGGCCATGCCCAGATAACCGAAGATCGGTTTTTTCGAGAAGGTGGACACGATCTCGCTGATCACGCCGAAGGCGGGAATGATCATGATATAGACTTCCGGGTGTCCGAAGAACCAGAAAAGATGCTGCCAAAATATGGGATCGCCGCCGGCCGAGGGATCGAAGAAGGCGGTGCCGAAATTGCGGTCGGTCAGCAGCATGGTCAGCGCACCGGCCAGAACCGGAATGGCCAGCAACAGCAGGAACGCGGTTACCAGGATCGCCCATACGAACAGTGGCATGCGGTGCAGGGTCATGCCCGGGGCACGCATGTTGAGGATGGTGGTGATAAAATTGATTGCGCCGAGGATCGACGAGGCGCCGGCCAGATGCAGGCTGAGGATACCGAAATCGACGGCCGCGCCGGGATGGAAGTCGGCATTGGACAATGGCGGATAAACGGTCCAGCCGGTGCCCACGCCGCCAGCGATGAAGATCGAGGTGACCAACAACACCAAGCCAGCTACCAGCAGCCAGAAGCTGACATTGTTCATGCGCGGGAAGGCCATGTCGGGGGTGCCGATCATCAGCGGCACGAACCAGTTGCCGAAACCGCCGATCAAGGCGGGCATGACGACGAAGAACACCATAACGAAGCCATGCGCCGTCACCAGCATGTTATAGAACTGGAAATCCTCGATATATTGGATGCCGGGCGAGGTCAGTTCCATGCGGATCAATCCCGACATGCCGCCGCCGACAATCGCCGAAATAACGGCGATGGCGATATAGAGGGTGCCGATATCCTTATGGTTGGTGGAATAGACCCACCGTTTCCAGCCGCTCGGGGTGTGATGGTGATCGCCGTGAGCGTCCGCGTGTGCCGTATCAGACATATTCCTTACCTCTCCAATCCTTGATCAACCGGCCTAGCGGGCGGCGGCGCCGGCCTGGACAACCTTGATCGGCTTGTCCGTTCCGGGCGTTTCATCATTTTGCGCGTATTTAACCTTGGCGGCGGTGGCCCATTTGGCGAAATCCGCCTTCGAAACCACGTCGACCCTGACCGGCATGAAACCGTGGTTGACGCCGCAGAGTTCCGAGCACATGCCGTAATAGGTGCCGGTTTTGGTAACCTTGATCCAGGTTTCGTTAGTGCGGCCCGGAACCGTGTCCAACTTGACGCCGAAAGCCGGCATCGCCCAGTTATGGATCACGTCATCGGAAGTCATCAACAGGCGGATTTCCGTATTAACCGGCAGGACCACGCGCTCGTCGACTTCCAAAAGACGCACTTGACCGTCCTTGATCTCGTCGTCGGGAACGATGTTGCTGTCGAACTCGAAATTGCCGTTGTCCGGATACTGATAGGACCAGAACCATTGGTGGCCGATAATCTTGAGCGTCATTTCGGGATTCTTGGCCTTGTCTTGGAAAAACAGCAGCTTCATGGATGGAACCGCGATGACGATCAGAATGATGATCGGCACCACCGTCCAGACAACCTCGAGCGCGGTGTGATGGGTGGTCTTGGACGGTGTCGGATTGGCCTTCGAATTGAACTTGACGATGATGATGAGCATCAGCCCGAGGACAAAAAGAACGATGATCGTTTCGATCACCAGCAACAGGTTATGGAAGTCGATGATATCTTCCATGACCGGCGTTGCCGCTTCCTGAAAATTCATCTGCCAGGGTTGCGGGCCGGCGGCCAGCGCAACCGCCTGGGCCGCGAACAAGGCGGCGGCGAATACGAAAAGAGATATAATCCATGAGCTTTTGGTCATCGTTTACTTTCCTTACCCCCAAGCCCGACGGTCCGGGCTGATGATTTGGTTACAAGGTGCTAGGCGGGATGGTCCGGCTGCGAAATAGCTTCGAAATATGAACAGCGAATTATCATTATTTTAGTTATGAAAAGGTCCTATACAAGAATTCGCACCCTTAGTAAAGCGCTGCCACCAAACAAATTGGGTATTTTTTGGCAGGTTTCCAAGGGAAATTGATAATAATTTTCAATCGCTTTATCGGACCCCAACCCGGGTGCCGTCCATGATTTCGGCGGTTGCGGACCGCTCGTCCGAGTGCTAAACGGGCGCATGCCGCTATTTTGCCCGGCCCCGCCCGAATGGAATGGGTCTGGCGACGCTCGATTCCGGAGTATTTTCGATCGAAACCATGACACCGCGAAAAAGAAATCTCCTTTTTGTTGTGGTCTTGGTGCTTGCCGCCATCGTCATGTACGCCGCCACCATCGTCAAATTCGGCATTGGTTAGTTTCGACGCGGCCCCAGGATTGGTACGAGGATTCGTACCCGACCAACGGACCCGATAAATGAATGCCATCGCCGTTCTGCCGCATTTGAACGCCGCCCTCAATGCCGCCGCCGCCTGTTTCCTGATTGCCGGATTCGTCTTCATCCGGCTGGGNGCGCGCCGCGCCCACCGCGCCGCGATGATCACCGCCGCCGTCATCTCGGGCCTGTTCCTGATCAGCTATGTGAGCTTGCGATTTTACGCCCCTATTTTCGTCTTCCAAGGCGACGGCGCGATCCGCGTATTTTACTATGTGGTCCTGGTCAGCCACGTCGTGCTGGCCATGGCCATCGTGCCGCTGGCCGGTTTCACCCTGGTGCGCGCATTGACCGGGCGGTTCGATGCGCACCGGCGCATCGCCCGCTGGACCTGGCCGGTGTGGATCTATGTTTCGGTCACCGGAATATTGGTTTACCTGATGCTGTATCAGCTTTATCCGGCGGCAACGGCGGGGCTTTCCTGACATGAAGGCGCTACCGCCCGGCCCGGCCCGCGCCATCCTTTGGGGATGGGCGATGCTGGCGATTCTATCCCTGGCCTTCGCCGGACTGGCCCTGATCATCCCGGTGCTGTCGAAAATACCGTTCCTGGAAAACGCCGTCGCCTGGCCCGAGCAGTTCTTCCAGAAAGGCCTGGTGGCGCACGTGGTCCTTTCCTTTGTGGTTTGGTTTTTGGCGGTCCTCGGGTTCATGGCGCAATTGACCCCCGATGCTGGCGGCGGGCCTGAGAACCATCCCCTGGACGCCGTCGGCCTGGCCCTCGCCGTCGGTGGCACGGTTTTGATCATGGTGCCGGTGGTCCTGCAGCGGGGCGAGCCGACGCTGAACAACTATATCCCGGCAATCATCGATCCCCTGTTCTATACCGGCCTCGGCTGCCTCGGCGCCGGCGTATTGATTCCGGTCACCGGAATGCTGGGCAAATTGCGGCGCAAGGCGACAAGGGATTCCGGGGGCGCCGCCGCCGACGGCATGGCACTGGTGTCGGTCGGTCTGATTTATATCGGCGCGCTGGCGGCGTTCATGCTGGCCTTTTTTCAAATCGGCGCCGCGCCGGTCGATCACGGCTATAACGAAACCCTATTTTGGGGCGGTGGCCATATCCTTCAATTCCTCAACATGGCGCTCTTGATCCTGGCGCTCAACCTGTTGTCGCGGTCGGGCCTCGGCGCCATGCTGGCGGCGCCGGCATTCCTCAATGCCGCCATGGCTGTGTTGTTCCTGGGCGCCGCCGCCGGGCTGGCCTTCTATGGCGCCTTTCCGGCGGGCACCGACGCGCACACCATTGCTTTCTCCGATTTGCAGTACCTGATGGCCGTACCGGCCCTGATCGTCGCCGCCGGCGCGTATCTGGCGCGCGGCCAGTGGGCCGGGGCGGATTTTTCCAAGCCCGATGTCCTGGCGCTGGTCCTGGCGGCGGCGGTGTTCGCCCTTGGCGGCGGTCTCGGATTTTTCGTCGATGGCGCCGATACGCGCACGCCGGCCCACTACCACGGCGTCATCGGCGGCATCAACCTGGCTTTTTACGGGCTGTTCTATGCATGGTTTCTGCCCGCCTTGGGCCGCGTCCCGCGTTATCCCAGACTGGTCAGGGGGCAACTCATCCTCTATGCCGTCGGTCAGGCGCTTTTCGTCGGCGGCATGTTCATCGCCGGCGGCATGGGAGCGGCGCGCAAAACCATGGGCGCCGGCCTGGAAATGGACAGTTTCGCCGCCGTCGCGGCCATCGGTTTAAGGGATTTGGGCCTGGCCATGGCGATCATCGCCACCGCGGCGTTTGTAATTTTGGTGCTGATGGCCTTATTTCAAGAATTCGAGGACGAAAATTGATCTTGCGCATATCACCAGCTTGCGCTTAAGGGTAATATCAACGCCGATATGACCGAACACGCCACCGATATATCCACGCCCGAGGCGCGTGACCGGAACGCCGCGCCGGCGGCCGAACCCGCCCTTGCCGGCGGTCACAAACGCCTGGTCGATTACGCCCTTCTATTGAAGCCCCGGGTCATGTCCCTGGTACTGTTCACCGGGTTCGCCGGGCTGCTTCTGGCGCCGGGCAGCCTGGACCCGGCGACGGCACTGATCGCCATCATCGCCATCGCCGTCGGCGCCGGCGCATCGGGCGCCATTAACATGTGGTACGACCGCGATATCGACGGCCGCATGGAGCGCACCATGGACAGGCCCCTGCCCGCCGGCCGCCTGCATCCGGTGCAGGCGCTGTGGCTTGGAATCGTGCTGTCGGTGCTGTCGGTCGGCGTCATGGCCTACTGGGTCAATATGATGGCGGCCCTGTTGCTGACCGTGACCATCGCCTTCTACGTATTCATCTACACCATCTGGCTGAAGCGGCGGACACCGCAGAATATTGTCATCGGCGGCGCCTCGGGGGCGCTGCCGCCGATGATCGGCTGGGCGGCCGCGACCGGCGGCATCTCGATCGAACCTATTCTTCTATTCGCCATCATCTTTCTGTGGACGCCGCCCCATTTCTGGGCGCTGGCGCTGTACCGGTCGGGCGACTACGAACGGGCCGGCGTTCCCATGCTGCCGGTGGTCTCCGGCGAGGGCAGCACCAAGAAGCAAATACTGGCCTATACGATTATCTTGAGCCCGGTGGTGGTGGCGCCCGCCTTGGTCGGCATGACCAGCCTGGCCGGCGGCGCCATACTTGCGGCGCTCAGCCTCTGGTTCATTTACCACGCGGTCCGGGTTTACCGCTGCGACGATTTCGAAACGCCGAGGCGCATGTTCCGCTATTCGATCCTGCATCTGTTTTTCATCTTCCTGGTACTGCTCGGCGATCATTTCATCGCGCCTTATTTCGCCTGAAAAGGCTCGCTTCCGCGGCATGACCCCTTACCTTGAGCTTGAGGCCCGCTTCCGGCGCTTGTCCGCCATTGGCCAGGCCGCCGGCATGCTGCATTGGGATGCATCGGTAATGATGCCGCCCGGCGGCGCCAAGGCGCGCGGCGAACAGATCGCCGTCCTGGCCTCGGTACGGCACGAAATTCTGTGCCAGCCGGAAACCGGAGAGTTGCTCGATGGCGCCGAGGAAGACGCCAAATACAAGGGCGGCCTCGATCCCTGGCCGGCGGCCAACTTGCGCGAGATGCGGCGCATCTGGGCGCATGCAACGGCGCTGCCGACCGATCTCGTCGAAGCCCGCTCTAAGGCATCCATGGCATGTGAGATGAAATGGCGCGAAGCGCGCCCCAAATCGGATTTCGCATCGGTCTCGAAACTGTTGGCCGAGGTTCTGCGGCTGGAGCGGGAGGCCGCCGCCGCCAAGGCCGAAGCCCTCGATTGCGCGCCTTATGATGCACTTCTCGATCAGTATTCGCCGGGCATCAGCGCCGGCATGGTGGACCGGGTGTTCGCCCGCCTGGCCGATCACCTGCCGGAATTCATCAATCAAGTGCTGGAGCGCCAGGCGCGCGAGCCGGCGCCGGTCCTGCCCGAGGGTCCGTTCGCCGAGGCGACGCAGCGCGAAGTCGGCGTCCGCTTCATGAAAGTTCTTGGTTTTGATTTCGGCCAGGGCCGGCTCGATACCAGCCTGCATCCCTTTTCCGGCGGCACCCCCGACGATCTGCGCATCACCACCCGTTATGACCAAGCCGATTTCGCCACCGGCCTGATGGGCATCTTGCACGAAACCGGCCATGCGCTTTATGAAAAGGGCCTGCCCGCCAGGTGGCGATTGCAGCCGGTGGGCGAGGCGCGCGGCATGGATATCCACGAAAGCCAATCGCTGATCATCGAGATGCAGGCCTGCCGCTCGCGCCCCTTCATCGATCATGCCGCGCCGATCCTGGCCGAAGCCTTCGGCGGCGCCGGCCCGGCCTGGGGCGCCGACAATCTCTATCGCATCTACACAGCCGTGGCGCCGGGGCTGATCAGGGTCGATGCCGACGAAGCCACTTATCCCTTGCATATCATCCTGCGCACCGAACTGGAGCGCGCATTGCTGTCGGGCGATTTGCCGATTAATGATCTGCCCGCCGCCTGGAACGATGGCATGGAGAAGCTGCTAGGGCTCAAACCAAACAATGACGCCGATGGCTGCATGCAGGACATCCACTGGTTCGACGGCGCCTTTGGCTATTTCCCCAGCTACACCATGGGCGCCATCGCGGCGGCGCAATTCTACCGCGCCGCGGTGGTATCGAACCCGGACATCCCGGCCGCCATCGGCCGTGGTGATTTCAAGCCGCTCTATGCCTGGCTGGGCGAAAATGTGCACGCCCTTGGCGCTTTTCTGCAAACGCCGGAATTGACCGAGCGGGCCACCGGCGCGCCGCTCGATCCCGAAATTTTCCTCGATCATCTGACGGCGCGCTATTTGAGTTAACCTGACTTACCCAGGCCTTGCCCGGGCTTTTCCTGGGACTTGTCGCGCCATCGGGCGCAAGATAGGTTAATACCAAGGTGCAGTGATAATGACCCATAGAGATCGCCCATGCGGTCCGCCGGGTAGGAAGGAACGCGCCGGCGATGCGGGGTATCGGCAAGCGTTTCNGACGCCCTCCGGCGGGCCGCATGGGCGACCGGAACGGCGGCATACCAAGGCTTTCGGACAGCGTCGCGCACGTCTTCCGATGTCCCGCATCGCCGCGCCGCGCGCTCCTTGCCGAAAACCTTGGTATGCCGTCTCTATGGGTTATTATCACTGCACCTTGGTATAAGCGCCGAATTGGTCCGGAGAAATAGCTGTGCGCTATGTGAGCACACGCGGGCAAGCCCCGATTTTGGAATTCGAGGACGTTCTCCTGGCCGGGCTGGCCGGTGACGGCGGGCTTTACCTGCCCGAAACCTGGCCGCGCCTGGCCAAGGCGGACATCCGTGCCCTCGGCGGNCTCGGCTATACGGAAATCGCGCTTGCAGTCATGCGCCCCTATGTCGAGGGCGGGCTGGACGAAGACGCGTTCAAAGCCATGATCGAGGACGCCTATGCAAGTTTCAGGCATCCGGCTATCGCGCCGCTGGTGCAGTTGGACGATTGCCTATGGCTGGCCGAGCTATTCCATGGGCCGACCCTGGCCTTCAAGGACTATCCGCTGCAATTGGTGGGGCGCCTGTTCGACCACGTGCTGAAAAAGCGCGGCCAGCGGGTTACCATCATCGGCGCCACCTCGGGCGATACCGGCTCGGCCGCCATCGAGGCCTGCCGCGACCGCGACGCCATTGAAATGTTCATTTTCCATCCCAAGGGCCGGGTGTCCGATGTGCAGCGTCGGCAAATGACCACGGTCGCCTCGAATAATGTCCACAACGTCGCCATTGAGGGAACCTTTGACGATTGCCAGGACATGGTGAAGGCGCTGTTCGCCGATAAAGCGCTGGCGGCGCGGCACAATTTTTCCGCCGTTAATTCGATCAACTGGGCGCGCATCATGGCGCAGATCGTCTATTATTTCACCACCGCCGTCAGCCTCGGCGCGCCCGACCGCCGGGTGGCCTTCGCCGTGCCGACCGGTAATTTCGGCAATGTGTTCGCCGCCTATGGAGCCATGCGCATGGGACTGCCGGTGGAAAAGCTGATCATCGGGTCCAACGCCAACGATATCCTGACCCGCTATTTCGGCACCGGCGAGATGACCACCAGCGACGTCGTGCCGACCCTGAGCCCGTCGATGGATATCCAGATTTCCAGTAATTTCGAACGGCTTTTGTTCGAGCATTACCGCCGCGACGGTGCCGCCGTCGCCAAGGCGATGGACCGCTTCCGGCGCAACGGCAAGGCCAATTTCGGCAAGGGCCGCTGGCGCGCCATGCGCAAAACGTTCGAAGGCCACCGCCTCGGCGACAACGCCACCAAGGCGGTCATTGCTGATTTGCACCGGGCAAACGGCCGGCTTGTGGACCCGCACACGGCGATCGGCGTCGAGGCGGCGCGCCAGGCCGAATTGCCGGCGGGCACGCCGGTGATCGCCATGGCGACCGCCCATCCGGCCAAGTTTTCAGCCGCCGTCGAGGAAGCCACCGGCATCCACCCCGAATTGCCGCCCCGGCTCGGCGATCTGTTCGAGCGGCCGGAGCGCTACGAAACGCTGGCCAACGATATCGGGCTGGTAGCGGCGTTTCTGGATCAGCGGCTGGGAGGCGTTAGATGAGCGTCCGCGTCACCACCCTCGGCAACGGCTTGCGTGTCGTCACCGACGAAATGGCGACCGTCGAGACGGCTTCGGTGGGCGCCTGGGTGGCCGTCGGCACCCGCCATGAGGCGCTGGAATTGAACGGCATTTCGCATCTTCTCGAGCATATGGCCTTCAAGGGCACGCGGCGCCGGTCGGCGCAGGCCATTGTCGAGGAAATCGAGAATGTGGGCGGCCATCTAAACGCTTACACGGGGCGCGAAAACACCGCCTATTTCGCCAAGGTGCTGAAGGACGATCTGCCGCTGGCCGTCGATATCATCGCCGACATCGTGCAAAATTCCACTTTGGACGAAGACGAACTGACGCGCGAGCGGGCCGTCATCATCCAGGAAATCCACCAGGCCCAGGACACTCCCGACGACATCATCTTCGATCATTTCCAGGCAGCCGCGTTTCCCGAACAGCCGATGGGGCGGCCGGTTCTGGGATCGGCGGAGCTGATTGCCGGCATCGAGCGGCAAACCCTCCTGGAATATATGGGCGACGAATATACGGCCGAACGCATCGTCCTCGCCGCCGCCGGCAAGGTCGATCACGATGCATTCGCCGAGTTGGTGGAAGCGGCGTTCGACGGCCTTTCGCAAACGCGGCGCGGCGATGCCCAGCCTCTCGACTACCGGGGCGGCGAATACCGCGAAAACCGTGAGTTGGAGCAAGTGCACCTGGTGATCGGCTTCGAAGGACTGCGCCACGATCACCCAGACCATTATGCCTTGTCGGTGTTTTCGACGCTGTTCGGCGGCGGCATGTCATCGCGCCTGTTTCAAGAAGCGCGCGAACGGCGCGGGCTGGTCTATAGCATCTATAGTTTTTCCGCCAGTTACGAGGATGGCGGCCTGTTCGGCATCTATGCGGGCACTGGCCGCACCGAAGCGGCGGAGCTGGTACCCTTGATCTGCAGCGAATTGGCGCGCGCCTGCAAGGTTGTCGGCGAGGACGAAGTGGCGCGGGCGCGGGCGCAATTGAAGGCGAACACCCTGATGGGCCTGGAAAGCACCTCGTCACGGTGCGAGCAGGCGGCCCGGCAATTGCAGATCTTCGGCCGCCCGATTCCGGTCGATGAAACCATCGCCAAGATAGAGGCGGTCGGCGCCGAGGACGTTTTGCGTGCCGCCGGCCGGGTCGCGGCAAGCCGGCCGACCTTCGCGACCATCGGCCCCGGCGGCGGCATCGAGCCGCTGGAAAATATCGTCGGGCACCTGGGCAACGGCTAGCGCGGTTGCGGATAGATGGGAACCATTTGACCGGGATGATTTTACTCCCATGTCGGCCGCCGGCGGCTTCTCCCACCCCTTGCATTGTTCCCAATACGTTCTATATCATGCCTCTGCTCTTTTAAATCGTGAATATGGAAGTTTGACGGCGCGCCCGAGGGGCGCGAACCGGGGCATGGCCGGCGTCCGTTGCCCCGCCGCCCATGCCATGCAGTTGCCGCATGGCCCGGCGCCGGTTTTGGCGGGTTGGCGGGGGGCGGCCAAACTTAAATGTCCCTAAAAGGGTATGAATGCCTATAAATGACAAGGATGCCTATGGCCGAATCCGGTGTCGCATGTCGCATTCGCCATGCGTATCGGGCATGGCTGGGGAAGGACGCGCGGGCCGGCAACGGGGACGCCGGCAATGGCCGTTGAAAAGCGCGAGGCGTCGATGACCCGCGGAAAGCCGCCGGGACGGTCCCGTGACCTGTTCAAGCCAGACGAATGCCGCAACTTCTTCACCGCCGAATACAGATGCCCGTGGGAGCCGTTAAATTGACTTGACCGGTAAAAAGCCGTTTAAATTTTGAGTCTCGGTTAAACTGCCAATGTTTCAAGATTGGGGAGGGTCACATGGATGCGGCACGATTACAGGCGGCGGTTGACGGTCAGGAAATTACCGATTTGATCATGCGCTGGGGGCAGGCGCGCGACCGCGGCGACTGGGACTCCTTACGTGACTGTTTTCACGAGGACGGCAGCATCCACATTGCCTGGATTTCCGGCAGCAGCCATGAATTCGTCGATAAATCCGCCGATCGCCTGTCGGAATTCGGCAGCGGCGAACATGCCAAACATATCATGAGCGCGCCGAACACCGCCATAAACGGTTCCCGGGCCTTCAGCCAAACGCACGTCAATCATTGTGCCCGGGTGATCGTCGACGATCTTGAATTCGATTGGGAATTCTGGGGGCAGTTTTTTGACCTCCTGGAAAGACGCGATGATGATAAATGGCGGATCTTCCGGCGCACCATGGTTTACGAGAAAGACCGGCTTGACGCGGTGCATGGCGAAGCCATACCGGACGGCTATTTCGGCGATACCGCTTTCGCCAAGTTTCCTCCCGAAGTCAGGTTCTTAAGCTGGCGGCTTGCCAAAAAAGGAATTCCGCCGGCGCAAAATATTATCACCGTCAACAGCCCGGAAGAGAGGACGCTTCTGGCCGAATCGAAGGCCTGGCTGGAGGCCTGATCGGTGTGCCGCGCCTGCCGTCAAGTTGACTTATCTGGCAATTAACCCTTTAATTTTTTTAAACAGCAAAATCGATCTCAAATCGGGAAAATTCCAGCGAACTAGGGAGAAATGAAATGTATGTTAAATCGACACTAACGGCTCTGGCCATTGCGTCGCTTGTGGCTACAACCGGCAATGCGCAGACGGTCGGTGTTGCGGCCTCGGGCCAAGGCTCCTTCACCTACGGAGCCGCCTCGGCGATTGCCAAGGTCGTATCGGAAAACACCGATCTGCAGATGCGGGTGCAACCGACCGGCGGATCCAATATCTGGGTTCCGCAACTCAACGCCCAGGCCAAGGATTTCGGCATGCTCGCCACGTACGAGACTTGGCTGGCGAACCGTGGGCGCCTGATCTACAAGAAAAAGCACGAGAACTTGCGGGCCGTTTCCGTCATGGCCCCGCTGACGCCGGGTTTGTTCGTGCGCAAGGATTCGCCCTACAAGAAAATTGGCGATCTTAAAGGGGCCAGAGTATCCAGCGGCTTCACGACCCAGAAAGTCATCGCCGAGGTCATAAAGGGACACTTGGCCAATGCGGGCTTGACCTACGACGACGTGAAGAAGGTTCCGGCGCCGAACGTCGTCCGCGCGGCCGGCGACTTCGCCCAGGGCAAGACCGACGCACTTTTCTTCGCCCTTGGCTCCGGCAAGATCCTTCAGGCCAGCGCCAAGGTGGGAGGTGTCCGGTTCCTATCCCTCGATCCATCGCCGGAGGCCTGGAAACGCCTACAGGGAGTGATTCCCATGGCCTATCAGATGCACGTGAAACCGGCCAAGCGATTCCACGGCGTTACCGCGCCCTCGACCGCCATGGCCTACGATCTGTTGATCATCACCCATGCCAACCAGTCCGCGGATGTGGTCTACAAGGTGACCAAGGCCATGCACGGAAACAAGAAGGACATGGCCGCCGTTTTCCCGGTGCTCAAACAGTTTTCGCAAAAAAAGATGGCCAAGAAGGGCCCGCTTTCCTACCACCCGGGTGCGATCAAGTTCTATAGGGAAAAAGGGCTATGGCCGCCCAAGAATTGATCCCGGGTTGAATGAGCGAAGATAATCCGCGAGACAGCGCACGGCCGGCCGAGCCGGTCGTGCGCGCTATCGTCACTGTTTTCGCGGTCGCCTTGATCGGTGGCTCGATCGCCTGGTCGACCGATCTGTTCCGCCCCTTTGGGCTGCTCATCTACACCGAACAGTATCTCGCAGGGATGCTGGCGATCGCTCTGCCGCTGGTCTATCTGCATGTCCCCGCGGGAAAGGGCCGGGCGCGGGAGGGCCCGGTTCCCTGGTACGACGCCGCCGCCGCCGTGATCGGCTTCGCCGCCGCGGTCTACACGTCGATCCGCTTCCCGGACCTGGTCGAGCGTATGGTCGAGCAGCCGTTGGACGCCCTGGCGGTAGGCGCGATTTTGATCCTCCTGATCACCGAGGGCGTGCGCCGCACGGTCGGCAACATGCTGACGGTGGTGGTGGTCGTGTTCCTCGTCTTCGCGCTGATCGGCCATCTGGTGCCGGGAATGCTGGCCGGCCGTCAGGTGGCGCCGGCCGAGCTCGTCCTTTATCTGGGATGGGACCCGACCGCGGTCCTGGGCATCCCCATGCGCATCGTCACCACCATCGTTATCGCCTTTGTCTTTTTCGGACAGGTTTTGTTCAAATCGGGCGGCTCCGCCTTCTTTACCGACATTTCCATGGTGCTCATGGGCCGCTACCGGGGCGGCCCGGCCAAGATCTCGATTTTCGCCTCAAGCCTCTTCGGCTCGATCTCGGGCAGCGTCGTCTCCAACGTGGTGACCACTGGGGTCATCACCATCCCCCTGATGCGCCGCGGCGGGTATCGGGCCCACCACGCAGGCGCCATCGAGGCGGTGGCGTCGACCGGCGGCCAGCTCATGCCGCCGATCATGGGCGCGGCCGCGTTCCTGATGGCCGAGTTCCTGCAGATCGGCTACACCGAGGTGGTGCTGGCGGCGATCATCCCATCCGTCCTTTACTATGTCGCGCTGTTCATTCAGGCCGATTTGGAAGCCGCCAAAAGCGGCATCAAACGCGTTCCCGCGGAACAGATTCCACGCGCCTGGCCGGTCATCAAGTCGGGCTGGTTTTTCCCTCTGCCCTTCGTGGTGCTGATCGTCGCCCTGTTCAACCTCAACTATTCGCCCGAGGAATCGGCGTTGTGGGCGGCGGCGACGGTCATCGTCTTCGGCGTCGGCATAGGTTACAAAGGGAAGCGGCTTACGCCCCGGGACGTCTTTGAGGCGATCAAGGAAACCGGCACCACGGTTCTCGACATCGTCATGATCGGCGGCGCCGCCGGTATCGTCATCGGGGTACTCAACATTTCCGGCCTCGGTTTCGGCCTGACGCTGTTTCTGGTTCATATTGCCGGCGGCAGCCTGATCGCCTTGCTGGTGGTCGGCGCCGGCGTCTGCATCCTCTTGGGCATGGGCATGCCCACCGTCGGCGTTTACGTATTGCTGGCAACGCTGGTGGCGCCGGCGCTCATCGAGGTCGGTATCGATTCCATCGCGGCGCACATGTTCATCATGTATTTCGGCATGATGTCGATGATCACGCCGCCGGTATGTATCGGCGCCTTCGCGGCCGCCACCTTGACCGGCGCGGATCCGATGAAGACCGGCTTCGCCGCCATGCGCTTCGGCTGGCTGGCCTTCGTTATTCCCTTCATGTTCGTCGGCTCGACAACGCTTCTGATGCGCGGCGATTCGTTAACCATCATTTTGGATCTGGCAACCGCTCTGGTCGGCGCCTGGCTGGTGTCGGTCACTATGATCGGCTATTTCGTGCGGCCATTGAGCATTTTGGCTCGCCTGGTACTCGCCGCCGCCGGGCTGGTTTTACTGGTACCCGTCGATCTGTTTCAATTCGCCGGGGTCGCCAATTCGATAGGAATCGTGTTCGCCGCGGGATTCGTCCTTATCGAATTAATGGCACGGCGGAGTTCGCAACCGGCATAGATGTTATTGGCGTCCGCCGGTATCTGAAATTCGATCGGCGGCAGGTGCATTCGGGACAAATCAGAGGAGAAGGTGATGTTTTCAAAAACTTGGCAGACGTCACCAAGGGAATACGGTATCGCCATCAACCGAGATGTCGCGATTCCGGTTCGCGATGGCGTAACACTGGATTCCGATATTTTCCGGCCCGACGCTGAAGACAGGTTTCCGGCGCTGGTAGCCGTCCATGCCTACGGCAAGCCGACCCAGTCGATGGAGATGATGCCGATCGGCTTTTCCTACGCGCGCGGCTTCATCGAAACCGGGGACTTTAATTTCTATGTGCGCCGAGGCTATGCCCTGGTCGTCGTCAATATCACCGGCACCAGGGGATCGGGCGGCGTATTCGGCAATATCGATCCGCAGTCCGTCGAGGATGTGTGCGCGGCCCTCGACTGGGTGGCGAAGCAGCCCTGGTGCGACGGCAATATCGGCATGACCGGCGTGTCGCACTTTTCGCGGGTGTCGAAGCGGGTGGCGGCGCTGGGCCCGCCCAACCTGAAGGCCATCTTCGCCCCCTATGGCTGGACCGACATGTATCGGGACCTTTATTACCACGGCGGCATCTTCAATTACGGCTTCATGGCCCATTGGGTATCCGGCCATGGCCAGTTCTTCAACACCGAAAACAGCTTGAAAGAGGAATGGGGCGAGGAAAAATATTTCGAGGTGGTCAAGGAGCGGCTCGCCGATCCGGAGATTAATTCGGTTCCCTTTCTGGCCGACGCGCTGCGCAATCCCGACGAAGGCGCCAATTCGATGCTCGTCGATCTGATCGTCAACAATTTGCTCGGCGATTACTTCAAGGACCGTTCGGTGGATTTTGAGAACACAAAAATTCCGGCCTATTTGGGCGGCGACTGGGGCGTCTATGGACTTCACTTCCCGGGCGACATTCGTGCCTTCGAGAACTGGAAAGGTCCGAAAAAGATGACCGTCGGGCCGCCCGTCTATCTCGATCGGCCGCTCTACCAGTACGACTACGAAAGCTTGCGTTGGTTCGACTATTGGCTGAAGGGTATCGATACGGGGATAATGGACGAGGCGCCGGTGCAACTGTTCATCGTCGGCACCGACGAGTGGAAGGCGGCCGATGAGTGGCCGCTTCCCGAAACCCGGTGGACGCCGTTTTATTTGCATGCGAACGGCCTGCTCAGCGAGCACGAGTTTTGGCCCAACGAAGGTTTCACCACCTATGAGGAATCGCCGTTTTCGCACGGCAGCGCCCAATTCACTTCGCCGCCAATGGTCGAAAAGACGGAAATTTGCGGGCCGATCGTGCTCAACCTCTTTGGCTCCACCACGGATACCGAGATTCTCTGGTTTGTCAGCCTGCTGCATTTCGATGCCGACGGCAAAGAGACGCTTCTGACCCGCGGCTGGTTGCGGGGATCGCAACGCCGGCTCGATGCCGACGCCTCGATGCCCTGGCAACCGGTCCATCAGCACACCGAGCGGGAACCTTTGACCCCCAATGAAATCTACGAATTCAACATCGAGGTCCGCCCCTACGGTATCGAGCTTAAGGCCGGCGAACGGATCGGCATCAGGATCAAATGCTCGGACGCCGACGACAAGCCGGCGGATTACCTGCAACTGATCGGCACCGGGCATGTGGCGCGACGGACGGCGGCGCATGTTTCGATCCACCACAATGCGGAAAATCCATCGCATCTGCTGCTGCCGATCACCAAGGGCAACCGGGTCGGAACATACATTTCGGGCGGCAAACTGCCGCCCTACCCGCCAGAAGAGTAAACCGCCTCAGTTCAGCAGCATGCCCAGCCTATCGGGCAGCCAGAGGGCGAGCACGGGGAACACGGCGATGATTCCGAGCCGCGTCAGATCGGCGAAAAAGAATGGAATGATGCCGGTGAAGATGGTTTTCAGCGGGATGTCGGGCCGCATGCCGTGCAGCACGAAGGGGATGATGCCGATCGGCGGCGTTGTCTGGCCGATCTCGATCACCATGATGTTGATGATGCCCCACCAGATGGGATCGAAGCCGAGCCCGACGACCAGCGGAAAGACCACCGGCAGGGTGATGATCATGGCGGCCACGGTCTCGAATATACTGCCGAGAATGATATACATGACCAGCAGCAGGAAAATCACCATGCCCGACGGGACGTTGGCCGCCTGGATGGCGCGGACCAGTGTGTCGGGCATCTGGGTCAGCGAGATGAAGACGGTGAAAATGGTGGCGCCGAAGATGATGATGTAGATCAGCCCGGTGGTCGCCGCGGTTTCGGCCAGCACCTTGCGGAGCACGTTCCAGTTCAGCCGGCCGCGAAAATAGGTGAACGCGAGGGAGAAAATACAGCCCACGGCGGCCGCCTCGAGGATGGTGAAGTAGCCGCCATAGATGCCGCCGCTGACCACCCCGGCCAGGGTGACCACGCCCCAGCAATCGAGGATGACACGCCGGCGTTCCGGCCATCGCATGCGCTCCCCGGCCGGTCCGGCCTGGGGGCTGATGCGCACATAGAGGGAAATGGTGATGAAATAAATGACCAGGCAAATGAGTCCGGGCACCACGGCGGCGGTGAACAGCGCGATCACGAACTGCTCGGTGAGTACCCCGTAGAGCAGCATCAGGTTGGACGGCGGGATCAGGATGCCGAGGGTTCCGCCGGCGGCGATGCATCCGGCGGCGAGCGACGGACGATACCCCCGGTCGATCATTTCGGGCATGGCGATGCGCATGAATGTGGACGCCGTCGCCAGGGACGATCCGCAGACCGCGCCGAAGCCGCCGCAGCCGCCGATGGTCGCCGCCGCCAGGCCCCCCCGGTAATGGCCGACGAAGGCGTGGAACAGGCGGTAGAGATCGGTCGACAGTCCGGCGGCGGCGGCGAAGCTGCCCATCAGCAGGAACATCGGGATAGCGCCAAGCTCCTGGGTGGTGAGCACCTGGGTCGGCAGGGTGGCAAAGGATCTAAAGGCCGGTTCCGGGCCGAGCATCGCCATGATGCCGACAAATCCGGCAATTGCCATGGCGATGCCGATCGGGAAATGCAGCGCGATCAGCACGAACATGCCGATGATACCGAGGAAAGCGATGATAAGTGGATCCATGATTCACCCAGCGACCGGCGCCTAACCGCCGGTCGCCGCCTCGCTTTCCTTGTGCGCCTCGTAGGCCGGCAGGCGGCCCTCGATGGCGCGCCTGAAGGCATCATAAATGACCAGCAATTGAATGGGCACGCAGGCGAAAATGATGGTCGTCACCACCCACCACCAGGGCGCCAGGGGCCATTCCAGGACGTCGGTTTCCAAGCCGGTCAGGGTGATGTTGAACACGGTGAAGCGGAAAAACTGCCAGGCGAGCAGGATGAAAATGAACAGGGTGCCGACGCCGCCCAGGACCTCGAGCCAACAGGCGCCCTTGTTGCCCAGCGCCTTGCCCAGGAAGCGGATGGTGACGAAATGCCCGCCGACCAGGCAAACCGGAAAAAAGCTGGACACGATGACCGCCAGATTGAACTTGGCCAGATCGTCGACACCCAGAATTGGTGCGTTGAACGTAGAACGCAGAAACACATCGACGACCACCGCGCCGGCCAGCGCCATGATGCCGATGGCGCCGATCAGCGCGATCCCATGGGTCCAGCGGCCAAGCAGCCTCTGGGCGTCGAACGACCTTTCCATACTCGCGTCCGCAGAGGGCGGCGGGCTCTAGCTGCCTTTGCGGTATTCGGCCCGGAACTTCAGCACGGCGTTCAGTTTGGCCTGTCCGTTGGGCCGATCCGTGACCCATTTGTCATAGAGGAACTGGAACTTCTTGCGGTAGCCCGCCTGATCAGCCGCCGAGGGCCGGATGACATTGCGCTTGGGATCCTTGGCGGCATCCTTGCGGTACCTGGCGCCCCGGGCTTCGTTCATGCCGCCGAATTTGCGGCTCACATGCATGCCCGTGTTCTTGCGGATGGCGGCCTTGATCTTGCCGGAAAGCCCGTCGAAAACCTTCCCATTGATGCCATAGAAGAAGCCGCGCACGCCGAAGGGCATGTCCACATGGGTGACGATCAGCGGCGTGATCTTGAAGCTTTGCAGCGCCGACCAGCCGTTGAAGGTGCCCTGGATCACGCCCCGGTGCAGGGATTGGGCCACCTGGGTAATTCTCATGCTCACCGGGGCTCCGCCCATGACCTTGATGGCGGCGGCCTCGGCGGGGCCGGCGGCGCGCA
>NZAK01000045.1 GCA_002687515.1 Rhodospirillaceae bacterium
AATCGCAACGCGATACGATAAAAGGGCCGACACATTCCTCTCCGCCGTCCTTATCGTCGCCACCATCGTATGGTGGCTCAATTGAGTCCGGACCCTAGTCCATCAAGGTAATTGTTCTCCGCCGATTGATGGTCGCCGGTCAAATTGAACGCAACGCCAAGCCCATTATAAGCGTTGATGTTCTCGCTATCGATGGCCAAAGCCATTTTATATTCGGTAATCGCCAGATCGTAGCTTCCGGTATTGATCAAGGCCTTGCCGAGTCCGAGGCGCGCTTCGACGTTGCCGCCATCCAATTGGACTGCCTGGCGGTAGGCGCCCGCCGCGCCTTGATTGTCCTTTAAATAGGCCAGCCCCGCGCCGAGGCGTAGAAGCGGCGCCGTGGCGGTGGGATCCATTTTGTGCGCGCGCCGGTATAGATTAACCGCCGATATCAAATCACCGCCGCTGGCGGTGACCGCGGCGACCCGCATGACCTGCTTGTATCCCGCTGTTTTCTGCTCGGTGCGCCGTTCGGTTTCGGTCGGCACGGCGCCGCCGCAACCGACAACCAGCAGAAGCGCTCCCAGCATCGGCAAAAAACGGTATCGGGGCAATAATCCTTCCATGTGGATCAATTGACCAGACCTGGCGGATTTTCTCCACCCAAATCTGAATTCGAGGGTAATTTTTCTAAGTACCTGTTCTACCTTGCGAAACTTTCGTATCGCAATTATAAGCGAGGCGTGGACGATCCATATCTTGATATCGCTAAACTGATCGAGCGCCTGCACAGGCGTTTTCTCGATGTGGTGCGGGCGGAATTGAACCGATTGGGTTACCGCGACCTGACGCCGGTTCAGGCCATGCTGCTGACCAATATCGGCGACGAGGAAATCGTTATACGCGAACTGATCGAGCGCGGATATTATCAGGGCTCGAACGTTTCCTATAATATGAAAAAGCTGGTCGAGGGCGGCTATATCGAGCAATCGCGATCGCCGCACGACAAACGGTCGGTGCGTATCAAACTGACCGAAAAATCACGCGGTATTTGCGAGAAAATCCACGAACTGGAACTCGCCAACGGAAACGCCCTCAGGGATGCCGGCGTCAAGGAAGATGATGTCGATGCCTTGCGCGAAACCCTGCGCAATATCGAAAGGGTTTGGAGCGATTTCATCCAATATGGGCGTGGCTGATCACCTCGGCCGCGCCTTCACCCCGCATTGGAAAAATTCCAGCCGTTTAACGCACCATTTTGTAGGCTTCAGCCATTACGTTGCGTTGGGTCTTGGCCTCCTCGAGCACCGCTTCCATGATATCGCGTGAACTGACGATGGCCGAAAGCCTGCCGTTTTCAAGTACCGGTATATGACGGAAGTGATTTTTGCTCATCACCAACATGGTTTTGTTAACGTCGTCCTCGGGGACACAGGTGACGACCTCACGGCTCATTGAATCGGCAACCTGGATATCATCGATATCACCGCCACGAACGGCGTAGCCGTGGACAATATCCCGCTCCGAAAGGATGCCGACAAGATTTCCGCCGGCATCGCAAACAGGCAGGGCACCGATATTGTTCGTTGATAATGCCTCGGCGGCGGTCCTTATCGAATCGCCCGGACCCACGGTGACCAGATCTTTACTCTTGTGACTGAGAAGTTCAGCGATTTGCATTCAGGACTCCCTACCGTATTTGCGCGCGGCCGCATGGCATTATCCGCGAAAATTCGCGATGTGAATTTGAGCAGCGCGCACTTATACGCAAGAATTATACATATTCAACCGCTAAAAAATGGCCCGCCCTTAAGATGGCGTTAAGGATATCGTAATTTTACCGCCTATAAATTCGTAAAGAGTGCGCGCACCACCGAGGCGCGCCCGGGGACGGGCGAAACGAAAATTTGGCATTGGGCTGGCCGGCAATAGCCGCTGGCATATGCAATTGCGTGAATTCGGCGCCCAGTTATGAGGTTGCGATGTCGGAATTATTCGAGCCGCCGAGCCGGCCGGCCCCGGAAGAGCCGGGCCAGCCCCAAGGCCAGTCCCAAGGCCAGGCCCAAGGCCAAGCCCAAGCCCAAGCCCAAGCCCAAGCCCAAGCCCAAGGCCAGGCCGGCGAACCTGCGCTAAAACTTGCACCGGCGCCAGCGGGCAAATCAAGAATGCGGCCGGTTGTCATCTCGATTCTGGTCATCGCCCTGTTGGGCGGTGGCGGCTATTTCGCATGGCAAAGAGGTTACCTGCCGCTGGACCAGATCACCGATCAAATAAATCAGATTGCAGCCCGCTACATCGGCAAGCTTTCGGACGCGGTGGATGACCGTCCAAAAAGCGCTGCGCCGGAAACCCCGTTGAGCCAGGCGAGGGCTGAATTGGCAGCCGCCAAGGCGGAAATTGCCAGGTTAAAGGAAATAGAAGATGCGGCAAAACTAATGGGCCGGGCGAATGAACTTAACGATCAGATCGCCGGCCTCGATGCCGAGCTGGCTTCGCGGGCCAAGGAAAACGCTGGCCTCGCCGCCAACAAGGATGCGCTCGAAGCAGAAATCGAAGACCTCGGCCAAGACAGGGACAATGCCGCCGCCGCGCTCGAAGAGATACGCATCGAGCAGGAAGCCACCCGCGACGATATCGATAGCCGCAGGAAACAGGCGCTTCAGGTGATCCGGCGTTTTGAAACCGTGAAATCGGAAATCAAGGCGCGCATCGCCGAAAACGAGGCCTTGAAGAAAAAGGGTGAAGCCCTGAAGGCGGAAGGCGCGGCCCTTACCAAGGAAGTCGAAACCTTGCGCGATACCGTTCAGGAGAGGAAGCAGGTTTTGACCGACTTGGCCGACCGCCTTCTCAAGGCGGCCGGGCAGCTCAAAGAGGAACGGACGCAAACGCTGGCGGCGCTCGAGGGAATGGAAAAATTTCGCCAGGCCCATATCGAACGCCTGAATATTTTGCGCAAGGAATATATCAAGATCGCGGCGCGCAATATCGGGATCAAGCGGGAACGGTACCGGGATATCGTGGCCGATGTCGCCGACGATATGAAGGATGTCGAAGACCAGTCACTCGACCAGCCGGAAGAAGAAACCGTGCTGCAGGAAATCGCTGATCAGATCAAGCAATTGCGGGAAGACATTACCGGCTCCGGCTCGGGACCGGAAGATGCGCCCAGGCCGGATGCTGCGCCCAGTCCGGATGACCGGCCCAGTCCGGAAAAAAACTTGAATTAATTCAAGAATCCGATGCTGCTTTATCCATCTTCGGTTACTAAATAACCCCAGATTTCTTGCCAAAAATAGTTACTAACCGTAATATACATCAGTTCGGGTATCTGGTATCGCAGCCAGTCTCAAGAACCCACCGAATGTGGTGAAGTGAAAGGCTGGGTATATGACATCTATCTTAGGCCGGTCTAAGAAAAAGAAGCCGGCGAAAACCGCAAATTCTACCAAAGTTAAACGCGCATCGGATGGCCTGCCCGACATCGGCGACTTCGATGATGGCGTCGACTTGGAATCCGGAACCATAACCATCGACACCTCGGAACCTGAAGAAACCGTTTCGACCAGCGAAATCCTCCAGGAAACCGAAGCCGACGCCGACAGCGCCCTGATCAAGGGGCAGGCGGGCAAGGTCTTCATTCTGGATTTGAAACCGATCTTTAAGGCGATTGGCGCCAGCGCCGGGGAAAAACGCGCGATGAGCCTGGTGCGCTTTTGCGAAACCCTGCTGTCGCGCACCATCGGCCACGACGGCACCTATACCTGCCAGGACGACGAGCTATTTTTCTTTCAGTTGAAGAAATCGGATGCCGACGGCCTGTTGATGGCCTCGAAGATAGTCAATGAACTGGGCGTTCAATTCCTGCGCGGCGGCTTCAAGGCGGAAGAGCTGGTTTCAGAGGTTCTCGGCGTCATCGATGCGGCCGACGCCCTCGGCGCCGACGGCAGGATTGATCCGGTCAAATCGATGCAGGCCCTGACCCGCGAACAGCAAAGGGACAAAGAATTAAACACCCTCTGGGCGCCCACCGGCGAAGAAGAGGTGGAAGAAAAAATTCCTGAATGGTTCGAAGCGACCAGGGANGAGCGTCCCGCCGGCATGCGGGTCAAACGTGGTCAGGAGCGGCGCCTGAAAAAATGGCCCATTGCCGGGCCCGACCGGCGCCATAGGCCCAAGGGGCGGCGCGAGACCGATAATCCGAACGTATCGGTCTGGTAGGTTATTCCGCCGCCAGGGCCCGGTTCTCGGTCTTGAATTTTTCAACCTCGGTCTCGACCACCGTGCCCTTGAAGAAACCGGGGTTCATGCCGGCGTGCATCTCGACCACGTTGCCGAACGTGAAATCGCGGAAATCATCCTCGCCGATATAGCCCTTTTCGACCATCTCATAGGCCTCGACCATGACTTTCGTCATGTCGGGCACATCCCAATGGCCGATGTCGGAGCCGAGGATGGCTTTCAGCTTCAGCCCATGATGGTTGAGCTTGGCATCGAAGCCGACCGCCGTCATGCGGTCGTCGGCTTCCGAGCCGAAATAAAAATTATCATTGAAAATCCGNCTGATATCTTCGGCGCTTTCGATGCCGGTGGGGGCGAAATCATTGACCTCTTCGGGCGGCACCATGAGCTGCGACGATGCCGGATGATGCGGGTTTTCAGCGATGCGTTCCGGGGTCAAATAGTCGTTGCCGTACTGTTCGAACATGGCGGTCAAAAGCTGCACATCCAGCTTCGCCGGATCCAGGTTCTTGGCGAGCGCTTCGAGGCTGCGTTTTTCCCAATATTCGAACAGGCTGTTGTACATTTGCGCGGCCCAGCCGGTGCCGCCCTCGAGGAAGGCGAATTTGAGCGCCGGGAAACGCTTCGGCACGCCGCCGAACAGCAACGAGCGGCAGAAATAATCGCTGCCCTGGGCGAAACTGCCGAGCGAATTGAAGACGTAATTGCTGGTCGAGCCGTGCGTCGAGCCGCGCCCCCTGAAGCCGTCATGGCAGGTCGGCGCGACGCCCAGCGCGACGCATTTGGCCCAGACCGGATCGTAGGCGTCGCCGACATCCATGGCCGGGCTGGTCGGCGCCATCGACAAGTGCGCAAGATGCGGCGCTTCGGCCACCACCTCGGGTGCCGGGCGGCGGATCAGGGTATTCATGACAATCGCCTTGAGCCCCAGCTCATTGACGGCGAAATCCAATTCCGCCAGCGCTTCGCCCGGCTTGTTCATGGGGATCAGGGCGACCGGCGTCAACCGGTCGGACAGTCCCTGGAACATGTCCGCGTACATCATGTTCATGGCCCGGTAGACCACCGGGCGCAATTCATCATCGCTGATACGCAGCACGTTCAGCGCGTGGGTACCGTAGACGACGGCGAAATCGATGCCGGCTTCGTCGAGGCGGCTATACATCATTTTCGGCAGCATCGCCGTCGCCCGGTCGATGGAGGTGGGGCCGGAATTGCCGACCCAGACGGCGCCCCGGCTGCGGGTGTTGGTGTTGGCGGTCAGGTCTTCTTCGTAGCGGGCCGCGATGTCGGCGCCGCCGACCTGCTTGACGAAATCGAGAATGGCAAAGGTGGTTTCGATCATATGGCCGTCGGCATCGACCACTGGATGATTAAGCTTGGCGCGAATATCGGCGCCGGTCAGTTCGCTGTCGTGGATTGTCATCTTTCATCTCTCGCACAGGAATCCACCCCCCAGGGGAGATTACCGGAACACGCCGTTGAAACAAGGCGCAGCTTGACCAGAAGTCAGNCCAGGGCGCCGTTCAGGATTTCCGGGNTTTCGAACAGCGCCGCCACCGAAGGCGCGCCGAGCACGCGGAAATCGCCGGTGGCCAATGCCAGCGCCGTTTCCCGTTCGTTACCGCGCGAACCATGGCCGGTGGCAACGTGGACGCCGCCGGCGCAGCCGGCATTGCGCCCGGCGCGCACGTCGATGGCCCGGTCGCCGACGATCCAGGATTTGGCAAGATCGATGCCGAGCGCACCCTCCGCCATCAGCATCATGCCGGGGTTGGGCTTGCGCGCCGGATGGTCCGGGTGCTGATAGGGCGGCCGCGCCTCGGCATGGTGGGGGCAGGCGAATACGGCATCCAGGCGGGTGCCTGAATTGCCCAGCTCCCCGGTAATTCTTGCCTGCACCGCCACGAAATGTTTCCAGTCATAATAACGCCGGCCGATGCCGGCCTGATTGGTCACCAGAACCACGCAGATGGCGCGTTCATTGGCGCGGCGGATAACCTCGAGGGCGCCCGGGATGATACGCACGTCCTGGGCGCGGTGCAGGTAATTGACCTCCTCGACCATAACCCCGTCGCGGTCCAGAAACAGCGCCGCCCGGCCNTTGGTTTCCGACCTGGGCGAAAGAACTTCGGACCAAAGGCCATCGCCCTTTAAGAAATTTTCAATGCCGGAATCATTCATATCAATTTATGGATTTTCCACGCCTAAACTTTACTGGGGTGTACTAGCCTCTTGGTTCAGGTTATGCAATTGACATGCCGCCGCCAAAGACATTGCGTTCCACGGTAGCCACCCGGGGGCTCGACCGCGCCCCGCACCGGGCGTTCCTGCGCGGCATGGGTCTGGATGACGCCGCCATCGACCAGCCCTTCGTCGGCGTCGTCACCACATCGGGCGAGGGAACGCCCTGCACCATGAACTTAAGCCCCCAGGCCGCCNCCGCCAAGGAAGGTGTCGCCGGCGCCGGCGGCACGCCGCGCGAGTTTACCACCATATCCGTTTCTGACGGGCTCTCGATGAACCATCAGGGCATGAAGTTCTCGCTGATCTCGCGCGAGGTCATCGCCGACAGCGTCGAGCTGGTGGTGCGCGGCCATGCCTATGACGGTATTGTCGGCTTCGGCGGCTGCGACAAGAATTTGCCCGGCATCATGATGGGCATGGTGCGCTGCAACGTGCCGTCGGCGTTCATTTACGGCGGCAGCGCGCTTCCGGGGCGTTGGCGCGGCAAGGATGTCAGCGTTTTGGATACCTATGAAGCCGTCGGCGCGGTGATGACCGGCGATATGGACGCTGCCGAGCTCGATGAACTGGAGCGGGTCTGCCTGCCGACCATCGGCGCCTGCGCTGGGCAATTCACCGCCAATACCATGGGCATGGTATCGGAGGCCCTGGGACTGGCGCCGCTCGGATCGTCGATGATCCCCGGCGTCAGCGACGAACGCACCGCCGTCGCCCACTTTGCCGGCGAAATGGTGGTGATTGCGATCCATGCCGGCGGGCCGCTGCCGCGCGATCTTGTCACCCGCGCAAGCCTGGAAAACGCCGCCGCCGTGGTCGCGGCGACCGGCGGTTCCACCAATGCCGGGTTGCATCTGCCGGCCATCGCCCACGAAGCGGGCCTCAGCTTCACCCTGGATGATGTCGCCGATGTGTTCGCACGAACGCCCTTGATCGCCAGTCTTCGGCCCGGCGGGCTCTATCACGCGAAAGATGTCTATGATATCGGCGGAACGCCGGTGATCCTGAAGGCACTTCTTGATGGCGGCCATATCGACGGCGATTGCCTGACCTTGACCGGCGCCCGCCTCGAGAACGCCCTCGCCGGTACAATGCCGCCCGACGGCAAGGTGGTGGTGACCGCATCGGACCCGATTTCGCCGACCGGCGGCGTCGTCGTCCTGAAGGGGAACTTGTGCCCCGATGGGGCGCTGTTAAAGGTCGCCGGCCTCAACAGTCTGGTGCATGAAGGCCCGGCGCTGGTGTTCGAAAGCGAAGAGGACTGCATGGCGGTGATCAGGGACCGCGCCTATGCGGAAGGCTCGGTTATTGTGATCCGCAATGAAGGGCCCAAGGGCGGGCCGGGCATGCGCGAAATGCTCGGCGTCACCGCCTTGATTTACGGCCAGGGCATGGGCGAGAAGGTGGCGCTGTTGACCGACGGCCGTTTTTCCGGCGCCACCCGCGGCATGTGTATCGGCTATGCCTGCCCCGAAGCGGCGGCGGGCGGCGCCATCGCGCTTATCGAAAACGGCGATATCATCCGCATCGATGCCGGCGCGGCGGCCATTTCAGTGCAGTTGACCGATGCCGAACTGGCCGGGCGGCGCATGAACTGGACGCCGCCCGATACCGCCAAACTTGCCGG
Organism: Rhodospirillaceae bacterium; assembly: GCA_002687515.1. GTDB lineage: Bacteria > Pseudomonadota > Alphaproteobacteria > Rhodospirillales > UBA2165. Next base: position 8,093 of record NZAK01000045.1, read on the forward strand.
CGCCCTGCAGAAATATGCCGACGCCGTCGGCCCCGCCAATTTGGGCGCGGTGACCCATGCGGGAAATGTCCAATGGGAAATCGAGCCGCGCATCGGAGTGGATACGGAATGACCGGCGCATTACCGAAGCTGGGTTTTGCCGGCATCGGCCTGATGGGCGCGCCGATGACCGCGCGGCTCATTGACGCCGGCTATGGCGTCACGGTCTGGAACCGGACCCGCGCCAAGATCGAGCCGCTGCTTGGGAAGGGTGCAACCGAGGCCGCTGGCCCGGCCGAGGTCACCGAACGATCCGAGATCGTCCTGATNTGCCTGACCGACGCCGATGCGGCGGAAGCGGTGGTGTTCGGTGCGGGCGGCATCAGTGAGGCGGCGGCGGCAGACAAGCTTTTGGTCGATTTTTCATCCATCCGCCCGGACCGCGCCCGGGCCATGGCGGAAAGGCTGCGCGGCGAAACCGGCATGGGCTGGATCGATGCGCCGGTGTCCGGCGGCGTCCGCGGCGCCGAGGACGGCACCCTGGCCATCCTGGCCGGCGGCGCGGCGGAAGAAATCGACCGTGTGCGCCCGGTGCTGGCGACATTGTCGCAGCGGGTCACCCATATGGGACCGAGCGGGGCGGGGCAGGTGACCAAACTTTGCAATCAGGTGATCGTCGGCAGCGCCATCGCCACCATCGCCGAGGCGGTCCGCCTGGCCGAGGCCTCGGGCGTCGACGCGACCATGCTGGCCGAGGCTCTCGCTGGCGGCTTTGCCGATTCCCAGCCTTTGCAGATATTCGCGCCGCGCTTTGCCGGACGGGTGACGGAACCATTGCTCGGGCATGTCTACACCATGCTCAAGGATCTGGATGCGGCGCGCGATCTGGGCGCCGCCAACCTGGCGCCCCTGCCGATGGCGGTAACCGCCGCCGAACTGCTGCGCCGCGCCGCCGCCAATGGCCACGCCGAAGAGGATATCGGCATGATCATGGAATTGCTGGGGGATAGGGGCGGGGAACCTTGACGGGACTGATTTGATTTCGCCGTCGGGCAGGCTATATCACAAATAAAATTTTACCAATTCTTAGGTCCTGTTGGCTAATATCAAAAAGTTGGCGAATTGGTAAAAATACCAAGCGCCCCTAAAGTGGTGGGAGAAGGCTGAATGGCCGAGGCTGTGGATGTTCTGTTCATCAATCCCGGTGACAGAAAGCAGATTTACCAGGATCTGGGCGACGAGTTTTCGGCGATCGAACCGCCCGTGTTCGCCGGGCTCTACGCCACCTACGTGCGCGGCAAGGGCCTCAGTGCGGCCATCTATGACGCGCCGGCCATGGGCGCCAGCGCCGATATGGTGGCGCGCGCCGCGACCGAGGATTTCAACGCCAAGCTGATCGTCATCGTTTGCTATGGCTTGCAGCCGTCGGCCTCGACCCAGAACATGACCGCCGCCGGCGCCATCGCCGAAAAGATCAAGGACGCCGACCCGGAAGCCCGTGTGATGATGACCGGCACCCATCCGTCGGCCCTGCCGCTCCGCACCATGCAAGAAGAAGCGGTGGATTTCGTCTGCGATCTTGAAGGGCCGGCGACCATCCTCAAGACCTTTCACGCGATCAAATCGAGGGCCAACGACTATTCCGACGTACCCAGCCTTTGGTGGCGGGACGGCGCCGAAATCGTGCCGCCGGCCAGCGCCGAGCCGCTAATCACCGATCTCGATGAAGAAATGCCGGGCATCGCCTGGGATCTTCTGCCGATGGACCGCTACCGGTCCCACAACTGGCACAGCTTCGGTCATATCGATGACCGCTCGCCCTACGCGGCGATCCATACCAGTTTGGGGTGCCCCTACCATTGCTCGTTCTGCTGCATCAATTCACCGTTCGGAAAATCCTCCTACCGCATGTGGAAGCCGGAATCGGTGATCAAGGAAATCGATTACCTGGTCGAAAATTTCGGCGTTAGAAATATAAAATTTGTCGACGAGATGTTCGTGCTCAACAAGCGCCATGTGCACGGCATCTGCGATCTCCTGAAATCTCGCGATTACGAGGTCAATATCTGGGCCTATGCGCGCGTCGATTCGGTGCGGGACGAATTCCTGGATGGGCTCAAGGCGGCGGGTGTCAACTGGCTGTGCCTCGGCATCGAAAGCGCCAGCGACCATGTCCGCGACGGCGCCTTAAAAAAATACGGCAACGACGACATCATCGATGTGGCGCGGCGCATCCAGGGCGCCGGCATAAATATCATCGGCAATTACATTTTCGGCCTGCCCGACGACAATGTGCCGAGGATGCAGGAAACATTGGATTTGGCGCTGGAATTGAATTGCGAGTTCGCCAATTTCTATTCGGCGATGGCCTATCCGGGCTCCAAGCTTTACGACGATGCCGTCGCCGGCGGGCTCGAACTGCCCGACACCTGGAAGGATTTTTCGCAGCACGGCTATAACGCCAAGCCGCTCTCCAACGATCATTGCAGCGCCGCGGATATCCTGGAATTCCGGGATGCGGCCTTCGACACCTATTACACCCACCAGCCCTATCTGGACCTGGTGCGGGATAAATTCGGCGACGACGTGGTGGCGCATATCGAACGTATGCGGGCCATCCCCCTTAGCCGCAAGTTATTGGAAGAGCGCAACGCCGCTTAAGAGTTAGAACGGCCAAACCAACCAATAGAAAGGCCAAAACTTGAAAATAAACGATCTTGAAGACAAAGCGCTGTGGCTACGGCGCCAACTGTTCGAAATGGTTATGCGCCAAGGGAAGGGCCATATCCCATCCAGCTATTCCTGCGCCGATATCATCACCGCTCTCTATTACGGCGGTGTCCTGAATTATAAAGAGGGCGATCCGGACTATGCGGATCGCGACCGGGTGATCATCTCCAAGGGCCATGCGGCCATGGTGCTGTATCCGATCCTCGCCGATATCGGCTATTACCCGGCGGCAGAGTTGCAGCGCTTTACCGAGCCCGGCGGGCTCCTCGGCATGTATGCCGATTTCCGTATTCCGGGGATCGAGGGGATATCGGGCTCGCTCGGCCACGGCCTCGGCATGGGCGCCGGTTTCGCCCTCGCCGCCCGCCAGGACGGGAAGGATTACCGCACCTTCGTGGTCCTCGGCGACGGCGAATGCTACGAGGGCTCGATCTGGGAATCGGCGATGTTCGCGGCCCATCACAAGCTCGATAATCTGGTCGCCATCGTCGACCGCAACCAGCTTTGCATCCTCGGCCGCACCGAGGATCTGGTGGCGCTCGGCGATCTGCAAGACAAGTGGCGCAGCTTCGGCTGGAACGCGGTCAGCATCGACGGCCACGATTTCGATGAAATTCTGGACGCCTTCGCCAAGCTCGAGCAAAGCGACGGAAGGCCGCTGGCGATCATTGCGGACACCGTCAAGGGCAAGGGCATTTCCTTCATGGAAGGCCGCTCCGAATGGCACAACCGCATGCCCAATGACGATCAGTTGGCCGAGGCGCGAAGCGAACTAGGCCTTGCCGCCCACGCAGGCGCGGAGGCATAAATGGATATGATGGTGAAGCCTCAGCTGATGCGCGATGCGGTGATCGAGACGATCATCGAAGCGGCCGCCAAGGATCGTGATATCCTGTTCATCAGCGCCGATCTCGGCGCCGCCGCCCTGGACGGTTTCCGCCGCGATTTTCCCGACCAGTTCATCCATGCCGGCATCGCCGAACAGAACATGGTCGATTTGGCCTCCGGCCTGGCGCTGTCGGGCAAAAAGGTGTTCCTCTATGCGATGGCGCCGTTTATCACGGCGCGCTGTTACGAGCAGGTGAAATGCGTCATTGCATCGATGAATTTGCCGGTGACCCTGATCGCCGTCGGCGTCGGGCTCGGCTACGATCACGCCACGCTGACCCATTTCACGCCCGAGGATATCGCCTGCATGCGGGCGCTCAACGGCATCGAAGTGCTGACCCCATCGGACGCACCCTCGGCGGCGGCCATCGCGCGGGCCTGCATCGATGATCCCAAATTCCGCTATATCCGCCTGGAACGGCAGCCGCTGGCCAGCCTTTATCACGGCGGCTTCGATACCGCGCTGGAAGACGGTTTCGGCCATCTGACCGCCGGCAGCCGCGTCGCCATCGTCGCTTGCGGATACCTCACCCACAAGGCGCTGGCGGCGGCCGATGAGTTGCGCGATGCCGGCATCGAGGCCGGCGTCGTCGATCTGGTGCGCGCCAAGCCGCTTGACGGAAACAAACTGACCGACCTCTTTGCCGGCTACGATGCGGTCCTCACCGTCGAGGAGCAATTACTCGAGGGCGGCATGGGCAGCGCCGTCGCCGAAGCCCTGATCGATGCCGCCGATGGCCGGGGCGGCTTGCCTCCGATCAAGCGATTGGGCCTCCGCGACGGGTTCGAGGTGGTCAATGGCAGCCGCGACGAACTGCACCGGCTCTATGGTATCGGTACACCCGATATCGCCGCCGCCGCCAGGGATTTGGCCGAGGCGCAATCGGCCGAGGCGCAATCGGCCAAGGCGCAACCGGCATGAGCGGACCGGTCGTCAAGGTCGCGTCCCGCAGTTTTTCCAAGAATCCGGTTCTTCGCCGCGAAATCACCGGCGCCTTTCCCGAGGTGGCTTTTAACGAAAGCGGCGCGACTTTGAGCGGCGATGGGCTGGTTGATTTTTTCAAGGGCATCCAGGGCGCCGTCATCGGGCTGGAGCCGATCACCGGCGAGTTTCTCGATCAATGCCCGGATTTGAAAATCGTCTCCAAATACGGCGTCGGCCTCGACAGTGTCGACCGGGAAGCCTGCGATGCGCGCGGCGTTGCCATCGGCTGGACCGGCGGCGTCAACCGCCGCGGCGTCGCCGAAATGGCGCTCTGCATGATGATCGGGCTGATGCGCAATATCTTCTTTTCCGAGCGCCGCCTGCTGGGTGACGGCAATTGGGAAAAGGACGGCGGCACGCACCTAAGCGGACACACCGTCGGCATCATCGGTGTCGGTTTCATCGGCAAGGATTTGGCCCAACTGTTGCGCCCCTTCGGCTGCCGTATCCTGGTCAACGACATCATCGATCAGGCCGCATACTATGATGAAAACGGATTGATCGAAGCCTCCAAGGAGGAGATTTTCGAAAACGCGGACATCGTGACCGTGCACACGCCGCTTGACGATTCGACGCGCGGCATGATCGATATGTCTGCGCTCCGGCGCATGAAGGAAACCGCCTATCTGATCAACGTCGCGCGCGGCGGCATCGTCGAGCAGGCCGATTTAAAGCAGGCGCTTAAAGAGCGGATTATCGCCGGCGCGGCGCTCGACGTGTTCGAGGTCGAGCCGTGCGACGATGTGGAATTCTTAACCCTTCCCAACCTATATTGTACGCCGCATACCGGCGGATCGGCCGAAGAATCCATCCTCGCCATGGGGCGTAGCGCGATCGGCCATCTGGTGCAACATTTCAAGGGATGATGGCGGTTTATGTCCGATAGCCAACCGATCAAGGTAATCGTATTCGGCGGCGCCGGGTTCCTCGGCGGCTATGTGGTCGAGGAACTGGTCAAGCGCGGCCACCAGGTTACCGTGTTCGACCGGAAGGCGCCGGCAGGGATCGATAACGGCTTCCAGGTCATCGAAGGCGATATTATGGATGGGCCCGCCGTCAGCGCCGCCGCCGCCGGGCAGGATGTGGTCTATAATTTCGCCGGTCTCGCCGATCTAAACGATTCCATCGACCGGCCGGTGGAGACCGTGCAATTGAACGTGATGGGCAACCTAAACGTTCTCGAAGCCAGCCGCGCCGCCAATGTGGAGCGCTTCGTCTATGCCAGCTCGGTCTATGTGTTTTCACATAAAGGTGCCTTCTACGGTGCTTCCAAGAAATCCTCGGAACTGATCATCGAGCAGTATGGCGAGCAATATGATCTCGACTACACCATCGTCCGCTATGGCTCGGTCTATGGCGAGCGCGCCGATGCCTCGAACCGCATCTACCGGCTGATCCGCCAGGCCCTGACCGAGGGCAAGATCACCTTTCCCGGCGACGGCTCGGAAGAGCGCGAATATATCCACGGCCGCGATGCCGGCAAGCTGAGCGTCGATATTCTGGACCCGGCCTACGCCAACCAGCATGTGATTTTGACCGGCATCGAGCGGCACCGCTATTCGGACCTTTTGGCGCTGGTGCGGGAAATGCTGAACGGCGAGGTCGATATCGAAATGCTTGATCAGGATTATAAGGGCCATTACGTGATGACGCCCTATTCCTTTTCGCCTACGGTCGGCGTCAAGCTGGTCAACAATCCGAGTATCGATTTCGGCCAGGGGGTGCTGGAATGCGTCGAGTATGTCTTCCACGAATTGCAAGAAGAAGGCGTGATCAACGGTTCCACCGTGCCGCCCCTCTATAGCGAATAGGCGGGCGTCGATGTTTTACGATCTTGCCGCGGATAGCTGGGGTGACGAGGAACGGGCGGCCATCGACGCGGTGCTCGCATCGGGCCGGCTGACCATGGGCCCCAAGGTCGCCGAATTCGAACAGGCCTTCGCCCAATATTTCGGACGCAAATATGCGGTCATGGTCAATTCCGGCTCGTCGGCCAACCTGGTCGGCGTCGCCGCCCTTTGCTACCGCGCCGATAACCCCTTGCAGCCCGGCGACGAAGTGATCGTGCCCGCCATATCGTGGAGCACCACCTATCATCCGCTGCAGCAATATGGGTTGAAGCTGCGCTTCGTCGATGTCGAGCTGGAAACCCTAAACATGGATACCGCGCGCCTGGAAGCGGCCTTGACGTCCAGGACGCGGATGATCGTCGGGGTCAGTATTCTCGGCAATCCCGCGGCGCTCGATGTCATGCGCGAGTTTGCCGACCGGCACGGTCTGATCTTCTTCGAAGACAATTGCGAATCGATGGATGCCGAGCTGGCCGGCCGGAAAACCGGAACCTTCGGCGATATCGGCACCTTTTCCACTTTCTTTTCGCATCATATTTCGACCATCGAAGGCGGCGTGCTGACCACCGACGATGGGGAATTGAACGATCTGGCGCGCGCCATCCGCGCCCATGGCTGGAGCCGCGATGTGTCCGAAGGTTCGGACCTTTTCGCGCCAAGCGATGATGATTTTTTCGAGGCCTACCGGTTCATTGTTCCCGGCTACAACGTGCGCCCGCAGGAAATCAACGCCGCCATCGGCATCGTCCAGTTGGCGAAGCTGCCGGCGATGACGGCGGCGCGGCGCGAAAACCTGGCCAAATTTCAAGGCCTGTTCGCCGACGACCCACGCTTCATCATCCAGCGCGAAAACGGCAAATCATCCAGCTTCTGTTTCACCATCATCCTGGGTCCGGATATGAACATCGACCGGGCGGCGGTGATGGAGGCGCTTAAATCAGCGGATATCGGTTTCCGCATCATCACCGGCGGCTGCTTCCCGCGCCACGATGTGATCAANTATTTCGACTATGAACTGGTCGGCGAAATGAGCAACGGCGATTTGGCCCACGACCGGGGCTTTTTCGTCGGCAATCATCCGTTCGACCTGGGCCCGCAAATCGAAAAGCTGCACCAAGTGCTCGATGCGGCCTGCAAATGAAGGACAGCTGAATTAATGGCGGATAAATTGAATATTCTTGTGACCGGCGGCGCCGGGTATCTGGGCTCGACCCTGGTGCCGATGTTGCTGGCCGATGGGCACCGGGTGACGGTGCTCGACAATTTCATGTTCGGACAATCGAGCCTGGCCGCCGTCTGCGCCGATCCCAATTTCGATATGGTGCGGGGCGATGCCCGCGAAAAAGACGCCGTGGCGCCGCTCGCCAAGGACGCCGATCTGATCATACCGCTCGCCGCCCTGGTGGGCGCGCCGATGTGCATTAACGATCCGCTCGGCGCCACCAGCATAAACCGGGACGCGGTCGATATGGTTTGCGGGCTGATGGGCGGGGACCAGCGGGTCATAATGCCGGTCAGCAATTCCGGCTATGGCGTCGGCGAGCCGGGAAAATTCTGCACCGAGGAAACGCCGCTCCGGCCGGTCTCCCTTTATGGCCGCACCAAGGTCGAGGCGGAGGAAATCGTGCTCGCCCAGGGCGGCGGCGTCAGCCTGCGCCTGGCCACCGTGTTCGGCATGTCGCCGCGCATGCGGATCGATCTGTTGGTCAACGATTTCGTCTACCGGGCGGTGAACGACCGGGCGCTGGTCCTGTTCGAAAGCCATTTCAAACGGAATTTCATTCATGTCCGCGATGTCGCCCGCGCCTTCCGGCACGTGATCGGCAATCTCGAAACCATGACCGGCGAGATTTATAACGTCGGCCTTTCCGACGCCAATCTTTCCAAGTGGGAGCTTTGCGAAAAAATCGCCGAGCATCTTCCCGGCTTTCAGTTCCTGGAAGCGCCGATCGGCGAAGACCCGGACAAGCGCGATTATATCGTTTCCAACGAAAAGATCGAGGCGACCGGATACATGCCCGCCCATTCCCTGGACGCCGGCATCACCGAGCTCAAAAAAGGCTACCAGATGATCCGCAACAGCATCTATGGCAACGTATGACCCCGTGCCTCGGCGGCATCGATGTGGTGGTGCTGGCCGGCGGGCTGGGAACCCGGCTCGGCGGGGTGCTTGCGGGCACGCCGAAGGTTCTGGCGCCGATCGGCGAGCGGCCGTTCCTTAGCATCCTTCTCGCATGGCTGCGGCGTTTTGGCGCGCGGCGGGTAATCTTCGGCCTCGGCCACCTGGCCGGCGAGGTGGAAACCTACCTCCAGGCTCATGCGCCGGCTGACATCGAATGTATCGCCGTGGTCGAGCCCGGGCCCCTGGGCACGGCGGGCGCCATTGCCCATTTGGCGGGCGAAATACAAAACCTGCCGGTGCTGGTGTTGAACGGCGATACCTTTGTCGATGCCGATATTTGCGCGTTTTTGGATGGCCACCGCGCTTCCGGCGCGCCCGGTTCGATCCTCTGCACCCGTGTTGCCGATGCCGGACGCTATGGATCCGTCGAAATCGACGATGGCGGAAGGATCGGCGGCTTTCTTGAAAAGAACGCGGGCGGCGGGGGCGGGGTTATCAGCGCCGGTGTTTATTTTTTCGAGCGGGAACTGCTGGACATGATCGCCGCCGCCGATGGGCCGTCCCTGGAAATCGACCTGTTCCAGAAACTGGCGCCCGGAACCTTGCATGCCCATGCAGGCGAATTTCCGTTTCTGGATATCGGAACGCCGGACGACCTGGCGCGCGCGCCGGCGATCCTGGCGCCGTATATCGGGGATTGATTTTCGCCGCTTCCTAATGATTTTTTAGCGGTTGCGTGATTAAATAATTGAAAATACGGGAAAATCCCCGAAGATTCCGGTGGTGAGCGTTGGATGATTATCAGTAAAACACCTTTTCGCGTGTCCCTGTTCGGCGGCGGCACCGATTATCCTGATTGGTACCGCAAGAACGGCGGCGCCGTCATCGGCACCACCATCGATAAATACTGTTATCTCAGCGTCCGCTACCTGCCGCCGTTTTTCGAACACAAGCACCGGGTTGTCTGGTCGAACATCGAACTGGTCAACGAAACCAACGAGATCAAGCACCCCGCCGTCCGCGCCATCATGAACGAAATGAGCGTCGAGCGCGGCATGGAAATTTCCTACAACGCCGATCTTCCGGCGCGCTCCGGCCTCGGTTCCTCCTCGTCCTTTTCGGTCGGATTGCTGAACGCCCTCTATGCCATCAAGGGCGAGATGGTTTCGAAAAAACAACTGGCCAACGAGGCCATCCGCATCGAGCAGGACGTGATGCATGAAGCGGTGGGCAGCCAGGACCAGATTTGGGCTGCCTATGGCGGGCTCAACCGGATCGAGTTTAATTCGGATGGTTCCTACGATGTGTCGCCGATTATCATCAGCGGCGAAAACAAGCGCGCCCTGCAAGGCTCCATGATGCTGTTCTTTACCGGCTTTTCCCGCTATTCGACCGATATCGCCGAAAAGAAAATCGCCAATTTCGGCAACAAGGAGCGGGAACTGCGCCAGCTTCATTTCTTTTGCGGCGAGGCGGCGAAAATCCTGCAACGCAAGGACGATCTGGTGCGCGATCTCGGCTCGCTGATGCATGATGCGTGGATGCTGAAGCGCGAGCTGGCCGAAGGCGTCACCACCAAGGAAGTCGACGAAATATACCAGGCCGGGCTGGACGCCGGCGCGCTCGGCGGCAAGATTTTGGGCGCCGGCGGCGGCGGTTTCATGCTGTTCCTGGTCAAGCCCGAAGACCGGAAAGCGGTCCGCGAAAAACTGAAGCACCTGATTCAGGTGAAGTTCGATCTGGATACCGGCGGCAGCAAGATCGTGGTGTTCGAACCGGACGAATTCGGCAACGGCAACGGCCATTAGGCCAATTCAATTTTTTCCGAGTTGCGGTCGATATAGCCGATCACATAGCGGGTCAGTTCGTCCAGGTAGGCCGCCAGGTTCTCGAGCGCCGCCAGGCGTTCTGCTTCCGGCGCGCCGGATGCTTGCGAAGTCCGGGCCTCATTCAGCAGCGCCGGATAGGCGGCGCCGTCGATTTCGGCGCCGAAGGTTTCCGCCCCGTCCGGGGTTTTACCCAATTGCGGCAATAGAACCTCTACGAATTCATTGTTGAACATGAAAAAGCTGTCATCGCGCTGAGTCGGGTGGGGGATGTGCCGGGCGGCGGGCGAGATCAGTTTTTTCGCTGCAACGCCGGCGAAGATGGGAACCAGCGGAAACCATAGATCCCAGAACGGCATGCCCAGGCAAAACTTGCATTCGGGCCAGATGCGGAGAATTTCCGAATCGAAAAAGAAATAATCAAAGCCGAACGGGTCCATTTTGCCTTCACCAGTGCCGAATTCCGGAACCTCCTGGCGCGGCCCGAACAGAAGCGATTTTTCCGTGTTCCCCGAAACGAAATTGGGCAACTTCGGATTGGGCGGCAGATATATGTCTGAATTGACGATGCCCAGCGTCCGCCGGCCGGACTCTTTCAGATGATGCAGCATGTCCGAAAGATAGATAACAGGCCTGCCTGTCTCCAGCTTACCGGTCCGCATTTGCAGGATGAAGTCGACGCCGGGATAGGTGCCGCGCAACCGGTCTATTTCTTCCGGCGCATTCAGGGACGCCACATGGAATCCATGATCCAGCCAGCTTTGGACGGCGGCGGCTTGGATATCTTGGCGCGCTCCGGGAACGATGCTGGTCGCAATAAGGATGTTGTCTTGTGCCATCGCTTCTTATACCGCGAGGCGCGCCACAAGCGCGCGCATCGACATCGGCGTCCAGCCGAACCGTTCGCGCGCTTGCGTGCAATCGATGGTAAAACCGGTTTGGTCCGGCTTTTCCTCGGCCGTTAATTCCGATGAAGACCCCAGTTCCGTTTTCAAGGTTTCGACAAGTTCGCCGACCGGGATGCTGTCGGTAGCGGCAAGATTGATCACGCTTGCGCCGGTCAAAGGCTGCCCGACAAGGCTGATTATGAATTCGGCGAGGTCGTCCATATGGACCGCGTTGTTGAACGGCGTAGCCGGGTTTAGATAGCGCACCGGTTCGTCATTTCGAAGCTGCTCGGCGGTGCGGCTTAGCCAGTTGGGCTGCGTACCGGCGCCGACGATGGCCGGCAGCCGCAGCGATACGGACGGTATGCGGCCAGCGACTTCGGCCAGCATCTGCTCACCGAGAAGCTTGCTGGCGCCATAGGCATTCGGGTTGGTAATGGGTGTGGATTCGCTGATCACGCCGCCATTGCCGCTACCATAAATGGACATGGCGGAAAAAAAGATGAAGCGTTCCACATTTGCTTCAATGGCCGCATCGATCAGGCGTCGCGTCGCCTCCACGTTATTGCGGGTGATGCCGAGGGCCGAAGAGGAGGGTACGGGAAGTTCGGCGGCGGCGTGGATAACCGTCTTGGTTCCCGGCGGTACATGGGCGGCATCGGCAAGATCGCAGGAAACCAGATCAAGGGCGCCGGCGTGATCGCCTTCGGTCAGGCCTTGCAAATTTCCGGCGTTTCCCCGGTGCAGCGCGGTGACCAAATAGCCCTCTGCCAAAAGCCGCTCGGTCAAGGCGCCGCCGGCGCGTCCGCCGGCGCCGGTGACCAAAACGTCTGACGCCGCGCTCAGATATGCGCCGAACAGGGTATCGCGATAAGCGATCTGTGCCGCCATATCGTCCCGCGCCGGCGCCCAGGGGGCGAAGATACTGTCCTTTTCGCCGAGGAACGGGCCCAGCGTGGTTTCGAAATGAACCACCCAATCGGTGATCGGGAAATCCGCGTGGTAGACGCCGGCGCCCACCCGGTATTGCCGGTTGCCGCCTTGCCCAAGGATTGAGACATCCTCGACCGCGCCGTCATCGGCAAAGACGAATACGGCCATGCGGCCTTCGATGATATTGAAGGATTTGTCCTTGTCGGCGTGTTTCTTGGGCGGATGGAATTTGTCCCGGTGCTGGACGATGATCATTTCGTGGAGCGGATGGTCGGGGTTCGAATGCAACGACAGGCGCGTGTTCTCGCCGGTTTCAATGGCGCGGCGTTTCAGATCCGCGATCAGGCTTTCGTCGATAGAGACGTTCGGGCGTTTGGCGAACCAAGCCGAAGACTTGGCGTTTTCGTCGCGCCAGCAGCTATCGGCGTCATTCAGCGAGACGGAAAATTTCGCCAATCGCCTTTCCTCCGCCGCAATCGTCAGCCGAGCCCGGCGCTAACCGGGGCCGCTTTGTTGGTGGATAGAAGCTGGAGCGGCTGGGTTTCGTCTTCGGGAAAATTCAGGTCTTTCAAATGCTCCGCCGACAACCCGAATGCTTCGAAACGGTCGCGCCAGAAGGGCGAGGTATCGAGCCGCTGTTCCAGGCGCGCCACCAATTCCGGCGAAATACTACCGGACTTCAGGTATTCCAGATAGCCAAGGAAATAGATGGAAAAACCATTTTCCGGGGATATCACGTCAGCCAGAACGTTCAGGTGGGCGATCAGCTGGTCCATCTTCACCTGATTCCGTTCATGGAATATGCGGTGGAAATTCAAATGGTAGTTCATGAAGAACCAGATGTCGGTCAGCTGATCGGGCGTCGGTACCGCATCCATGGGAATATTGGCGAAGGCTTCCCTGAAATCGGCGGTGGCCAGCCGCAATCCCTGTTCGATCTCGGCCTGCTTGCCGAAGGCGCCGCCGTTGAAGCGCAGTTCCTTATCGCCGGTCTCCTGGATGATGCCTTGCGCCGCCATGGCATCGTAGATGGGCGTGCCCGGCAGCGGCTGCAGTTGGGCGCAGCGGTACCAATCCAAATCCATTTCGCGGGCGACGTTGATGGTATCGAGGATCATCGACATGGTTTCGCCGGGAAAGCCGACCATCAGGAAGACGCTGGCGTGAATTTGTTCGTGCCTGCGCAGAACTTCCGCCGCGCCTAAGAAGTTTTCCAGGGTGCCCGGCTTGCGCACCGATTTGAGGATCTCCCGGTTGCCCGATTCCATGCCGATATTGATGGCGATACAGCCGCTTTCCGCCGCCGCCGCGATCACCTCGTCGGTGCAGGACGACGCAATGACGCCGTTGGTGGCATCCCATGTCAGGTCCAAATTGCGGCGCGTTATCTCGTTGAACAATCGAACCGCGCGCGCCTGGTCCTTCAACAAATCGTCGTCCAGCCACATGACATGACCGATGCCGTATTCGTTCCGCAACAATTCCAATTCATCGACGACAGAGGTTATGGAACGCTGGCGGACGCCGGCGCCGTTGAAATTGCGCACGCTGCAAAAGGTGCATTGGGCGCGGCAGCCGCGATTGGATAGGACCGTGGCGAAGCGCGTGCCCGCCGGCTTGAAGCAATAGAAAGCGCCGATGGTGCCCTGGTCCGCATATTCGCCGACATCGATCAGCTCGTAGGCGGGAAGGGTATCGATGACATCGATGCCCGGTTGCGCCTCGGCCGTGAATCGATAGCGCCTGTCGGCGGCGTCCCGGAGGATGACTTGCGCCAATGTATCGGGCGCGGCGCCATCGTTTACCACTTCCAGAAAACGAGCGAACGCGACTTCGGCCTCGCGCAAGAAGGCGATGGTGGCGCAATCGATATCATCAAGCACACGCTCAACATCGTTGCTGACGTGGACGCCGCCGATGGCCACCGGCTTGCCGGACCCGTGCACCCGTTCGGCGATGGTTTTCAACGAGCCGTGGGTCATGGTGAACATGCAGGTGAGGCCAACCAGGTCGGGATCGAACTCGGTGATGACGGTGTCCAGGCAATTCCGCCAGACTGCGTCAAAATCGAAATCCTCTTCGCTTGCCGCGGCGTGGCAGGCCTTCAGGATTTCATGGTTCAGGTTGCAAATGCGCACCTCGACGCCGCGCGCCCGCGCATGCGCCGCGATGCTCAACAATCCATAGGGCGGATAGTTGGTGTAGCGGCCGCGCTTTGCCGTATCGATCCGGAACAATTCGGCGTCGGCGTCCGGCGGATTGACCAGCAACAAACGCCGGATGCCGTTTGCGCCGAACAGATCGCTGAGCAGGCTTTTGGCGCCGGCCAAATCGGCGGCGGATATTTTATTGTTGTCGGCGCTCGCTATCCGGTTCATGCGGTGATCCTTTGCGCTTTTTGCTGCCCGGCGTCGAGAAGCGCAATCTTTTTCCGCACCGTATCTTCCGGTGGCGTGAAACGGGTGCCGAATTGGTCCATGAATTTTGCGTTGGAAACCCACGCCTGGGCCGGGCGCGGTTCGGCAAAAGGGATTTCGGAAAATTTGCCCGGCTTGAATGACATTTGAGCACCGAAGCTGCTGGTTTCCAGGATTATCTGTGCGAGTTGCGCGCGCCCAATGGGTGGATTGGCGGCGACATGGTAAATGCCGACCGCATCGGCGCGCAAAAGTTCCAATAGCGCCCGGCTGGTATCCGCAACATCGGTCAGCGTGAAGAGGTTGTCTTCGGCCATCACCGCGCTGCCGGACAAAAGCGCCTTGTAAGTTCCTGCAACCGGGCAGCGGGCTTTTGGGTTCCAGCCGACGGTCCAGCCGGTGCGGACGATCAGCCATTTGCCGCCGCCGGTTTTAAGTTCGTTCTCGACCTCGGCTTTTTGCCGCGCATAGGCGAATAGCGGGCGCGGCGGATCGGTTTCGCCGTAATCGCCCGTGATCCCGTCAAAAACGGATTCCGTGGACAGGAACAAGATTCCGGCGCCATGATCGCGCGCCGTTTCCATGGCGCGAAGGGTCGCGTCCACGTTGAGGGCGCGGGCGGCGTCCGGATCATCCGCGACGCGGTTGGGATCAACCTCCGCCGAAAGCACGCACACCCAATCGCCTGGCCCAAGGTCCGGAACCAGATCGAAGAGATCGTCTTCTAGTAGATCAAACCGGCTGAGGCCGTCCTCCGGATTCCGGTGATAGGTGGCAATGGTTTCAATGCCGTCCGAGCGGTAATCTTTAAGGAGTTGTCCGCCGATAAGACCCGAAGCGCCGAGGATGATCATTCGTTTTATTTGGCGCATCCCATCGCCTCACTCGAAATAGATGAAACCGACATCGCCGTCATAGCCGCATTGGCCATAGATCCATTCCCATTCGTCCGGATCATGAAAACTCCGGCAGGTCAGTTGCCAGTAAAGGAGGTTGGCTTTTTCCCGCTCGTTGCGGAAAGATTCGACACAAATATAGGCTTTTCCGCGCGCCACCCGCACCATTTCGCGGACCGCTTGAAACAGATCCTGGATCGCAAGGTTGTGGAAGGTGTTGATGGAATAGACGAAATCAAATGAATCGTCGCCGTAGGGCAGGGAGGTGCAGGAGCCGGCTTTCAGGTTGTCGCGCACTTCTTCCTTGGCGTGCGCGATCCCGTATTCGGAAATATCGATCCCCGACACCTCGATTCCCGGCACTGCCTGGGTCAATTCGTACAGCAGAAACGCCTTGCCGCAGCCAATATCCAAGACCCTGTCGCCGGCCTTGAGGCCGTATTGGCGGGCCAGTTCCTCGG
>NZAK01000046.1 GCA_002687515.1 Rhodospirillaceae bacterium
TCCATGGTCACTCTCCTGTGTTTGCCCATTGGGGCGTTCCATTGCGACCCCGTATTATAGGCCCGGGAGAGTGACCACCGGAATTACGCTATGTATAAGGGAACAGGCCGGGAAGGTCCGCTTTCAGCCGCGTCTTTGGTTTTCGTTTTGAATTCGCCGATGCGAAGCCGTTTAACCGGCCGCCGCCCGGCCGCCGGGTTCGGCCTCGCCGCCGGCTTCGGCCCGGCCGCCGGTGGCCAGCATAAACCCGTTCAGCAAGGCGATTTTGCGGTCGACGGCGGTTTGGATATGCGCCAACTGCGCGTCATCCAAATGGCGGTATTTGCCCGACATGTCCAAATAAACCTCGACCGGCAAGGGATCATCGACGGGCCGGGTGAACTTGAGGCCCTGGCCGGGGCTATAGTCCCAAAGCGGGGCGAAGTTGGTCTCCACCGCCTTCTTGCAAACCTCGTTGGTCAATTCGGACGGGATGCGCCAACCGGTCGGGCATGGCGAGAAGACATGCAGGTAGGCCATGCCGCGTTTGGCGGCCTCCATCGCATTTGTCAGTTTTTGGTAATAATCATCCATGAATGCCAGCGACGCGGTCGCCACATATTCGCAATTGTGCATCATCATGATGACCGGCATGTTCTTGGCGTCCTGGGTTTTGCCATGCAGGGTTTCGCCGACCGGCGTCGTTGAAGTCCAGGAACCGTAGGAGGTGCTGCCCGAACGCTGCATGCCGGTATTCATGTAGCCTTCATTGTCGACGCAAATATAGAGCATCTGTTCGCCGCGCTCGGCGGCGCCGGACAGGGACTGGAAGCCGGCATCGACGGTGCCGCCG
This sequence comes from Rhodospirillaceae bacterium, assembly GCA_002687515.1. Classification (GTDB taxonomy): domain Bacteria; phylum Pseudomonadota; class Alphaproteobacteria; order Rhodospirillales; family UBA2165. The sequence goes on from NZAK01000046.1 coordinate 833, forward strand.
TCGCCAGCCAGGGCGACCATGGTGACATCGCGGCCGATGCGGTTGTAATAGCGCTTGGTGCCCGCCAGCATCGAGGCGGTGTTGGTCAAAAGCGGGTGGAAGACCGGAATTTTCGAACCGGTCTTGCCGTTGAAGCCGACCGTTCCCATGCCGGCGATACAGCCCGGCGGCGTGGCTAGGACCACGTTGGAGCCTATCTTGCGCATGGTGTGGCGGATCAGAAGCTCGGAATTGCAGCCTTGGCAGGCGGAAAGCCCGGGCACGAACAGGTCTTCAAGTTCGCCGTATTTATTATAAATCTCCGCCGATCTGTTGTATTCGAGGGCGCCCGTCCCGCACGCTTTGACACAGGCCGGATCGCCGTCGCACATGTCGCATTTCATGACATGGCCCTCGTCGGCGTTATAGCTGATGCCGCCATAGGCGCAGCCGACAGTGCAGAGCAGGCAATCGACGCATTTTTCGGCGTCCCAGGGGACGACGCCGGTCTCATGGTCCTTGGTCAAGGACCCGGACGGGCAATTCAGGACGCATTTAGGATCGCCGCATTGCCGGCACAAGGCCAGCTCGAAGCTGTCGTTGGCGGCAACCCCGGGAACGATCCTGATGCGCGAATGCTCAGGATTTTCGCTGCCGGATTTCGCTTGCGCGCAGACCGTCATGCAGTCGCCGCAGCCATCGCATTTGTCCTGGTGGAATGCAATCGTGTTGTGACCTATGCCCACCGGCCCGTCCTTTCCTGATTTTCCCAACGCGGCGCCATGCTCAACGCCAAATCCGCGACATGAGATCAAGGCCGACAGTGGCCGGATCGCGCAAAAATTCGTCCTTCACCGGTGCCAGATCGGTGCGCAGCAGCACCAGTTGCCACATGACGCCGGGATCGAATTTGCTGTTGATGCCGGAAATGCCGAGAAGGCAACCGCCGCCGATAAGGATTTTTTGATAAAACATCTCTTCTTCGTTCACGCTCAACGATACTTCGGTGCCTTCGCCAAGCGCGTTTTCGTCGCTGACCCCGACCGAGACCGCCTGATTGCCGAAAAATCCGTAGGTGTTGAGCGGCACGTTGCCGGGATAGGGTTTGATGGCGGGATCGTCGATCATCGCCATGCCGGCGATGCGTCCCTGTTCGACGGCCGCCGGCAGGATACCGCCGATGGTTTTTTCGCCGCCGTAAAAATTCGAGGCCTGCGCGACGTCGCCGGCGGCCCAAATGTTTTCAATGTTGGTGGCCATGCATTCGTCGACCAGAATGCCCTGATCGGTTTCCACCGGACCTCCCTCAAGATAGGAGATAGAGGGCGCAACGCCGGTGCAGACCAGCAACAGATCGGTGCTGATCTCATCGCCGCCATCGAGACTTACCTTGGCCCCCTTGCTGTCTGGGGTGCCGCCATCGGGCTGGGCGCCGACGAGGGTTTCGCCGATGCGCATGGCGACGCCGTTATCTGCAAAGGTCTGTTCGATGATCTTGGCGGCTTGGGCGTCGAAATAGGCGGGCAGAACCTGGGGGCGCATTTCGACGATGGTGACCGCGACGCCGGCCTTGATCAGGTTCTCGGCGGCGTGCATGCCGATCAGCCCGCCGCCCAAAACAACCGCCGTTTTCACCTTTTCCAAAAGGGCGTTCAAATTGACGGCGTCGTCCATCGAGCGCAGCACATGGTAGGGCGTGTCGGGCAAGCCGGGTATGCCTGGAATGGCAGGCGCGGCACCGGTCGCCAGCAGCAGTTTTTCGTATCGCCATTCCCGGCCGTCCTCCAGGGTGACGGTTTTTTTGTCCGCATCGAGGCCGCTCAATCCGGCGCCGGCGATGAAATTCACGTTGTTTTTGGCGAAAAATTCATCGTCCCGCAATTGCACCTTTTCCGGTTTCGACTGGCCGGAGACGACATAAGGGAGGACCGTCGGCGAATAAGGCAGGCGGCCGTCCTTGGTGATCATGACAAGGCTGCCGTCCTGGTCCAGCATGCGGATCGAATTGAGCGCCGAGAGGGCGGCGTGCGAGGAGCCGGCAATAAGATATTTGGTCTGTTCCATAGCCGCCTCCCCTATTCGCCCTCGTTCAGCCAGACCGGGCTTGTCGTCGTTTCACCGGCAAGCTGTTTGCCGGTGGCGTCAATCACCCGGGCGAAATGTTCGCCGTGTATGTCCGATCCGGCCAGGCCGCCAATGAAGCTGATCGCCGGGATGCGTTCATCCAATTGATAGATAGCCGCCTGGATATCCTGAAAAACTGGACCGCAGTTCCAGGCGAAACTGACCGCCCGGTCAACCACGCCGATGGCCTTGACCTTGGCGAGGGCGCTTTTCAGGGCCTGCATCGGGAACGGGCGGAAGGTTTTAATCCTGATCAGGCCGACCTTTTCGCCGGCATCGCGGGCGACATCGACGGCATCCTTGCCGGCGCCCGCCATCGAACCGATGGTGACGATCGCATAATCGGCGTCGTCCAAGCGGTATTCCTCGACCAGCGGCGCATAGCCGCGCCCCGATACGCGTTCCCATTCCTGATGGGTTTCGGTAATCACCTGCAGTGCGTTTTGCATGCCGGTGCAATGGCCTTGGCGGTAGCGGACGAATGTCGATGGCCCGCCCGGACCCTCGCCGCCGGTCAGCGGATCGACCGACATCGGGCGCTCGGGATCGAGGGCGGCGTGCCAGTTGGTGTCTTTTTGCCCAAGAAAATCGTCGACCATTTCCCCTTCCGGCAGGAAAACCTTGGTGATGCCGTAACTGAGGTAGTTGCCGTCATGGCAGATATTGACCGGCAGCATGACGTCCCGGTGCTCGGCGATGCGGAAGGCCATGATCAGCGAATCCAATACTTCCTGAACGCTCTCGCAATAAATTTGAATCCAGCCGGTTTCACGCAGCATCATGGCGTCCTGCTGGCCGCCCCAGACGCTTTGCGGCGACAAGCCGTCGCGGGTGACGATGGACATGACAATCGGCAGGCGCATGCCCGGGGTGCGGACATAAGGCTCGAACATATAATAAAGACCGGGGCCGCAGGTCGCCGTATAGGTGCGGGCGCCGGCCAAACAGGCGCCGTGCAAAACTGACATGACGCTGTGTTCGCCTTCCACGTCCATCAGATCGGCGTCGATTTTTCCATCGGCGATAAATTGCGAGACATATTCGACCAAGGAAGATTGCGGCGTGATTGGATAGACCGCCACCATATCGGGCTTGGCCAGGGAAACCGCCCAGGCCGCCGCCTCGTTGCCGTCACAGACAATGGATTTGGGCTCGTTGGTCAGTGCTGTATCGGGCATGGTCAGTCTTCCGTTTCTATTATCATGGCGATGGCGCCCTGCGGGCATTCGGTGGCGCAGATGCCGCAGCCCTTGCAGGAATCATATGAAATATCGAACCAGGCGGGCATCTCGACGACGCATTGCACCGGACATAAGAGCCAGCAGGTGGCGCATTTGACGCATTTGTCGCGGTCGACGATCGGGCGTTCCGAGCGCCAGTCGCCGGGCAGCATGGTAATCAGCTCGGTGCCGATCGCGCAAAGATCGTCTGGGATGTTCGCGGGATCGAAACGGGGGCGGGCTTGTTTCAGCATGGCGATGTCTTCAATTGACCTGGTGAACCTTGGTTTCGCTATAGCCGCGCTCGACGGCCAACATATTCTGGTCCAGTCCGGCATCGCGGAAATTTGCCGTCTTCAGCCCTTCTTTCAAGGATTCGAGGGACACCAGCCCCGAGGTTTTGGCATAGGCGCCGAGCATGATCGAATTGGTGATCGGCTTCGAGAAGACATCGAGGGCAATGCCGACGGCATCGCACAATCCGAGCTTTGCGACGCTTTTCGGTATCTCAAGCTGCTCTGGGCTTTTTTTCGTCGCCTGCACCCAGGTGCCGCCTTCCTGGAAGCCCTTGAATATATCGACGGCCCTGGAAACGGTCGGGTCGATGCAGATGATATTGTCGGGATGATAGATGTTGGTGATGGTCCTGATTTCCTTGTCGTCGACGCGCAGAAAAGCGACGACCGGCGCACCGCGCCGCTCGAAGCCGAAGGACGGAATGGCCAGCGCAAACTGACCTTCTTCGATAATCGCCTTGGCCAGTATCTTCGATGCGATAACCGTTCCCTGGCCGCCGCGGCCGTGAATGCGTATTTCCTGGATCGCCCTCTCCCGTCTTTGGCATCTATTGTAGATTTGCAAGTCGATGGCGTTATAGAAGCACAGATGCGGCCCCATAAGGTTGATTTTGATCAATTGGAGCGGCTCGGGTCCGGAGCGCGATGAGGGCGGTGAATGGCCTCTATTTCCACTTGCTCAGTCCAGAATCTCGACAATAACACTCGAATTTTTTTCGCCGAGGCCGCGCTCGACGGCCCGCCGGTAGGTTTCGGTCGCGGTTTCCGATGCCGGCATGGCTTGCCCCATTTCCTTGCCCAGCCGCAGCCCATAGGCGGCGTCCTTGTGGCGCAGGCTGGTGGAGAAATAGACCTCGTCATGATTGCCCGAGAGCATGCGTTCGGTAAGGTATTTGACATGCGGGCTGGCCACCGCGCCGGAGCTTAATGCCTCGGCGACCTTGGCCGGGTCGAGACCGGCCCGGCGGGCCAGCGCCCAGCCTTCGGCCAGGGCGACGCCCTGCACCGCTCCCATCAGGTTGACGACCAGCTTGTAGGCGGTGCCGGCGCCGACCGGACCGAAATGGATAACCCGGTTGCTGTAAGCCGATAAAGTGCCGCCGGCGGCCGCCAGGCATTCCTTGTCGCCGCCAACCAGCAGTGTCAATGACCCGGCGAGGACGCCGTCGGGACCGCCCGATACCGGGCAGTCGAGATAACGCAGCCCGGCCTTGTTGAGCGCCGCGGCCAATTCGATCACCCAGCCGCGCGACAATGTCGAGCTTTCGACGGCGATGGCGCCGGCCATCGGATCACCGGCGAGGACGCCGCCGGGGCCCAGCCAGACGGCGCGCGATGCCTCGTCGTCGCTGACCATCGAGATAACCATCTCGGCGCCTTCGGCGGCGGCGGCGGGGGTTTCGGCCAATTCGGCGCCGGCGGCGGCGAGCGGCTCGGCGGCGGTGAGCGTCCGGTTGTAAACGCGGACCTGATGACCGGCGGCAAGCAGTTTCCGCACCATCTCCCGGCCCATGATACCGGCGCCGAGAAAAGCGACCCTGGTCATGTTCAGCTCAAATACTCATTCACATAACGCTCGGAATATTCCTTGAACGCCGCATTGCCCTCGGGTGTATCGTGCTCCGCAATCTCGATATGCTTCCATTCATCTTCCGGAAACTTGACGTAGAGCGGAAATGTCCGGTGTACCCCGATCAATTCCTTGGCGCTCATCTGGGGCATGTCCATGGTCGGGCCAAGACGGTAGTCCATGGCGATGTCCTCGTCTTTCAGATAGCCCATCTGCTGGCACAAGTCGCGCAGCTTGGCTCCCTTGTAGGGGCTGAAGAAACTGACCATTACGCCGTCCGGCTGAACCTGCCGGTCGAGCCGGATGGTGTCGAAAATCATCTCGCGGGTTTCGGTCGGAAAGCCGATGACGTTGTTGGCGCTGACCCGGATGCCGGTCTCGCGCAGCAACTCGAAGGCGCGCAGGATGGTCTTGTCGGCGATGTCGCGGCCAAGCATGTTCTTGCGCAGTTCCGCATTGCCGCTTTCGACACCGACGCTGATCCCCTCGCAGCCCATCTCGTTGAGCAGCGCAATCTTGTCGCCGGTGATCGATTCGGGACGCGCCTCCACCCAGAAGGGCAATCCGACCTTTTCCTTGTACAGCCGGGCGAAGGTCTCGACCCGCTTGCGGGTGGTGGTCAAAAAGCTTTCCGCCACCAGATAGACATAGACCAGATTGTACTGTTCCTTTTTCTCGGCCATCTCATCGACCAGGCGCACGACATCCTGTTCGCGGTAGTATCCGCCGAAGCCGCCATAAAGCTCCTTGTAGCCGGAATTGATGCAGAAGGTGCAGTCGTAGGGGCAGCCCCGGTTCATCTCGAAGGTGCCGGTGACCGAGATTTTGCCGCCCATCGGTTTCCAAAACCGGCGTTCGTCATAGACGCTCCAATCCTGGCGCGGCAAGGTTTTGAGATCGACCGGCTTGCGCACCTGGTTCTTATGGATCTGGCCGCCGCTTTTCACCCATAAATTGGCGATCCCGGTTATATCGCCGCCGTCACGGAGCTTCTGGCAAAGCTCGACCAGCGCTTGCTCACCCTCGCCGACGCAGACCATATCGACACTGTCGGCGCGGATTGCGATCTCCGGTGCGAAGGTGGCGTAGGGTCCGCCGGCGATGGTCGGGATTCCGGTCCCCTTGACCGCGTCGAGCAGGCGGACACCCAACGGATGGGTAACTTCGATACTCGACAGGCCGATAAGATGCGGCTGGTAGGAGCCGACCAGATCGACGAAATCGTCAACCACGTCTCCGCTTTCGGGCACGATCCCCAATTCGGCGAAACTGGTCTGCTTGACCTGCAATGCCTTGGCCCGGGCTTCATCACCGGTCTGTTCCGCGGTCCGGTAAAAGGTGGTGTCGAACAGTTTAACCTGGATGCCGGATTCTTTCAGGCTCGCCGATAGGATGCCGATGCCCGCCGTGACCAGCGTGTCCAACATGGTGTTGCAATTGATCAGCAGTATTTTGAAATCCTTCATGTCCTGATTCCCGCTTCCTTTGTGTTGCGTCCTTCACCCCAGTTCCTGAACCAGTTCGCCGATCCAGTCGTAGCCTGCCTGGATTTCAGGCGAAACTTCGTCAACGGGGTATTCGAAAACCAACTGGATACCGTTGTTATTGTGCAAAACCCGGCGCAGGATTTTTTCCACGTCGATCCAGCCGTCACCCGGGTCTTGCCCCGGATGCAGGGGCGTATGGCCGTATTGGTCATGGTGATCCGGTCCCTTGGTGTTCCACAAATGCATCGAGCGCGCCGCCGGCCGCAGGAAATCCAGATCGGCATAGAAGTCCCGGTCGCGCAGGGCGGCGCCGATGAAAAGGTGGCCGATATCGATACAGATACCCAGTTCGGAATGGCCGCCGACGATTTCGGCGAACCGGTCGGCCCGGTGAAAAGCGTCGGAATAGGCGGCGAACTCGAGATCCAGCCGGACCCCGGCCCCGGCGCTCATTTCCGCCATCCGCCGGCAGGCGGCGCGCGCCAACGCTTCGGCGGTTTCCTGGTCGCGGCTGTCGGTGGGGCCATAGGTCAGATGGGTGACCGCGTAGGCGGCGCCCCAGCGCCCGGCCTCGGCCAGGGTCTCGGCGAGCAGGCGAAAGGAGCGCTCGCGCCGCTCTTCATTTTCACAGAGGTAAAAGCAGGCGATTCCAGGGTCCTGAAATTCGGCTGGCCGGACCACGGGTGTGTGGAAACTGAATGTGGTCCGCCCTTCGTCGGCGAACCGATCGATCAGTGTCTGCAAGCCGGCAAACTGAGGAACCGAAAGATCGAAAAATTCGACATGCTCAATGCCCCGATGCAAAAGGGCGGCGGGCGGCGTTCCTTGGTATCCCCCGTAGCGTCTATCCAAGGTCTGTTTCCACACAAGGCCGCTCCGGTTCCACACTGCGGCAAACCGAAGCTAAGCCCCACAGAATACGAGGCACTCGTGGAAGCTGCTTTGATCAAGATCAAGCAAGCAAACATCTTTTAGCCGGCCGTGATTTTGCCGGCCTCGGAATGCCAATCTGGTAATTTACGCCGGATAATTTGGATATGACGTGGCTTCAGGCCAGCCGGATCGGATCGCCGGTGCGGATGGTGCCGCCGGTCACTATGCGGCAGTTGAGCCCGCTGCGGTTAATCAAGGCCTTGAACAGGTTCTCGATGCCCAGGAGGTTCTCCAAATACTGGCAGGGTGTGTTTAAGCGCATGCCCTCGACCACCACCTCCTGGCCGATCTTCAACTGCCGCCCGACCAGATGATTAAGCGGCACCTCTTGGGTGACCACATTACGCCGGGTCTGTTCGGGCTTCAAGGCGATATCCCAATCCCGCGCCAGGGCCTCCAGGGTCTCGCTTTCGAATAAGGTGATTTGCCGCCCTTCCTCGGGTCTGTTCGAATAGCTGCCGGTGCCGAGGCTATAGCGGTCGCCCTCGATGCCCTCGCCGGCCCGGCAGACCAGGTGGTCCGGGGAGCGGAGCGGCTGCGCCTTGGCGGCGCAACTGTGCAGCGACAATATGCGTCCTTCCCACATGCTCATACCCGTTCAGTCAGCCGGCCACGCCGGCCGAAATTCCTTATCACTATTTTAGAGCAAGTTGGTCCGATGGCAATGATCGAGGCCGAAATCGTAAATCGCCGCCCCAATTTTCCGGCCGCGCCCTCAATAGTCTTTTTCGATCAGCTTTCCCTTGAGCACCGAACGGGACAGGCTGCCCGGTTCGACAAATTCGAGCCGGGGGCTGAAGCTGAGGCGGTCCTGGATGCTTTTTTCGATCTTGCGGCCGAGTTCTTCGGCACCGTTTTCGCTAAGTTCATAGCCGCGCTCGATCTTGATATGCAGCGGCGCCGAGACGCGCGGCGGCGCTGTCGTCAGAACGATGCGGATTTGCCCGGTGACACCGGGAACAAAGCCGTTGATCAAATCCCGGACCGCCGCCGGATAGACGTTAACCCCCTTGACGATCAACAGGTCATCGATACGCCCGAGGATTTTTTTGCGTTTGCCGGGCAGGCCGCAGGGGCAGGGTTCGGTGGATATCTGGATCAGATCGTTGTTGGCGAATTTGATCGGCGGCGCCGCCTGCCAATCGAATGCGGTCGTCACCACGGTGCCGATGGCGCCGTCGGTAATGGCGATCGGTTGTTTCGTATCGGGATCGACGATATCGTAGGCGATGCAATAATCCTCCGACATCAGGTGCATGCCCTGATAGTCCTGGTGCTCGCACGAGACTGAGGAAATCCCCCACGGCCCGCCGGCGAAATCATAAAGTCTGGCGCCCCAGGCGGTCTCGATCTTAGCCCTTACGGCGGCCAGGCCGACACCCGGCTCGCCGGCGCACATGATCTTTTTGACGCCAAGCTCGGCAACCTCCATGCCGGCGGCCTCCGGCGCCTTTTCGATCAGGTACTCGGCGAAGGACGGCGTGCACAACAAGGTCGTCGGCCGGGCCAGGCGGGCGAAGGTGAAGAAGCGTTCGCTGCCGCTTTCGGCGCCCACCGGGTAGGCGCGCACCCCCATCGCCTCGAGGGCGCGCACGAACGGAATGCCGGCCACCCACATCGAGAGGCCGAAACCGTGCAGCACGGTATCGCCGGGCCGGATGCCGATCCGCCAATAGGCCCGGGCCAGCACCTCGTTGGTGGTTTCGATATCCTTCGCCGTATAGGCGCAGATGGTCGGCGTGCCGGTGGTGCCCGAGGTCGAGGAGACGGCGAGCACCTGGTCTAGCGGAAGCCCAAGGATTTTTCCGAAGGGATGACCGTCTTCCTGGTGTGAGCGTTCCTGCTGATCCTTGTATTCGTCGGTGCTCAGGAATATCGGCAGGTTCCGAAAATCGTCCCAGCTTTTGATGTCTTCCGGCGCCGCGCCGGCGCGCTCCATCCTGTCCCGGTAGTAAGGGGTGCTTTCGTAAACCCGCTTCAATTGCTTTTGAATCTTCTGCAATTGAATGGCCTGGACCATATCCTCGGACCGGGTTTCGACCTCTTCATTCCAAAACTGCCGCTGCTCGTTCATGGTTTTCCCTCCCCTGTCCTGGCGCGTAAGCCGGCGATCGCCGCTTGCATTTCTCCCGGGTCCGTAGCCGCCGGGATTTCGCTGGATGTCGTGTACAGCCAGCCCGAGGCGCCTTCGCCAAGGGCACTTATGAACTCCGCCCCCGGCGGTGCGATCACACCCTCGGTGGCTCCGATATGAATGTAGCCGGCGCCGAAATGATCGCAAATGGCGCCGAGGCGGGGCTCGCCGCCGCCGCCGCCGACGGTGATCACCAGATCCGGCTCCAGCTCGCAATAGAGGCGCACGGCGCGCAGCAACAGGGCGGCGCACAAGGGGGCGCCGCCGTCATCGCCCAATTGCCGGGCCAGGCTTTGCGAATCGGCAAACACCACGGCGATTCCGGCCCGTTCGCCGAGCACCGGACGCAGACGTTCGATGGCTCCGGTTTCGGCCCCGATCACCGATTGCTCGATGACCGCATCGGGCTCGGGAAGGGTTTCGAGGGCAAGGGATTCGCGGATGGCGGCGCGCGCCGTCAACGCGTCGCGGGCGGGCTCGGCGGCGATGCGGGCGGCGATCGCCAGGCTATCGGCGCCGGCGCCGATGGTTACCGCGTCGGTTCCATACAGCGCCTGGCAATTGCGCAGGCAACGCGCCTGCGTTTCGGGATCGGTCAGAAACATGGATTCGGGCACCTGCTCCAACCGGGCCGCATGCGCACCGATCAGCGGCGCCACCGCGCCATCACCGGGGGTTCGCGATGTGAGGGCCGCCTGCAGCCTCTGCCGGCTCAACTTTCTTCCCGCGCGGCGCCGGTGGGCTCGCCGCCGGGCCAGGAACCGAAATGGGCCAAGGCTTCTTGCGGCGGTTTCAGCTTCGACCAGCCCGGCATGAATTCCCGCCACGGCTTGCCGCGCTCGAGGCGCGCCTGCTTCTCGGCGGCGCGCGCCCGTTCGGTGGCCTCGGTATCGATCTCCGAGGTCTCGGCATCGATCTTCACATGGTAGACATGGCGCGCCGTCCAGGCGCTGATCAGGCCGGATTTCAAATCTTCCCGGACGCGCCCCGGATCACGCTTGAGCACGTCGCCGTAGCCGCCGCCGCCGCCCGACAGGGTGGCGATGATGTCGCCGTTCATGCCGACGCGTTTGGAACGGGACGGGTGTTCGATCAGATATTCGCCGGCCACCGCCCGCTTGGTAACCAGATCGATGGAGCTTGCCGGAATATCGTCGTCGCCGCGCGCCATCTTTTCCCACAAATTGGTGCCACGCACATGGATGCCGAAACCGGACCCGGCCGGATAGCCGCCGAACAGCCCCAGAGCGCAGGTGATATTGCAATTTCTGGATCCCTGCAGCCATGGGAAAGACGGCACATGGCGGGGCGCCACGCCGACCTCGGTGCCGGCGCCGCCGCGGAACGTGCCGAAGCCGCCATGGTCGCGGCGCAGACGGTAAAACAGGCGCAGGAACTGATATTCGGTTTCGGTGTCCTCGACGTCCGGGGCGCGGCCGGAATGACACCATGGAAAACCGTAGGCATCGACGCCGTCCATGTCGGCGCGTGCCCCCTGCCCCTCGGAATTGAGCGGCGCGGCGTCGACGTCGGCAACCGGGATGCCGTATTGATTGCGCCCGCCGAACACCAAAACGCCGGTGGTGTTGCCGTTGCAGGCGCCAACCAGGTCCCGGTACTCGCTGTCATACAGCATCGGCGCCATGATCTTGGGAATGAACGACAGGGTCAGGCTGTTGAGCAACGGCCCGTTGCTGACCGCCGCGTCGGGCGAGGCGTTGAAGAAGGTGCCTTCCGGCACGATCCAGTCGAAGACGGCGAGGGCGCCGTTGGAGACCGGCAGATCGTGGAAGGCATAGGCGTAGATGATGATCGCCGCATGGGCGGCCAAAACGTGGGGGAAGCAATTGTAAGACGAATCGTTCTCCGGCGAGGTGCCGGTGAGATCGAAGGTCACCTGGTCACCCTTTTTGATCGCCATCACTGTCGCCCGTTTGAGGGCGATTTCGCGCCCGATGGTGTCGCAGAACACATGCGTCCGGTAGATGCCGTCGTTCCATTTGGCAACCCGCTGGCGGGCCGCCGTCTCGGCCTTGATGACCAGTTGGCGCAACATCCCGCGGACGAAGGCGCCGCCCCGCTCGGCCGCCAGTTGCTGCATCCGCCGGCGCAGGCGGTCGGCCCCGGTGACCCGGGCGCGGGTGTCGATCGCCTGCATGCGTGGCGCGCGGCCAATGTAGTTGACGATCATGTCGAGCAGGTCCTTGCGGATGGCGTAATCCTCGCCGATCTTGAAGGGCGTCAGTTTCATGCCCTCGTCGTCGCGGGTGCGCGCCGAAAGCGGCATGCCGCCGGGCTCGACGGCGCCGGTTTCCGGCTGGTGGGCCAGCGCCGCCGTCCAGGCGATCAGCTCGCCTTCATGGAAGACCGGCATGAAGGCCATCTGGTCGGGGTTGTGGATGCCGCCGTAGCGGGCCTCGTTGGCGTAGAAGATGTCGCCCTCGCGGATGCCGACGGTGTCATCGTTCAAATAAGATTGCAGTACGAACTTGATCGGCAGCATGGCGGTGACGCAGTGCAGGTAGGTGCCCGCCGAGGCGCTCGCCAAATCGCCGTTGGCGGTATAGATCGAAACGATCAGATCGCCCGAGCGCAGCAAGCCGCTGACGCCGCTGCGGATGAAAATCTCCCGCGCTTCATCAAGGAAGTTGGCCAGCTTCTCGTCATAGATTTCATAATCGCCGGGCTTCAGTTCACCGAGGCACTGCTCCTCCAGGGCGCTGATCGGTTCCGGCTTGGTCCAGCGGATCACTTCCGAGGGCGTCACATCGAGCGGCGTCACCTTGAGATGCTCGGGCGTCGGTTGTGCGGCCAATTGCATGCTCAACTCCATTGCCGTGTCTTGTCGGCGTCCGGCGTACCCTCGGGCCACGATCCGAAATAGGCCAGCGCCTGTTCCGGCGGTTTGAACCGGCCCCAATCCCCTATAAAGTCCTGCCACGGTTTGCCGCGCTCGAGACGCTTTTGTCTTTCATCGCTGCGCGCCGTCCGGGTGGCTTCTTCGTCGACTTCCAAGGATTGCGGATCATACCGGATCTGATAGACGTTGTTCGCCGTCCAGCCGCTGATCAGGCCACTTTTCAAATCGTCGATGACGCGGTTCGGATCGCGTTTGAGCACGTCGCCGAAACCGCCGCCGCCGCCCGCAAGATGAACGATGATGTCGCCGTTCATGCCGGTGCGTTTGGAACGGGACGGGTGTTCGAAAAGATATTCGCCTGAAATCGTCCTCTCGGTGGCGAGCGCGACCGAGTTATCGGGAATATCGCCGTCGCCGCGCGCCATTTTTTCCCACAGGTCGGTGCCGCGGACATGGATGCCGAAGCTGGCCGATGACGGGTAGCCGCCGAACAGCCCAAGGGCGCAGGTGATCTTGGCGTTTCGCGATCGCTGGTTCCACGGCATCGAGGGCACGTGGCGCGGCGCCAACGCAACCTCGCTGCCGGCGCCGCCACGGAAGAGGCCGAAGCCGCCATTGTCGCGGCGCAGGCGGTAAAACAGGCGCAGGAATTGATATTCGGTTTCCGAGTCCTCGACATCCGGGGCGCGGCCGGCATGGGCCCAGGGAAAGCCGTAGGCATCGACGCCGTCCAAATCGGAACGCGCGCCCTGACCCTCCGAGTTCATCGGCGCGGCGTCGACCTCGGCGACGGGGATGCCGTATTGGTTCTTTCCGGCTATTACCACCGGGCCGGATGTGTTGCCGTTGCAGGCGCCGACCAATTCCCGGTAGGCGCTGTCGAACAGCATCGGCGCCATGATCTTGGGGATCAGCGCGAGGGTCAGGCTGTTGAGCAGCGGCGCGTTGCTGATCGCCGCGTTCGGCGAGGCGTTGAACACGGTTCCCTCGGGGACTTTCCAGTCGAACGCGGCAAGGGCGCCGTTGGAGACCGGCAGATCGTGAAAGGCGTAACCGTAGATGATGATCGCCGCGTGCGCGGCCAAAACGTGGGGGAAGCAATTGTAAGACGAATCGTTCTCCGGTGAGGTGCCGGTAAGATCGAAGGTGACATGGTCGCCCTTTTTGATAGCGGTTATGGAGGCGCGCATCAGCGCGATTTCGCGGCCGATGGTGTCGCAGAACACATGCGTCCGGTAGATGCCATCGTTCCATTTGGCAACCCGCTGGCGCGCCGCCGTCTCGGCCTTGATGATAAGCTGGCGCAACAGACCGCGGACGAAGGCGCCGCCCCGCTCGGCCGCCAGCTGCTGCATGCGCCGGCGCAAGCGGTCGGCCCCGGTGACCCGGGCGCGGGTGTCGATGGCCTGCATGCGCGGCGCCCGGCCGATGAAGTTGACGATCATATCGAGCAGGTCCTTGCGGATGCGGTAATCCTCGCCGATTTTGATCGGCGTTAGTTTCATGCCTTCGTCATCGCGGCTGCGCGCCGATAGCGGCATGCCGCCCGGCTCGACGGCGCCGGTCTCCGGCTGATGCGCCAGCGCCGCCGTCCAGGCGATCAGCTCGCCTTCGTGGAACACCGGCATGAAGGCCATCTGGTCGGGGTTGTGGATGCCGCCGTAGCGGGCCTCGTTGGCGTAGAAAATGTCGCCTTCGCGGATGCCCACCGTCGCGTCCTGGAGATAAGCCTGCAACACGAACTTGATCGGCAGCATGGCGGTGACGCAGTGCAAATACGTCCCCGCCGAGGCGCTCGCCAGGTCGCCGTTGGCGGTGTAGACGGAAACGATCAAATCGCCCGAGCGCAGCATGCCGCTGACCCCGCTGCGGATGAAAATCTCCCTCGCCTCATCGAGGAAATTGGCCAGCTTCTCATCATAGATCTCATAATCTCCCGGCTTCAGTTCACCGAGGCACTGTTCTTCCAGGGCGCTGATCGGTTCCGGCTTGGTCCAGCGGATGACTTCCGAGGGGGTGACGTCGAGCGGCGTCACCTTGAGATGCTCGGGCGTCGGTGAGGGGGCCGCTAATTGCATGGCTTTACTCCCGTTCCTTGCACAGAACGAGGTTGAGGTGTTCGTCGACGCTCAGGGCATAACCGGGATCGACCACCACGGTGGTATAATCGGCCTCGACGATCGCCGGCCCTGAAAGCGCATTGCCGGCCTGCAAAAGGGATTGGCGATAGAGCGGTGTCGTCAATGGCTCCGCATCGCCGCCCCAGTAGACCGGGCGCTCGCCGATCAAGGCATTTTCCGGCGACGGGCCTTGCAGCGGATAGGCCGGCAGTTCCCAGTCCGGCGCCGGCATTTCGGCGCGCAACACGAAATTATGGATCTCGACCCCGCCTTCGGGATAGATGTTCTGCGGGCTGAAAAAATCGCTGTATTGCTGTTCGAAACTCTCAGAGAGGGCTTGCACGTCGGCGGCACTTGTGAGCCTGAGCACCGGCGATGCCGTCCGGTGCAGGTGAATCTGGCCACCGTATTTCATATCCAGCTCAAGACTGAACGCCGCGTCCTTGGGATCGTACCCGGCGCCCGTGAGATCGCGCGCGGCATCCGCCTCGAGGCGCTCGGCGATACGGTTGAAGGCGGTGTATTCCTCGGTCGCGGCCCGCGTATTGGGGGCGATCAGTTCGACGCGCTGCGACATCTCGTAGATATGGGCGAGGGGCATGGTGGCCGCGCCCCAGGCGCAGAATATGGGCGAAAACGGAAAAATCAGCATGCGCTCGATGCCGATTTCGCTGGCATAGCCGATGCAATGGGTGGGGCCGGCGCCGCCGAACGAAAACAGGATGAAATCCTTGGGGTCAAACCCGCGCAAGAAGGTTTCGCGGGCGATAACGTCGGCCATGTTGGCATCGACGATCCGCCTTATGCGCCGCGCCGCCTCGATCACCGATATGCCCAGCGGCTCGGCGATCTCGGTGTTGATGGCGTCTTCCGCCAAGTCGCGGTCGAGGATCATATCGCCGCCGAAATAGTTTTCGGCATTGAGGTAGCCGAGGATCAGGTCGGCGTCGGTCACCGTGGGCCTGGTTCCGCCGAGCCCGTAGGCCGCCGGTCCCGGCATCGACCCGGCCCCCTCGGGACCGACCTCCAGCCGGTTGTCCAGTTCCCGGTTGACCCAGGCGACGGAACCGCCGCCGGCGCCGATCGACCGGGTCTCGAGGATGCTCATATCCACCCAAAAGCGGTCGATCACCGGGCGGAAGTCGTAGGCCCGCGTCGCGCCGTGGACGACCAGCCCGATATCGAAACTGGTGCCGCCCATGTCGGTGACCAGAATATTGTCATGGCCGAGCCTTTTCCCGACCGCGGCACCGCCGATAAGTCCGGCCACCGGCCCGCCGTTGAAGGTCTGCACGGCGGAGGTGCGGTAGACCTCGGCCATGCCGCCGGTATTGTGAACCATCATCATGGCGCCCCGGTAGCCGCGTTCGCGCAGCTCATCGCCCATTCCGGCCAGTTCCTCCCACATCGATTGGTGCAGATAGGCATTGAGGATGGCGGTGTTGGCGCGCGTGTATTCCCAGCGTTTGGGCGCAACGTCGGACGACAGCATGATCGGCATGGCGCCGAGATATACTTCCGGATATTCGCTTTCGATCAGCTCGCGGATGCGCCGCTCGTGAACCGGATTGAGATAGGCGAACAGCAAACAGACGACGAAACCGCGGACGCCGTCATCGACGAGGCCGCGCAACCCCTCCAGAAAGTGGTCCTCGTCGAGGGGCCGGACGATTTCGCCGAAACAGTCCAGCCGTTCGCGGACGGCAAAAACATTTGCCTGATCGATAAGCGGCTTGGGTTTGGTGATGCGGGCAACGTTGCGTATTTCGCGGATGACGGCGGCATCCATCCACGACGCGCCCTTGGCGATGCGGAGCACGTCCTGGTGGCCCTCGGTGGCGATGAAGGCCAGCTTCGGCCCCTTGCGCTGGAGCAGCGTGTTCATCGCCACCGTTGTCGAATACTGCACCGTGCCAACCGAGGCGAGCTGCTCCTCGACGCTCATGCCAAGCTCGCCGGCGGCGGCCTCCAGCCCGCGCATGAAGCCGACCGAAAGCCGGTGCCCGGTGGTCGGCGTCTTGACGTAGGCGGTGCGGCCGTCCTCCAGACAGACGTAGCAGTCGGTGAAGGTGCCGCCGATATCGACATTGATGGTGGCGGTCATTCGCCGGCCTCTTCGCTTTCGGCGCCATCGCTTTCGACCCCGCTCCGCTCGGCGAGCTTGTCCAAATCGAGCTCGATATCATGGGGTATGGGATGGCCGGGCGGCAGAACGTCAACCTCGATGAGGGCGCCGCAGCCGGGACAGTAAAACTCCACCAGCCGGGTCCACTCCGGATCGTAGGAATAATTGTATTTTTCCTCGATCAGGGGCCGCCACACCTCGCGCGGATCGCGGTCGGCGACGAGGCAGCCTTCCTTGTAGTTGGCGCTCGCCGGGCCGAGCGAATGTCCGCAGTCGTGGCACAGCCATTCAAGCCTGTCGGTGTCGATATCGAGGTTTTCGGTGATCCGTCTTTTCATCGTTCACACGGCCTCCTTTTCTGTGTTGCCGGCCTCTCCGGAGCGGCTGCCCAGCGAAACATCGATCTTGACTTCGCCCATCGGGCCGATGCGCCCTTGCACGCCGGGCGGGATAACCAGCGTCGTTTCGCTGGTCTCCAGCACCGCCGGTCCGTCAATAGCGGTTCCTTCCGCCAATTTCGTCCAATCCAGCAGCCTTGTATCGGTGACGGCCCGGGACCAGTAAATTTGCCGCGAAGCGTTTGCAACCGATGCATCGGCGCCGGCGCCGATCTTTTGCAATTCGGACCGGCGGCCCGGCGCGACGACCAAAAGCCGGATCAGCCTGAACGCCCTTTCCGGTGAGCGTACGGCCTTTGCGACCGCCTCGGGATGGTCGCCGAAATCGACAACCGCAACCCGGCCGCCGTCATCGAATTCCGCTTCGAAGCGCCAATCGACGGCCTCGGGATCGAAGCCCTCGCTCCGGATGTCCAAGGTTGCGGCGCGGCACATGCCGGCGATTTCATCCTCGACGCCGCCGGCTTCGGGAAATGCCTCGTAGGTGTGCAGGACATCCAGCCGCGACAGCCCGAAGGCGCTGAAAACCGGATTGACCGGAAAGGCGTAGAGCACCGGAACCTGCAGCTGCCGCGCGATTTCGTGGCCGAGGATGCCGCCGCCGCCGCCAGTGGCGAACAAGGCGCAATCGCCGACATTCAAATTCTTTTGCAATAGCTGGCCGGCGATGCCTGCGGCGACCAAGGCGGCGGCTTTTTCGATAACCCGCCGGGCGGCTTCCTCGATGGACAGGGAGAGCGGCGCGGCGATTGCGGTTTCAATGACCCGCCGGGCGGCGTCGATATCGAGGATGCGCCGGCCGCCGAGGAAATTCGCCGGATCGAAATAACCGAGGCAGCATGCGGCGTCGGTGACCGTTGCTTGTTGCCCGCCGAGACCGAAGCAGGCGGGCCCCGGTTGGGCGCCCGCGCTTTCCGGCCCGACGCTGATTTCACCGTCCGCCGCGCGGGCGATCGAGCCGCAACCGAGGGCGGCGGAATGAAGGCGCACGGCCGGCAGCGAGGCACGCGCGCCCTCGATTTCGGGATCCACCTGGTATCCGAAATCTCCTTTTACTATCAAAGAGATATCTGAGCTGGTCCCGCCCACATCGACGGCGGCGACGTGATCAAGGCGCAGTTGCCTGGCCATCTCGGCGGCGCCCGCGACNCCCCCGGCCGGACCCGATCCCCAGGTTCGGATGGCCGTCGTCTTGGCGACCCGCGAGGTGCCGCCGTTGGCGTTGGCGACCTGGAGCGGCCGCGAAAAACCGTCGCGGCGCAACTGATCCTCGACCCGGTAGAGGAAACGGCTGATCACCGGATGAATGTAGGCGTCGAGAATTGCGGTTTGAATGCGCACCAAGCCATCGGCGATTGGCGTCACCTGATGCGACGGCAGGGTGGGAACGGCACCGAGATAGTGGCGCGGGTAATCGGCGGCGATGATCTCGCGCACCCTTTTTTCGCGCTCCCGAAGATCGCCGCCGCCGCCCAAGGCGATGACCAGGACGCGGGCGCCGCGTTCCAGCAGGGTGCGGGTCGCCATGCGGACGGCCTTGGTTTCGCGTTCGCCGGCGGTTTCGGGGATGGCGGCGACGCGGTCCATGTCCAAGGGTACGTCTCTGCCCATCTCGCCGAGCCGGTCAGCCAGGGATTCACCCAGCAAAAGCCCCACCTTGGCGCCGCTTTTGTTGATGAAGGTATTGGTGGCGATGGTGGTCGAGAGCCTGATCGCCGCGGATTGCCACAACAACGCGCTCCGCTCCATGCCCAAAGCGGCGGCGGCGCGGTCGATGCAATCCAGCACCCCTTGGCTGAGATCGTGCGGCGTGGTGTCGGATTTGCTTAAGACCACCTGGCCGCCGCCTTCGACGTAACAATCGGTGAAGGTGCCACCGGTATCGATATCGATGGTGAAGCGCTGGCTTACGCCGGAAGGTTCCGGGTGTTTGGACCGGTGGCCGTTTGCGTCAATTTCGGGCGCCATTCACACCTGCCTGCAACCGGAACGCATACGCGCCGTGAAAAAAATCGAACATAACATATCCTGGAAGCGAAGCTATCCGGCTTCCTTCGAGAATGACGGCTTACCGCAGGCGAGCCTTTGATCTGGGTCAATTCGGGCAGAACCCGGCGGGCTTACTCGATTACGCCCGATGGTGTTCGCCCGGGGCGGCGCGGCCGTCCCTGATGCCGACCGCGGGCCAATTCCAGTGAACGGCTAAACACCGGCCCCGAATTCCGTCTTGCCATATGCCGCCGTTCGGCTTTAAGCTTTGTCCCAACCAGAACAAAACCAACCTCCCGTATCAAAATTTGGAGCGACGCGAAGGGACAACATGACCCGCTATGTAATGGTCGCCGACCTCGATCGCTGTGTCGGCTGTCAGACTTGCACCGCCGCTTGCCGGCAAACCAATACGACGCTGCCGGGCGTGCAGTGGCGCAAGGTGCTTGACCTCGAATTCGGGGAATATCCGGACGTCGGGCGGGTTTTCGTGCCGGTCGGCTGCCAGCATTGCGCCGATCCGCCCTGCATGCATGTCTGCCCCTCGACCGCCACCGGCCAGCGCGGCGACGGTATCGTCACGATCGATTATGATTTGTGCATAGGCTGCGCTTACTGCGCCGTTGCCTGTCCTTATCAGGCGCGCTTCAGGATTGATAAACCGGTCTATGCGCATGGCGATCAGCCGACCCAATTGGAACGCTTTCAACACGATGAGAGCCGCATGGGCGTGGCGCAAAAGTGCACCTTCTGCTCCGACCGCATAGACGAGGGATTGTCGCGCGGGCTGACCCCCGGGGTAGACGCCGATGCGACACCCAGTTGCGTCAACTCCTGCATCGCCGAGGCCCTGCATTTCGGGGATATCGAAGATCCGGTGAGTAACGTTTCCCGCCTTCTGGCCGAAAACAATCAGTTCCGGATGCATGAAGAATTGGAAACCGATCCCGGTTTTTATTATTTGTGGAATAACCGTGAGAACGAACGGAGCCAAGCATGAATTTTGGCATGAGATTCGGCAGCATCGATCAGGAAAATTGGGACTGGCGCGCCGCCGGCAACTTCATGTTTGGGGGGACCGGCGGCTCGTTGATGTTCATGACCGCGGCGGCCAGCTTCCCGGAAAGCCCGCCCGCCGCGCTTGGACTGGTTTCACTGGTCATCGTCGCCGCGGGGCTAGGACTGGTTTGGCTGGAAATCGGCCGCCCGATGCGTTTCTTGAATGTTTATTTCAACCTCAGGACCTCCTGGATGACGCGCGAGGCGGGGGTTGCCGCAATCCTATTTGTCCTGGCGCTGGCCGGTGTCGTATTGGGGCAGCCGATCCTCATCGGGCTTGCCGGCCTCGCCGGATTGGCATTCGTTTATTGCCAGGCGATGATGCTGAAGGCGTCGAAAGGTATTCCGGCATGGCGCCTGCCGGCGATCGTGCCTCTCGTAATATCGACCGGGTTGAGCGAGGGAACCGCGCTGTTGCTGTTGATAATTCTGTTCACGGCACCGCCGCCGGATTGGTTGAGCTATTTGTTGCTCGCATTCATCGTTTTGCGGGCGCTGGCATGGTCAAACTACAAAGCCAAACTGGCCGGCGCAAAGGCGCCGAAAGCGAGCCTCGATGTGCTGGCCGGCATTAATTTGAATATGCAGATCATTGGCGGCGCCTTGCCGGTAATATTGATCCTGCTCCCGTTGGCTTGGCCGGACGCCGCTTCGATGTTGAATTCCATTGCGGCGGCGCTGGTCGTGCTGACCGGTTGGTACATGAAGTTTACCATCGTCACCCGCGCCGCCCAGACCCAAGGCTTCGCCCTCGGCCAGCCGCGAAGGCTGGCCTGAAACTGAACCGGTTCGGCGTCGCCGTGGTCAAAGCGGCCTGATGTCGGCCTTCACCATGTCGTTGCTCGATCCCATGCCGTCGATCAGGTCGAGATGCATCGGCACCAGATCGTTCAGGCTGGCCCGGTTCTTGTCCTTGGCGAGGGGCGTCTTCCAATGGCCGAACTGGCCGGTAATGACCAGGACGTCGGGTCTGATGCCTTCCCGCAACCGTGCCCGGGCACGGGTCTTGCCGACCGGCGAAGACACCTCGATCATGTCGCCGTCGTTGATCCCGCGCCCCTTGGCGACCTTGGCGTTGATCATTATGCCGTCCTGGCCTTTGACGTTGTCCGCCACCTCGTTGATCATCGGAACGGTGACATTGGCGCCGGCCGCGAATTGCATGGAGCGCGCGGTCAGCAGCCAGAACGGAAAATCCTTGATATCGACATCGTAGTTGCGTTCCAACGCGTCTTCCCAAAGCTTGCAGACATCGATCCAGTTGGGTAGCGGCGAATATTCTTCAAGTTGCCGGTCCCACCAATGACTTTGGCTTTCGTGCATGCGCCGGGTGAGCTGCAGGCCGACGCGCCGGTAGCGTTCCTGGTAGGGAAGTTCGAAACGCAGCCCCAAATCGACGATTTTGGTATAGATGTACCAATTCAAACGGGAATAGGAACTGGTCATATAACCGTGTTCCTTGAACCAGTCGAGGCCGTGCTCCTCCTTCCCATGGGATACGATGAAGCTGGCGGCGCGGCAGGCGGCGNCCCAAATTTCGTCGACGCTGTGGTCTTTTTTCGGATCCAGCGAGAAGTCGAAATGCTCTTCCTTGAGGGGCGCGCTGCCGTTTACGCCGGCATTGATCATTTCGTAATACTCTTCCGTGAGACCCGTTCGTTTGGCAAGCTCGGTCGAAATCCAGGTGAAATCGCGGGCCTCGCCTTGTGGCTCGACCACCGCTTGGCGCAATGCCCAGCCTTGGGATTCCCAGAACTGCTCTTCGCCGGTGGTGCCGCCAATATGAAGCAGCTGGGTGCTCTCCAGCTCGATCGCCTCGGGAAGCAGCAGGTCGGCAAAGTGGTTGGTTTCGTCGAAGGTATAGGCAAACGAGACGATGAACGGCATCTCCGCGATGGTCTCCATCAGGCGCGTCGTCTCGGAAAAGGAAATCAGCGGATTGGCCCGGTTGATAAACCAGATATCCGGCGGGTTCGGTTTCGGCCAGCTTTCGGCGGCGCGGTCCTGAAAGCGCATCCAGGTAAGCGCCGTCGCGCCGAGATTCTGGGAATAGACAGTGTCGGCGACCATCGGCTGAATCGTCGTGTAGGCGTGCCTGACTTCCGGGTTGGCGATCCAGTCTTCCTTGCTGGTCGGGTTGAACGCGTAGTCCATGAAGCCATCGGTACCGGCGGCTACCGTTTCGATGCGGTCGAATGGCGGCGTGTTGATGAGCACCAATCCCCCCAAAAGGCCGCCCGGGACCTCCAAGCCACCGACCAGGGTCGACATCATGGTTTGCCCCCATAGGCATTGATAAGCGCCCCAACCGTTGTTGACACCGCGGCCCACCATAACCGCGACCGGACGGTAGGGAAGCGTCCGGCCTTCGACCTCGATGGTCTCGCCGATGCGGGCGTGTTCAAGAAAATCGTTGGCCAGGCGGCGGAGGGTCTTGGCCGGCACGTCGGTGACCGGTTCGGCCCATTCGGGGGAGTGATCGGCCAGATGCGCCTTCATCAGCTCGAAAGCCGTTTGACCTGTCGCACCCGCATGTTCCCAAAGGTCATCGTCGGCGCCGAGCTCGATGGATCGTTCGACGGTAAAACTGCCCACCAGCGCGGGATCGGTATCCGGAGTATCGTAGGGAACGGGCCGGTTCGATGCGCCGTCCCAAAGCAGCGGTTTACGGGTCTCCGGGTCGCGCAGGTAGAACCCGTTGGGGCCGACCAGATATGGCGATGAGGTAATGTGTTTGAGGAAATCAACATCCAGTTCCTCGAGCTCATGCTCGTACAAGAGCACATGCAGCATTGCGAACAGGGCCGCCGAATCGGTATTGGGCCGGATCGGAATCCATTCCGTGGCATTTGCCCCGGTTACCGACAATTGCGGTTCGAACTGAATTTTTTTGGTGCCGCGCGCCAGCGCATCGGTGTGCCGGCGCACCCCGGTAACGCCGCCGCCGGAATTAATATTTTTTCCAAATGAGAGAAGATAGTCGCAATTCGGCGCATCCATGGTGGTCATGAAGGCGCGATGCCAAAGCTCGCCGTAAATATGCTCAGAATGATTGCATTTGGCGGTGCCGCCGGCGCCCAGGCTCTTATCGACGGGCCCCCAGGCGTCGATGAAGGCCAGAAAGGTTCCCATGTACCAGAAAGGCGTGCCGCCGGCGCCGGTGGTCAAGGCAACCCTCGGATTGTGCTGCTCGTCCAAAACACCGCGGGCGCGGATCTCATTGAGCTTGTCGGCGACCAGATCGAGCGCTTCGTCCCAGGTGATTTCGGTCCAGCCCGGGTCTTCGTCGCGTCCCTTCTTGGGATTGGTGCGTTTCAAGGGCTTGAGAATGCGGTTGGGGTCATACAGCTTCTGGATTTGACCGTACGGTTTGACGCACACCTTGCCGTCGGCGGGCGCCTCGCCCTTCAAGTCGAAGTTCGGCTGGATACGCGTCGCCACCCCGCCCACGACTTCGACCTGCATTACGTCGGGACCATTTACGCATGCATTGCAATAGGTGGAGAACACTTGACGCTCTTGCTTTTCGAGACCTGTCATCGTCGCATCCCTCAAATATTTTTCCCTGTCATCTCCCATTCGCGATGGGTTCGACTTTAGACTTTTGCGACATCCTGAGCAAGAATGCGGTCCGCTCGCGGCGCTTTCAAACCGGCCCGACGTCCGCCTTCACCATATCGTTGATCGATCCCATGCTGTCGATCATATCGAGGTGCATCGGCACCAGGTCGTTCAGGCTGGCCCGGTTCCTGTCCTTGGCGTGGGGTGTCTTCCAGTGACCGAACTGGCCGGTAATGATCAGCACATCGGGCCTGATGCCTTCCCGCAGGCGGGCCCGGGCACGGGTCTTGCCGACCGGCGAGCGCACCTCGATCATGTCGCCGTCATTGATGCCGCGCTGTTTGGCGATGTTGGCGTTGATCATGACGCCGTCATGGCCTTTGATGTTGTCGGCCATTTCATTGATCATCGGAATGGTGACGTTGGCGCCGCCTGAGTATTGCATGGCGCGCGAGGTCAGCAGCCAGAACGGATAGTCCTTGATATCGACATCGTAGTTGCGCTCCAGGGCGTCTTCCCAGTACTTGCAGACATCGAGCCATTCTGGCAGCGCCTGGTATTCTTCCAATTGCCGGTCCCACCAATGATTTTGGCTTTCGTGCATGCGCCTTTGAAGCTGCACGCCGACGCGCCGGTAGCGTTCCTGGTAGGGAAGCTCGAAGCGCAGGCCCAAATCGACCAGTTTGGGATAGATGTACCAGTTTAATTGGGAATAGGGGCCGGTCATGAAACCGTGTTCCTTGAACCAGTCGAGGCCGTGCTCCTCCTTGCCTTCGGTTACGTCGGCGCTGGCGGCGCGGCAGGCGGCGTCCCAGATCTCGTCGACGGAGTGCTCTTTTTTGGGGTCCAGCGAGCAATCGTAATATTCGCCCTTGAGCGGCAGGGCGCCGAGGACGCCGGCGTTGATGGCTTCGTAGTATTTTTCCGAAAGACCCGTGCGTTTCGCCAGTTCGGTCGAAATCCAGGTGAAATCGCGGACATCGCCGGCCGGCTCGACCACCGCCTGGCGCAACGCGAAACCCTGGGTTTTCCAGAACTGTTCTTCGCCGCGGGTGCCGCCGATGCGCAACAGTTGGGTGCTTTCCAGCTCGATGGCTTCGGGGAGCAGCAGATCGGCGAAGTGGTTGCTCTCATCGAAGGTATAGGCAAAGGAGACGGTGAACGGCATCCCGGCCATGGTCTCCATCATGCGCGAGGTCTCGGAGAATGAAATCAGCGGGTTTGCCCGGTTGATGAACCAGACCTCGGGCGGCTTCGGTATCGGCCAGGTTTCGGCGGCGCGG
Source organism: Rhodospirillaceae bacterium (assembly GCA_002687515.1). Lineage (GTDB taxonomy): Bacteria > Pseudomonadota > Alphaproteobacteria > Rhodospirillales > UBA2165. The sequence goes on from NZAK01000046.1 coordinate 25,971, forward strand.
CCCTGGAAGCGCATCCAGGATAGCATCGACGCGCCGATGTTCTGGGAATAGTAACTGTCGGAAACCATCGGCAGGATGGTCGTGTGGGCGTGCCGGACCTCGGGCGTGGCGATCCAGTCGTCCTTGCTGGTGGCGTTGAACGGGTAGCCCATGAAGCCGTCCTCGCCCGCATAAACCGTGTCGACGCGCTCGTACGGCGGTGCGGTGATAAATATGGAACCGCCAACCAGCCCCCCCGGAACCTCCAATCCGCCGACCAGGGTGGCCATCATGGTTTGCCCCCAAAGGCACTCGTAAGCGCCCCAACCGGTGTTGACGCCGCGTCCCACCATGACCGCGGCCGGACGGTAGGGAAGCGTCCGGCCATCGACCTCGATGGTCGCCCCGACCTGCGCGTGGCTCAGAAATTCGCCTGCCAGGCGCCTCAGGGTCTTGGCCGGCACGTCGGTGATCGGTTCGGCCCATTCCGGCGAATGCTCGGCGAGATGCGCCTTCATCAGCGCGAAAGCCGGTTCGGCGGTCACGCCCGCATGTTCCCAAAGGTCGTCGTCGGCGCCCTTTTCGACCGATCTCTCGACGACGAAGCCGCCGACAAGCTCGGGATCGGTGCCCGGCGTATCGAACGGCACCGGCCCGCCCGAAGCGCCATCCCAGAGCAGCGGCTTATGGCTCTCCGGATCACGCAGGTAGAAGCCGTTGGGACCGACCAGATATGGCGAGCTGGTCGTGTGTTTGAGGAAATCGACATCCAGTTCCTCGAGCTCATGCTCGTACAAGAGCACATGCAGCATGGCGAACATGGCCGCCGAATCGGTATTGGGGCGGATTGGAATCCATTCCGTGGCATTTGCCCCGGTCACCGACAATTGCGGTTCGAACTGAATCTTTTTGGTGCCGCGCGCCAGTGCATCGGCATGGCGGCGCACCCCGGTAACGCCGCCGCTGGCATTGATATTCTCGCCAAAGACGAGGACATAGTCGCAATGGGGCGCATCCATGGTGGTCATGAAGGCCCGGTGCCAAAGTTCGCCGAAGATATGTTCGGAATGATTGCATTTGGCGGTGCCGCCCGAGCCCAGGCTCTTGTCAATAGGCCCCCAGGCATCGAGAAAAGGAAGGAAGGTTCCCAAATAGCGGAACGGCGTGCCGCCGGCGCCGGTGGTCAGGGCCACCCTCGGCGTGCCCTGCTCATCCCGAAGCCCGCGCGCGCGGATATCGTTGAGCTTATCGGCGACCAGATCGAGCGCCTCGTCCCAGGTGATTTCCGCCCAGCCCGGATCTTCGTCGCGTCCCTTCTTGGGATTGGTTCGTTTCAGCGGCTTGAGAATGCGGTTGGGGTCGTAAAGCTTCTGGATTTGACCGTACGGCTTGATGCACACCTTGCCGTCGGCCGGCGCCTCGCCTTTTAAATCGAAGTTCGGCTGGATACGCGTCGCGACACCGCCCACGACTTCGACCTGCATCAAGTCGGGGCCGAGGACGCAGGCCTGGCAATAGGTGGAAAACAACTTACGCTCTTGATTTTCGCGGCCGGTCATCGTCGCGTCCCCCAATTATGTTGTTATTCTTTTCCAGATCGCGGATCGATTCAAGGTTAAGGTGCTGGATGGAATTGAACGAGGGGTGAGCCGATGCCGACCGACCACCGCGCTGAGCTCCGAAATATTCGTACCCTTCCTTCACTGATCCGCTACTTGCGTGACGAAATGGGGTGGCCAATTGAACAAGATTCGTTCGATGATGACGACGACTTATTCTATGACTTCACCCCTGAAGAATTGGGGCTCGATTCTAAAACGGCCGCCAAAATCGAGAGTATTAAACGCCTGCGTCCTTTGTCTACTCTTCAACCTTGGGGAATCTTTTTCGTCAAGTTCGAACCCAGGACCCTTCCGGTCGCTGCTCTGCGTCGCATCTTGAGCCAGGTGGCTCTGAAGAAGCGCGCCTCGGCTAATAGTGCTGAACGGGCAGCATGGGCCGTTGACGATCTTTTGTTCGTCTCCAACTACGGCGACGGCGATGAGCGTCAAATTAGCTTTGCCTATTTCGCACATTCCGAACAAAAGAAAGACTTGCCAACGCTCAAAGTTCTTGGATGGGACAACCTCGATACTCCACTTCACCTAGACCATGTCGCCGAGCAACTGACCGAACGCCTCGCCTGGCCTGATGACGAAGAGGATGGGGACGAGTGGCGCACGCAATGGCGCTCCGCATTTACTCAGGGACACCGCGAGGTCATTACGACCTCGAAGATTCTTTCCATCGAGCTCGCCAAGCTAGCGCGAAACATCCGCGACCGGATCAATACCATCCTATCCATCGAGACCGAAAACGGTACGGTTACTAAATTGATGGCTGCATTCAAGGAAGCTCTCGTCCACGATCTAGACAAAGATGGTTTTGCCGATATGTACGCCCAGACTATATCCTACGGACTGCTATCGTCCCGCATCGCAGATCCTATACTTGTCCATGATGCGGAAGCGCTCGTCCAGATCGTGAAGGGCGGCATTGTTTCTTATTTCGGTTATCGCCTGCTGCTTCTCGAAAATCAGCTCCTTGGCGACCGGCGGTATGAAATGGCAGTAAATGTCGAATTTCATGGCTTCCTTCTCCTTCTCCAGAC
>NZAK01000047.1 GCA_002687515.1 Rhodospirillaceae bacterium
GCTGGCGCTTCCTCGGCTGGCGCTTCCTCGGCTGGCGCTTCCTCGGCTGGCGCTTCCTCGGCCGGCGCTTCCTCGGCCGGCGCTTCCTCGGCTGGCGCTTCCTCGGCCGGCGCTTCCTCGGCTGGCGCTTCCTCGGCCGGCGCTGCCTCGGCCGGTGCTTCCTCGGCTAGCGCTTCCTCGGCCGGCGCTGCCTCGGCCGGTGCTTCCTCGGCTGGCGCTTCTTCCGCCGGTGCTTCCTCGGCGGGCGCTTCCTCGGCTGGCGCTTCTTCCGCCGGTGCTTCCTCGGCGGGTGCCGCGGCAGCTTCGGCTTCGGCCTCGGCCGCGGCCTCGGCGGCCTCTTCTTTTTCCTTCAACCGTTCCAAGGTCTTGGCGCGCGGCTGGTTCTTTTTGGTCTGCTCGCGGCGCTCGGGCAACTCGATGATATTGGCGTCACCCAGAAAACGCGCCACCCGATCGGTCGGCTTGGCGCCATGGCCGAGCCAATGGCGGATGCGGTCCTCCTTGAGTTGGATACGCTCGGGATGGTCCCTGGGGACCATCGGGTTATAGGTGCCGAGCCGTTCGATAAAGCGCCCATCGCGCGGGGAGCGCGAATCGGCCACCACGATGCGATAGTAGGGACGCTTCTTGGCGCCGCCGCGTGACAGTCTGATTTTAATCGCCATCTAACGTTTTTCCTCCGGGATGTACTGAATTTTCATTTGCTTGACCTCTTGCTTAACCATTGAAATTTTGTGCCGCCTGATCACCTATCCGCGTCTTATCCGCGCCGTATCAACTTCTGGGCGGAAACGGGCCGGGCATGCCAGGCATATTGGGCATGCCAGGCATGGCGCCGGGCATAGGTCCTTTTTTACCCATCTTGCCCATCTTCTTCATCATCGTGCTCATCTGCTGATATTGTTTCAAAAGCCGGTTCACGTCCTGCACGGAAGTTCCCGAACCGGCGGCGATGCGTTTGCGCCGGCGGGCGTTCAAGAGCTTCGGATTGCGCCGTTCCTTGGGCGTCATCGAGAAGATAATTGCCTGTTGGTGGGCGATCATCTTGTCGTCCACATTGGCATCCTGCATCTGCTTTTTCATCTTGCCGACGCCGGGCAGCATGCCAAGCAGCCCGCCGATATCGCCCATACCCCTGATCTGTTTCAACTGCTCACCCAGATCTTCGAGGGTGAATTGGCCCTTGAGCGCCCGCTTGGCGGCTTTCTCGGCCTCGGCCTGGTCAACATGGTCCGCCGCCTTTTCGACGAGGCCGACGATATCGCCCATACCGAGCATGCGCCCGGCGATGCGTTCGGCCTGGAAAACCTCGAGCGCGTCCATTTTTTCGCCGACGCCCATCAGCTTGATCGGGCAGCCGGTGACGGCGCGCATCGAAAGCGCCGCGCCGCCGCGGGCGTCGCCGTCGACGCGGGTCAGGACAATGCCGGTGATGCCGACCTTATCCTTGAATTCTTGGGCCACGTTGACCGCGTCCTGGCCGCTCATGGCATCGGCGACGAGCAGAGTTTCCGCCGGGTTGACCGAGGCCCGCACCTGAGCCACTTCACTCATCAATTCGGCGTCGATGGCGAGCCGGCCGGCGGTGTCCAGAATGACCACATCGAAACCTTCACGCCGCGCAGAATCCATGGCGCGCTTGGCGATGCCCAACGGCTGTTCGCCAATCACCGGCTGCAGCGTCGTCGCGCCCGCCTGATCGCCGAGAATACGGATTTGTTCCTGGGCCGCCGGGCGTTGCACGTCGAGACCGGCAAGCAATACCTTTTTGCGTTCGCGGCTAATCAAGCGGTGGGCGATCTTGCCGGTCGTCGTGGTCTTGCCGGAACCCTGCAATCCGACCATCAGGATCGGCACCGGCGGCGCGGCATCGAGATTTATCGGCGCTTCCTCCGGCCCTAGCATTTCGACCAGATGATCGTGCACCACCTTGACCACCATCTGGCCGGGCGTGACGCTGTTCAAAACTTCGTTACCGACCGCCTTTTCGCGCACGCCGTCGATGAAATCGCGCACCACCGGCAACGCGACATCGGCTTCAAGAAGCGCCACGCGCACATCGCGAAGGGCATCGGAAACATCCGTCTCGGACAGCGCTCCGCGCTTGTTCAGCCGGTCGAATACCTCACCCAACTTGGCGCTTAAACCGTCAAACACATTCCTCTCCTTAGCCCGAAAATCGGTGCGTTCAGGCCGGTATGGGAGCAATCTACAAGCAAAAAACGCCAGTGCGCGAAACTCGCGGACTGGCGGCACCCACGGTATATTCCGCCGGCGTCGAATACGGCGCGGAATGTATTTGCCCTGGCGTTGGAAGTCAAGCCGGGCTTATAATCGGCAGGAATTGCCGTTTAGCGAAACCGGACCTGCCGAAAACCCCTATACCGGTTGCAGATTACCACCTTGGATTTGTAATTGCCAGTTCCGGATACCACCTATATAATTAGTACCCAATATCATCTCCACTCGCTTGAAGCGGCAGCGGATGAATTAAGTAAACACCGGTTCGAATTCGGTGCCTGCAACCGATTTCGAAACCCACAAGCAGTTCAGCAAAGTCGAGGAATACCATGGCAAGAAGACGCACCATCAAAGACGACGGGCCGGACCCTATCGATAAATATGTCGGCTCTCGCGTGCGCGCCCGGCGCGTGGGATTGAGGATCAGCCAGACCAAGCTTGGCGACGCCATCGGCGTTACTTTCCAACAGGTGCAGAAGTACGAAAACGGCACCAACCGGATCGGCGCCAGCAACCTCTTTAAAATATCCAAAACCTTGGGCGTCGAAGTGGCATATCTCTTCGAAGGCCTTGGCGAAGGCGAAGAAGCGGCGAAGGAGCTGAGCGCTCTTTCCGACGGTCCGCAAACCACTTTCGAAGTGGACCCAATGTCGTCGCGGGAAGCCATCGAATTGATGCACAATTACTTCCGCGTCAAGGATGAAAATGTCCGCAAGCGCCTGTCTCAGTTCGTGAAAACGCTGGCCCAAGCCAGCGACTAAGCGGCGGCGGCGNCGGTCGGAAACGACAAACGGCGCGCGCTTTCCAATACATATATAGATTGCCTTCTTTCCACTTTTTTCCGGATGCGGGTTGCGGTATATTCTGAGTGATAAAAATATATTGACAACAAGTATTAATTGTAAAAGTGGATTGGGGGATTTGTATGCCGTCCGGCGAAACTGTCTCGCAGAATATTTCATTGAAATTCGAACATACCGGCTGGCAGAGGGTCGTCGACCCTGTCGTCGGCCAGCATATCCGTGAGCTTCGGGAGCGGTCGGGCACCGACCTGTCTGGCGCCGCGCGTGCGCTCGGCGTCAGGGTGAAAAAGCTCAGAGCCGTCGAAGAAGGAGAAGAATCGGCCGACAGCGCCTTGCTGCATGCGCTCGGCGGATTGTTTTCGGTCCCGGTCGGATATTTTTTTGAGGGACTGCCACCGGCCGGTGTAAATCAGGCGGATTCCAATCCGCCCGGGAAAAACCCAACTCCGCCGAGGGCGCGCGAAATTGGCCGGCTGCTTAAAACATATGGCAATCTGCCGAACGAAAAACTGCGCAAGAGCCTGATCCAATTGGTCGAGGCTTTGTAGCAAGCCGCGCCCTCCACTTGAATCAGCCTCCGATGGCGCTGGCCGGCGATTACCGCTAAAACAGCTTGCATGGACTACGAAACCATCGCTGCGCGGATCGCCCCGACCGGCATGATATGCCGGGGCGGCTTCCATCCCGGCCCNGATGACGGCGTGCCCGCCGCCGCCGGCACCGCCGTCCTTGTCGGCAACGCCGGCGGTGAGTTTTGGCGGCGTTTCCGCGCCCAGTTCCCTGATGGCGCGGACCGGCCAAGGAACGAAACAGAAAACCCCCTCGAGGATTGGACGCGCCGCGAACTGGGCGCCATCGCCCGGGAATTGGATGCCGATCTCCTGTTTCCGTTCGGCGGGCCGCCGCACCATCCATTCATGCGCTGGGCACGAAAAGCGGAAACTGTTTTCGCATCGCCGATCGGCCCGCTGATCCACCCCACATACGGTCTCTGGCACGCCTATCGCGGGCTTCTGGTGTTCGCCGAAAGCATGAACTTGCCGGACCATGGGCAGCAACCAAGCCCCTGTGATGATTGCGCCGAACGGCCTTGCCTCGATGCCTGCCCGGTCGGCGCTTTGCAGGAAGTCGGTTTTGACATGGCCCCCTGCATTGCCTATCTGGCGGGCGAGGCCGGCGCTGATTGCTTAGGGCTCGGATGCGAGGCGCGGCGCGCCTGCCCCATCGGCGCCGAATACCTTTACGAACCCGATCAGGTGCGGTTTCATCAGCGCGCTTTTTTCTTGAAACACCAACCTTGATCCGGCCCCGATCAAGCCCTGATACAGAGTTTCGCGAAATCCGTTGGACTTGAGCCGCGTTCGGTTCTATATGCCCCCCATGAACGAGACAGCTTTTATAAAGATGCACGGGCTGGGCAATGATTTCGTGATTTTCGACGCGCGTAAATCAGCGCTCCGGATGTCCGACGCCGATGCCCGCGAAATCGCCGACCGCCGCACCGGCATCGGTTGCGATCAGTTGATCGTCATCGAACCGGCAAGCGCCGGCGGTGATGCCTTCATGCGCATCCGCAATGCCGACGGCGGCGAGGTCGAGGCCTGCGGCAACGCCGTCCGCTGCGTCGGATCGCTGATCATGGACGAAACCGGTGCCAGCGAAGCGGTCATCGCAACCCTCGCCGGCCCGGTGCGCACCCGGCGCCTGGATGATGGCCGCATCAGCGCTGATATGGGACCGCCGGCGGCCGATTGGGCCGCGATCCCGCTGGCCCGGGAAATGGATACGCTGCACCTGGATATGGCTGAGGGTCCGCTGGCCGATCCGGTCGGCGTCGGCATCGGCAACCCGCACGCCGTCTTTTTTGTCGCTGACGCGGAGGCTGTCGCCCTCGATGAACTGGGACCGAAGCTGGAAGTGCACCCCCTTTACCCGAAGCGCGCCAATATCGAGGTGGCGGAATTGCGGGGCCCCGATCTGATCCGCGTCCGCGTCTGGGAGCGGGGCGCCGGCCTGACGCGCGCCTGCGGCACCGGCGCCTGCGCCGTATTGGTGGCGGCGCACCGGCGCGGCCTTAGCGGGCGCCAAGCGGTGGTCCAGTTGGACGGCGGCGCCCTCGATATCGAGTGGACGGCGGGCGGCAATGTCGAGATGACCGGCCCGGTCGCCACCAGCTTCACCGGCTCCATCGGCGGATTGGCACGGCCATGAGCGGGCTCGAGATCATCACCCTCGGCTGCCGGCTGAATTCCTTCGAATCCGAAGTTATGCGGGAACAGGCGACGGCGGCGGGCCTCAAGGATACGGTCATCATCAATAGCTGCGCGGTGACCGCCGAGGCCGAGCGCCAGACGCGCCAATCGATCCGCCGCGCGGCCAAGGACCGCCCCGGCGCGCAGATCATCGTTGCCGGATGCGCGGTGCAAATCACGCCGGCCAAATTCGCCGCCATGCCCGAAGTCGACCGGGTGCTTGGCAATACCGAAAAACTCCTGCCCGAACATTACGCGCCTGAACATTTCGCACCTGGCGGCGCGGGCCGCGTCGCCGTCTCCGACATCATGACCGAAACCAGCATGCCCGGGCAGATGGTCACCGGCTTCGAAACCCGATCGCGCGCCTTCGTTCAGATCCAACAAGGCTGCGATCATCGTTGCAGCTTTTGCATCATTCCGTTCGGCCGCGGCAACAGCCGCAGCGTGCGGCCCGGGCGCATTATCGAACAGGCGCGGCGGCTGGTGGCGGAAGGCTACCTGGAAGCCGTCCTCACCGGCGTCGATATCAGCTCCTACGGCGGCGACTTGGCCGATGGCAATGGGCTCGGCAGGCTTGCGCGCACACTCCTCGGCGCGGTTCCGGGCCTGGCGCGGCTGCGCCTTTCGTCGCTCGATCCGGCCCGCGTGGACCGGGACTTGATCGACCTGGCGGGGAGCGAGCCGCGCCTGATGCCCCACTTCCATCTCAGCGTCCAGGCNGGCAGCGATCTGATCCTGAAGCGCATGAAACGCCGCCATTTACGCGCCGACGTGATCGAGCTTTGCCGGGACTTAAGGGGCGTCCGGCCGGGTGCCGTGTTCGGCGCCGACCTGATCGCCGGCTTTCCCACCGAAAGCGAGGCCATGTTCGCCGAAACGCTGAGCCTGATCGAAGAGGCCGGCCTCGCCTATCTGCACGTCTTTCCCTATTCGCCGCGCCCCGGCACGCCGGCCGCCGCCATGCCGCAAATCGATCCGCTCGTCCGCCGTGAGCGGGCGCAAAGGCTGCGCCAGGCGGGCAATGCGGTAAAGTCGCGCTATCTCAAACGCCTGGTCGGCAGCCGCGCCACCGTGCTCACCGAAAAAGACGGCAAGGGCTACACCGAACATTATGCGCCGGTGCGGCTGGCTGGCGCGCCCCAGCCGGGCAGCCTGTTGCCGGTTGAAATCTTGGGCGTCCGCGACATGGTGCTGACGGCGGAACCGGTCCGATGAGCGGCGAAGCCACCGGCTGGGCGGCGCGGCTGAAATCGGGCCTAAGCAAGTCGTCGCGGGCGCTGTCGGGCGCGATCAACGATATTTTCGTCAAGCGCCCCTTGGACGCGGCGGCGCTGCAAGAGCTGGAAGATGCCTTGATCAGCGCCGATCTTGGTGTCGAGGCCGCCGGCCAGCTTGCCCAATCGATCGCAAAAACGCCCTTCGACAAGGTACCGGACGCGGCCCAGGTGCGCACCGTGCTGGCCGGCAAAATCGCCGAGATATTGGCGCCGGTCGCTGTCCCTTTCGATCCCGATGTGTCGCCTAAACCGCATGTGGTTCTGGTCTGCGGCGTCAACGGCAGCGGCAAGACGACGACCATCGGCAAGCTCGCGCACCATTACCGCGAAGCCGGCCTGTCGGTGCTGCTGGCGGCGGCGGACACCTTCCGCGCGGCGGCCACCCAGCAGCTCAATATTTGGGGCCAGCGCAGCGGCTGCGAGGTGGTTGCCGGCGAACCCGGAGCCGATGCCGCCGGCCTCGCCTTCGAAGCCTTGCAGCGGGCGCGGGCGGACGGCACCGATCTGTTGTTCATCGACACCGCCGGGCGCCTGCAGAACCGGACCGAGCTGATGGATGAGCTGAAGAAAACGGTCCGCGTGCTCGGCAAGCTGGATCAACAGGCGCCGCACAGCGTGCTCTTGATCCTCGACGCCACCACCGGCCAAAACGCCCATGCGCAGGTGGAGATATTCAAGCAGATGGTCGACGTCTCGGGGTTGATCGTGACCAAGCTCGACGGCTCGTCCAAGGGCGGCGTGCTGGTCGCGCTGGCGGAAAAATTCGAACTCCCGGTGCATGCCGTCGGGGTCGGCGAGCAGATCCAGGATCTGCGCCCCTTCGCGGCGGCGGATTTCGCCCGATCCCTTTTGGATGTCTAGGCCCTATTGGATGTGGAAGACTAATCGATATTTAAGACTGGGCGGGCTCTGATTAGACCCGGAGATTGAGATAGAACCCGCGCGGCACGTCGTGGCGCAGCGGCCGGCCCGAATCCAGCACCCGGTTCAACTTGTCGACGGCGCGGCGCACTTCCGGCCCGTCCATCGGCACCGATACCCGTGCCCGGTATCCGGTAAAGGCGTCGGCGCGGGCCGCCCTCTGGGACGCCCCTTGGCCTTGCGCCGGATCGGAAACGATTCGCAGATCTTCGCTCATGACGGGTCGATTATGACCGGTAAATGTTAACGGATTCTAAGAACGGCCCATGATTTTTGGCCGATTCGGGTAGGAATCAGTCGATATCTGTGGATAAGTGGGCGATTGGCGCGATGCCGATTGCCCGGGCTCGGCTATCCGATATAAAATGGGCTTGCAGCGAGGCCGTTAATCCGGCGCCCGGGGACCGCCGCAACGAGATTGCCGATCGGTGGAACTGAAACCAAGGTGCTTGAAATGGCGGGCGAGGATACCATCAGCGACAGGCTTCCCGGTCCACGGGAACATGCTATGCAACGGACACTGTTGGGCGGTATGAGCCTGCGCGCGCGCATGGCCGGCTTGATCGTCCTCTCCATTGCCGCCATCGCCGGCTTCGCCGGGCTGTTCTATGTCGCCGATCAGCGCTCCGAGGCGGCGCTGCAACGCTTGCAGGCGGCGATGCAGATCCAGCGCAGTATCGGCAAGGTGCAGGCGGCGGCGCTGGCCGAACTGGGAAGCCACCGGAACATGCTGGCGGCGAAAGCCGAGACCCTGGTCAAGGATTACGACCGCGGCATCGAGGCGCTCAGCAGCAACCTGAAAACCCTGATCGAAAACCCGGCCGCCATCGACGGCCAGAAAACGGCGTTGACGCTCAACGACGGTTTCACCCAGCACGCCACCCATTTTCACAACGCCGCCAAGATCGCCGTCCTCTTGGGTGCCCGCCCACGCACCGGATTGATCGGCAATGCGCGGGCGCTGGGCGACAAGCTCGAAGGTGAATTGGCCAAAATCAACCGGGCGGCGTTGGCCAGCGGCCTCGGCCGCCTGCGCCTGATCGAAGCCGCCGCCGCCAGGGACGGCGCCGCGCCCAACGAAAAAGTCGCCCGCGCCGAACTGCGGAAACTGGCGCAGGCGATTTCCAAGGCGCCGATCGAGGCCACGGCGCGGGCCGGCCTGGCCAAACTGGCCAGCGCCTATGGCGCCGACCTGACCCAATTGCTGCGCATGCGCGAGATGTTCGGCCGCGAGGTCTCCCGTCTCGACGAGATCGACGCCTATATTGCCCCCAATATCCAGACCTTGGCGCTGTTCGGCGGCAATTTGGATCTGTCGGCGCGCCAATTCGCCGCCGAAACGCAAAACCTGGTGCGCCAATTGCTGGCCGGCGGCGGCGGCGCCATCCTGGCGGTGCTGATCCTGGCGGCGCTGCTGATGCTGGCAAGCGTCACCAAACCGGTGCGCGGCCTGGCCCATGCGGCAAGTTTCCTGGCGCGCGGCGATCATGGCACCGGCATTCCGGCGCTCGGCAATTATGACGAGACCGGCGAGCTTGCCCACGCGCTAGTCCAGTTTCGCGAGAACATGGCCCATGCCCAGCGCCTGCGCGACGAGTTGGAGCTGCGCCTGCAAAAGGCCGAGGCCGAAGCCGCGGCAAGTGCCCGGGCGGCGGCAAGCGCGGAGGCGGCGACTTCAGAAGATACGGCCCCGGAGGACGCATCAGAAGACACGGCGGCGGACGCCGCCGAGGACGCCGCGACGCAGCCCGAAAGCACCGAGGTGCTGGCGCCGGCCGCCGGCTTGCAGAACCTTTCCAACATCAATATCGCCGATCTCTCGCGGCAGTTGGCGGAAACCAGCCAGAACGCATCGACGGCGGCGCACGAGGCCGAACGCACCGAGATGATCATCAACGGCCTCGCCAGTTCGCTTAACCGCATCGATCAGACCGAAACCCTGATGGCCAGTATTTCCGACCAGATGAGCCTCTTGGTGGTGCAGTCGCAATTGACCGACGAGCCGCCCGTCGGCGATCAGGCAAACCTGGTCCTTCTGGCCGACAAGCGGCGCGACGACGAAAACGGCGCGGTGCGCAGCATCGGCCAGTCCTTAAGCGACCGCATCGGCGTTATCCAATCGGGCACCAACCAGGCCATCCGCTCGATCCAGCAGATCGGCGAGACCATCGGCGCGGTCAACGACGTGGCCCTCGAATTCGCCGCCGAATCCTCCTCCGACGCCCTCGACGTGGCCACCGTCCTTTTGCAGCAATCGGAAGAACTGCGCGGCAAGCTCGACGACCTCCTGGGCAAGATCAAACTGGAAGGCGGCGCCCTGCCCAACTATTCCTCGGGCGGGGATCCGGAGTAACTCAAGCCGGCTTGGGGTTGGCTGGGTCGGCCTGCGCAGCCGAAGCGGCAGCTTCGGCGGAGTATGCTCGGCCAAGCCGGCGCCTCATTTACCGCTCCCCCTCACCCCAAATAACCGCCGCGCCAAGTTCGACGCCCGCATGGCCGGCCCAGCCAATTCAAATCGATCGAGGTGCCCAGCCTGACGGCCAATCGGCCAACCCATCCATCCCCGATTGGCCTGCTGCCGTTGGGTGCGACATATTTCAGTGAAATCCGGCATAGGCATGATAGGCATTTATTGGCTTTTATAGGCTTTTACGGACATTTTGCCGCCAGGGGGATGGCAGGGCGGAGGCACGAATAGCCCACACCACCCCCCTTGCGACACCCGGGAAACCGCCGGCGCATTCCGTTAAATCGACATATTCACAATGTTCAAGATGCGGAGGCCAATATAGAACAAAGCAGGAACTATGTCAAGGAAATTGGTGGCCCGCTCCCAGCCTTTGCCTGAGCCTGTCTCACGCCCGGCTGGCCGACCCGGCCAACCCCACACGGGCTGCATCGTTGGGCCATCCCCAGCCGGGCTACGTTTTTAACGCCGCGATCCCCGGCAGTTCGCGCCCCTGCAGCCATTCCAGGAAGGCGCCGCCGGCCAGCGAGACGTAGGAAAAATCCGCCGCCGCGCGCGCCTGTACCAATGCCGCCATGGTGTCGCCGCCGCCGGCGATGCTTTTCAGCGCCCCGCTGCGCGTCCGTTCGGCAACCAAGCGGGCGACACTGTTGGTGCCGCTATCGAAGGGCGGAAATTCGAAGGCGCCCAGCGGGCCGTTCCAGATCACGGTGCGGCATTGGGTAATGACGGCGTTCATTGCGGCCGCCGTCTTGGGGCCGATATCGAGGGCCATCATACGGTCCGGGATGGCATCGACGCTGACGGCTTTGCTGTCGGCGGTCTCGGCCAGCTCGGCGGCGACGCGCACGTCGGTGGGCAGGGTAAGCCGGCAGCCATTGCCGTTGGCGGCGTCGATGATCCGGCGGGCGGTATCGACCATCTCCGGTTCGGCCAGCGAGCGCCCGACATCAATGCCGTCCGCCAGCAGGAAGGTGTGCGCCATGGCGCCGCCGATCAACAGGTGATCGACCTTGGCGATCAGGTTTTCGAGAACCCCCAGCTTGGTCGAGATCTTGTTGCCGCCGACGATCGCCGCAACCGGGTGTTCCGGTTCCTCGAGCGCCGCTTTCAGGGCCTCCAGCTCTTTTTGCATCAGCCGCCCGGCGGCGGCGGGTAGTAAGCCGGGCACCCCGATGATCGAGGCATGCGCCCGGTGGGCGCAGGAAAAGGCGTCATCGACATAGATATCGGCGAGCGCGGCCAGGCGCGCCGCGAATGCCGGGTCGTTGGCTTCCTCGCCGGGCTCGAAGCGCAGGTTTTCCAGCAATAGAACCTCGCCCGGCTGAAGCGCGGCCGCCGCATCTTCAGGCCGGCTGCCGCCCCAGCCATCGACAAATTCAATCGCGGCGCCGCCCAACTCACCGGCCAGCTGCGCGGCGACCGGCCGCAAGGAAAATTCCGGCACGGCTTTTCCCTTGGGCCGGCCGAGATGGCTGGCCAGAACCACCGCCGCGCCGCCGTCCAGCAGTTCGCGCAAAGCCACGGCGGCTTCGGTGATGCGCGCGGCATCGGTTATTGCCCGGTTATTCATGGGAACGTTCAAATCGGCGCGCAGAAATACGCGTTTGCCCGCGAAATCGATATCGTCAAGGGATTTGAATTCGGTCATCGAATGAAATTTTCATTGAAAAGGTTGGACAGAATATTCTTTGGCCGCCTGATTATACTTGCTCCAGGGGCGGCGGCGAAAGGACAAACAACGCCGGCCCGGCGCGCAAAAACACTTTTTCTCCATGCCCCCTGTGCCCTCTCGTGGTGATTCTTTTTTTCATCTCACCGCCTCACCGTCTCAGTGGTTCCAACTTTTTCTTGGCGCAAGGAAAGCGATTGATGGGGGCGCCCGGGTGGCCGTGAAGGTAGGTCCGAGCCTACCGCACGCCTGCCCGGCCGACCATGCCATCCCCGGGCAGGCTGCGTCGTTGGGCAAAAAAAAGCGGCTTGGTATGTAAACCAAGCCGCTAGTCGGGTAGTCCCTGTCTCGCTCAAATGGGGGGTCGAGCGTTGTAATCCGGGACTACCGCTGGGGTTCCAAATTAATCGTGGCGGCGCCGAGGATCGGTCCCTTCAACTCGCTTTGCAGGAACACCCCGCATCCCCGCCCGGCATGAGGTTTCAGTTTATCGGCCGATACGGTCAGTGCCGTGGCGGTGCCGTTCCATTCGCCGATTTTGCTGAATTCGCGTACTACATTGTAATTCTTGATGGTCCGGCCCCGGTTTTCGCCGCGCCGCACCCGGGTTGTCTGCTGCAAGTCGAACAAAGCCAGCCAGACCGCCGCTTGGATCGGATTATCGAGCGCCGCGACGGAAATTCGAAGGCCGCCCGATTGATCGCGGCTGAGGCCGATCGGCACCTTGGACGCCGATCCGGCCCGTCCGATGCCGGCCAGCACGCCCGCTTCGTTGGAACCGGTGGTTTCGATCATGCCGTTGATCACCATCTGCGGCGTATAAACATAGGACCGGTCGAAGGATCGCTTATAGGCCTGTTGGCGGGCCGAGTTGGTGGCGTTGCCGTAAGGGTCTTTCCAGCCGATATAGTCCCAATAATCGACATGGAAGGACAGCGCCAGGATGCCGTCCCGTTTGGCAAGGCGGCCAAGCAGGGCATCGGCCGGCGGGCAGGATGAGCAGCCTTGCGAGGTATAAAGCTCGACCACCGTCAAATTATTCTGGCCGCGCTCGGCCGCGCCCGCCGCCGGAACCACCAGCGCCGCCGCCGCCAGCCAGCCCAGAGCCACGGCCGCCGCGATGGTTAATTTTTGCCTGAATTTCATGCGACTAAATTAGTCCATGGCCCGGCGCGCCGCCAATCACATGGCGGTGATTGTGCCGTGACTGGGGGCCGGCCGGGCGAAATTCCCTCTTCAGGATGCGGTTTCGAGACAGGTCTTCGGCCGCGAGCCTTGCGTCCCCTCCCCCCGGCGAGGGGGAGGGCTATCGCATAATTCGGAGCCAGCTAATTCGGTGACAGTTTACTTTTAGGCCAGCTAATTCGGTGACAGTTTACTTTTAGGTGACGCGTTCAGGTGCCAAAAATCAGCTGCTGCCTAAAAGTAAACTGTCACCGAATTAGCCACCGAAATAGCCCTGTATGACGTCTTTATGAGTTCAGAACCAAGCCCGATCTAAGCCGCTTTCAGGCGGCGGAGGACGTATTGGAGGATGCCGCCGTGGCGGTAATATTCGACCTCGTCGGCGGTATCGATACGGCAGAGAAGCGAAATATCCTCGCCTGATCCATCGGCGCGGGTGATCCGGCAGGGCACGTCCATGCGCGGATCGATGCCGTCCTCGATGCCGGTAATGTCAAAAAGCTCGGTGCCGTCCAGTTTCAGGGTCTGGCGCGTCTGGCCGTCCTTGAATTGCAGCGGCAAGATACCCATGCCGACCAGGTTGGAGCGGTGGATGCGCTCGAAGCTTTCGACGATCACCGCTTTGACGCCGAGCAGCCGGGTGCCCTTGGCGGCCCAGTCGCGGGACGAGCCGCTGCCGTATTCCTTGCCGCCGATGATCACCAGGGGCGTGCCGTCATCGGCATATTTCATGGCCGCGTCATAGATCGACATCTCAACGCCGCTCGGCTGGTGGATGGTAACGCCGCCCTCGGTGCCGGGCGCCATTTCGTTGCGGATGCGGATATTGGCGAAGGTGCCGCGCATCATCACTTCGTGGTTGCCGCGCCGGGAGCCGTAGGAATTGAACTCGGCCGGGCGCACCTGGCGCTCGGTCAGATACTTGCCCGCCGGGCCGCTTTCGGCGATGGCGCCGGCCGGGGAAATATGATCGGTGGTCACCGAATCGCCCAAAATGGCCAATTCGCGCGCCCCGGCCACATCCTCAAAATCGCCGGCTTCCTCGGTCATGCCGTCGAAGAAGCTCGGATATTTGACGTAAGTGCTATGCTCCTGCCAGCCATAGGTCAGCTCGCCGTCCGACTTTATATCCTGCCATTGCCGGGGCCCCGCCCAAACCTCGTCGCCGTAGCGCACCTGGAACATATCAGGGGTGATGTGCTCGGCCACCGCGTCCTGAATTTCCTGGTTGCTCGGCCAGATATCCTTCAAATAGACCAGCCCGCCGTCCGAATCCTTGCCGAGGGGATCATTATAGAGATCCCGCGTCATCGAGCCGGCGATGCCGTAGGCGACGACCAGCGGCGGCGAGGCCAGATAGTTGGTCTTGATCTGGGCGTGGATGCGGCCCTCGAAATTGCGGTTGCCGGACAACACCGAACAGACCGTCAAATCGCCCGCGTCGATGGCTTCGGCGACCGGACCGGGCAGCGGCCCCGAATTGCCGATGCAGGTGGTGCAGCCATAGCCGACCACGTTGAAGCCAAGGCTTTCCAAATCTTCGAGAACGCCGGCGCTGGTCAGATAATCGGTGACCACCTGGCTGCCCGGCGCCAGCGAGGTCTTGACCCAGGGTTTGGGCCTGAGCCCCTTGGCCGCCGCGTTGCGCGCCAGCAATCCGGCGGCGAGCAGGACCGACGGGTTCGAGGTGTTGGTACACGAGGTGATGGCGGCGATGACGACGTCGCCGTCCTGTACCGAATAATCGGCGCCCGCCGCTTCGATGGGTCCCGAGCCCCTTCCCACATCGCCCAAGGTTTTCTCGAACGCCGCCGCCGAGCCCGACAGCGGAATCCGGTCCTGGGGCCGTTTCGGGCCGGAAAGCGACGGCTCGACGGTACCGATGTCCAGTTCCAGGGTATCGGTGAAATCGGGATCGGGGGTGGAGGCGTCCCGCCACATGCCTTGCGCCTTGGCATAGGCCTCGACCAGGGCGACGCGGCCCGCATCGCGCGATGTAAATTTCAGGAATCGGATGGTTTCCTTGTCGATCGGAAAAAAGCCGCAGGTGGCGCCGTATTCGGGGGCCATGTTGGCCAGCGTCGCCCGGTCGGGGAGCGACAGGGAATCCAACGCCGGTCCATAGAATTCGACGAATTTGCCGACCACGCCCTTGGCGCGCAGCATCTGAACTACCGTGAGCACCAGATCGGTGGCCGTGTTGCCTTCGCGCGCCTTGCCGGTCAGCTTGAAACCGACCACTTCGGGGATCAGCATGGAAACCGGCTGACCGAGCATCGCGGCTTCGGCCTCGATGCCGCCGACGCCCCAGCCAAGGACGGCGAGGCCGTTGATCATCGTCGTATGGCTGTCGGTGCCGACCACCGTATCGGGATAGGCGATCTCGGTGCCGTTATCATCGGCGGTCCACACGGTCTCGGCCAAAAATTCCAGATTGACCTGATGGCAGATGCCGGTGCCCGGTGGCACGACGCGGAAATTATCGAAAGCCTCCGATCCCCAGCGCAGGAACTCGTAGCGTTCCTGGTTGCGCTCGAACTCCATTTCGACATTTTCATCGAAGGCGGTTTCGCTGCCGAACTTGTCGATCATCACCGAATGGTCGATGACCAGATCGACCGGGCTCAGGGGATTGATCTTTTTCGGATCGCCGCCGAGATCGTTCATGGCTTCGCGCATGGCGGCGAGATCGACCACCGCCGGCACGCCGGTGAAATCCTGCATCAGGACACGCGCCGGGCGAAAGGCGATTTCGTGGGATGAGCGGCGCTCCTCCAGCCAGGCGGCCAGGGCCTTGATATCGCCGGTGGTGACACTGACGCCGTCTTCATAGCGGAGCAAATTTTCCAAAAGAATTTTGAGGCTAAAGGGCAGCCGTGAAATATCGCCGAGCCCGGCTTCAGAGGCCGCTTCGAGGCTGTAGTAATCGTAGGCCCTGCCGCCCGCCTTCAGCGTGCGCCGCGTTTTCAAGCTGTCCTGTCCGACCACCGGCATCGGCGTCTCCTCCTATATTCCGGCTAGATTTTAGCCAATTTATTGGGCCAGTAATTGAATTTGGCGGCTCCTGCCTACACCATCGGGCTTCGCCTCGTCCAGCCCCATGGCGGTTATCCCGGCGAACCTGGAAGATTATAGATGGACGGCCCGGCGATCACACAATGGTGACAATTGGGGCATAATTCAGACACATTCTCCGGCTTATATGGCGGTGATCAGGCCTCCTGATTAAGAGACCAAGTACTCTCTTACCCCCCTAATGGCAGATAATGCCAAAGACTTCGGCCGGGAAGCACCCCCTGACTTCCCGGCCGCTTTTTTTCAGCTTTCTTTCAATTGAAATACCCTTCGGCTAGGTTGCGGGCGATTGGAAAAGGAATTGATCGCCGATGGCGCAATTTTCTGGAAGCGGCCTGACCTGTTTCCGCGGTGAGCGGATCGTCTTTCGCGGCCTTGATTTCGATGTCGGCGGCGGCGGGATTCTGCATCTCATCGGGCCCAACGGCAGCGGCAAATCGACCCTCTTGAGGGTCATGGCCGGCCTCTTGCCGGTGATCGAGGGGGGCCTCGCCTGGGATGGCGCGCCGCTCGCCGAAGACCGCGACGGGCACCGGGCGCGGCTTATCTTTGTCGGCCACCAGGATGCGGTGAAGGGCGCCCTCAGCGTCGCCGAGAACCTGCAATTCTGGCGCGCCATGGGTGGCAGCGCCACGGGCAATATTGAAGCCGCGCTTGAACGCTTCAACATCGGCGGGCTGGCGGAATTGCCGGCGCGCTTCCTGTCGGCGGGGCAAAGGCGGCGCCTGAACCTGGCGCGCCTGGCGGCGGTTCCGGCGGCCCTCTGGCTGCTCGACGAGCCGACCACATCGCTCGATACCGCATCGGCCGCCATTCTCGAGGACGAGATCAAGCGCCACACCGGAAACGGCGGCAGCGTCGTCATGGCCTCGCACGGGCGCGACCCGTCGGACGGCAGGGTTCTCGAACTCGACCGATATTCGGACAGAAATTCAGTCGGGGCGGCGGTTTCATGAGCGCCCTCGGCGCATTGATCCGGCGCGATATCCGCCTGGCCCTGCGCCAGGGCGCCGACAGCATGATGGTCATCGTCTTTTTCGTCCTGGTGGTGGTTCTGTTCCCGCTCGGCGTCGGGCCGGAACCGGGCATCCTGGCGCGCATCGCCGCCGGCGTCATCTGGGTGGCGGCGCTGCTCGCCGCGATGCTGTCGATGGACCGTTTGTTCCAGGCCGACCACGCCGACGGAACCCTGGAATTGCTGGTCTTGTCGCCGCTGCCGCTGGAATTGCAGTTCCTCGCCAAGGCCGCCGCCCATTGGCTGACCACCGGGGCGCCGCTGATCATCGTTTCGCCGCTGCTCGGGGTCTTGCTGAACATGGGCGCCGACGGCTATCCGGTGATGCTCCTGGCGTTGGCCCTCGGCACCCCCAGCCTGAGCCTGATCGGCGGCGTCGGCGCGGCGCTGACCCTGGGCGCAAGGCGATCCGGCGTTCTATTGTCGCTGTTGGTGCTGCCGCTGTTCATTCCGGTGCTGATCTTCGGGGTCAGCGCCGTCGACGCCAGCCTGACCGGGCTAGAAAGCAAAGCGCAGCTTTTGATTTTGGGCGGATTGCTGCTCGGCGCGGCGGCGTTGACGCCCTGGGCCGGCGCCGCCGCCTTGCGTCAGGCGGCGGAATGAACTAGGTCAAATAGGATTAACCAGGTCAAAAGATCGAGAGCGGCTGGATATCAGCGCCCAAGACATTTAGAACGACAACCATGCACCGTTTCGCCAATCCGACCCGATTTTTGAAGCTTATCGGCGCCCTGCAGCCCTGGGCCGCGGGCTTGAGCCTGATTTGCATCGCCGCCGGGCTGTATTTCGCGCTTCTCGCCTCGCCCGCCGATTACCAGCAGAGCGAAACCGTGCGCATCATGTATGTGCATGTGCCGGCCGCCTGGATGGCCATGTTCTGCTATTCAGCCCTGGCTGCGGCCAGCGCCGTCGGCTTGGTCTGGCGGCACCTGATCGCCCATGTGGTGGCCCGCGCCACGGCGCCGATCGGCGCCGCCTTCACCTTCCTGGCGCTGGCCACCGGCTCCTTGTGGGGCAAACCGATGTGGGGCGCCTGGTGGGTGTGGGACGCGCGCCTGACATCGGTGCTGATCCTGTTGTTCCTCTATCTCGGCTATATGGCGCTGGAAGGCGCCTTCGACGACCGCGCCCGGGGCGCCCGCGCCGCCGCCATCCTGGCCATCGTCGGCGCCATCAATGTGCCGATCATCAAGTTTTCGGTGGATTGGTGGAACACCCTGCATCAGCCGGCCAGTGTCGTGAAGATGGGCGGCCCGGCGATCGATCCCTCGATGCTGACGCCGCTGTTGTTGATGGCGGTCGGCTATACCGCCTTTTACTTCTGGGTGATGTTCGTGCGCGTCCGCGCCGAGTTCAACGACGCCCGCATCCAGGCGCTGCGCCTGCGCCAAACCGGTGCGTGACCGGTGCGTGACCGGCGCCCGGGAGACTTGATGGGAATCGAATGGAATTGAGCAGCTTTTTTGAGATGGGCGGTTACGGAGCCTTCATTTGGCCGGCCTATGGATTGTCGGCGGCGGTCCTGATCGCGCTGCTGTGGCAGAGCCGCGCCCGGCTCAAGCGTTCCGAAGCGCTGCTGCAAAGCCTCAGGCAATATAATGCCGAGGCCGATAATGGCGATGAGGCGGGCCGATGAAACCCAAGCATCAACGGCTCGCCCTCATTTCCCTCGGCTTTCTGCTGCTGGCCGCCGCCACCGCGCTGGTGCTCACCGCGTTTCAGGAAAACCTGGTGTTTTTCCACAGCCCCACCGATCTCAAGACCAAGGAAATCGCGCCGCAGCGGCGGCTGCGCGTCGGCGGCCTGGTGGAAAAGGGCAGCCTCAGGAAAGAGGGCGACGCGGTGGTCCGTTTCACCGTCACCGATCTCGCCAATTCGGTTCAAGTCAGATTTCGCGGCATCCTGCCCGACCTGTTCCGCGAGGGCCAAGGCGTCGTCGCCGAGGGCCATTTCAAGGACGGCGTCTTCGTCGCCACCGAGGTTCTGGCCAAGCACGACGAAACCTACATGCCGGCCGAGGTCGCCGACGCCATCAAGAAATCGGGGCAATGGAAGGGTGGGACGGGGAAAGGCGGGCCTGGGAAAGGCGATCAGGAGAAAGGCGCAAAATGATCGCCGAGATCGGGCATTTCGCGCTAATCCTGGCGCTCGCCGTGGCCGCCGTCCAGGCCTTCACTGCGCTGGCCGGCACCGGGCGCGGCAATGCCGGCTGGATGGCGATGGCCGGCCCCGCGGCGCTGACCCAGGCGGTTTTGATCGCGCTGTCATTCGGCGCCCTGACGCATGCCTTCGTGACCTCTGATTTTTCGGTCGCCAACGTCGCCGCCAATTCCCATACATTGAAGCCGATGCTCTACAAGGTGTCGGGCGTCTGGGGCAACCACGAGGGCTCGATGCTGATGTGGGCCTTCATATTGGCCCTCTACGGCGCCGCCGTCGCGCTCTTCGGCGGCAACCTCCGGCCCAGCCTTAAAGTTAGGGTGTTGGGCGTGCAGGCGCTGATCGGCATCGGCGTCCTGGCCTTCATCCTGTTCACCTCGAACCCGTTCGAGCGGCTCAACCCGGCGCCCATCGACGGCCGCGATCTCAATCCATTGCTGCAGGATCCGGGCCTGGCTTTCCATCCGCCGCTCCTCTATCTCGGCTATGTCGGGCTTTCGACCGCCTTTTCCTTCGCCGTCGCCGCCCTCATCGAGGGGCGCATCGACGCCGCCTGGGCGCGCTGGGTGCGGCCCTGGACGCTGGCCGCATGGGCCTTCCTGACGGCCGGCATCGTGCTCGGCTCCTGGTGGGCCTATTACGAGCTCGGCTGGGGCGGCTGGTGGTTCTGGGACCCAGTCGAAAACGCCTCATTCATGCCGTGGCTGGCGGCGACGGCGCTCCTGCATTCGGCGATCGTATCCGAAAAGCGCGACGCCTTGAAAGCCTGGACCGTGTTCCTGGCGATCATCGCCTTCGCGCTCAGCCTCTTGGGTACCTTCCTGGTGCGCTCCGGTGTGCTGACCTCGGTGCACGCCTTCGCAACCGATCCCAGCCGCGGCGTCTTCATCCTGGCCTTCCTGGTGATCACCGTCGGCGCCGCCTTCGCCCTGTTTGCCTGGCGCGGGCCGAACCTTGCCGGCGGCGGCAGCTTCCTGCCGATATCCAGGGAAGGCGGGCTTTTGGTCAATAATTTCCTGCTCACCGTGGCCGCCGCCTCGGTGCTGCTCGGCACCCTTTACCCCTTATTCCTCGATGTCCTCGATCTCGGCAAGGTGTCGGTGGGGGCGCCCTATTTCGATACCGTGTTCGTGCCGATGATGATCCCGGCGATCCTGTTGATGGGCGTCGCGCCGCTGTTGCAATGGAAGCGCGCCGATGGCACCGGCGCGCTGATACGGCTCAAATTCGTCGCCGTGATCGCCGTGTTGGCGGGCTTCGCCATCTGGCTGTCGATCGACCGGGCCGGCGCCCTGGCGTCGTTTGGCATCGGTTTGGCGGCATGGCTGTTGGCTGCCACCTTGTATGAATTCGCCGCCCGCGTGCGCCTTTTCCAATCTGGCATCGGCGACACCTGGCGGCGTATCCGGCGCCAGCCGCGCGCCAGTTGGGGCATGACCCTGGCCCATGGCGGGCTGGCCATCGCCATCGCCGGCATGACCGCGTCGAGCGCCTGGCGCACCGAAAGCATCCAGGTGATGCGCCCCGGCGATAGCGTCGAGGTCGGCGGCTATGCTTACACCCTAAAGGGCGCCAAGACCGTCGATGGGCCCAATTACACGGCGCTGCGCGGCGAGTTTGAAGTGACAAAAGGCAACCGCTTCCGGATCACCCTCGAGCCCGAAAAACGCACCTATCTGGTCAGCCGCATGCCGACCACCGAAGCCGCGATCGAGCCCACATTCCTTGGCGATCTCTATGCCGTGATCGGCGATCCCGACGGCAAGGGCGGTTACGTCACCCGCATCTATTTCAATCCGCTGGTGCCGTGGATGTGGACCGGCGCGCTGATCATGGTGCTCGGCGCCGGTATCAGCCTTTCCGACCGGCGCTACCGCATCGGTGCGCCATCCAGGAGCCACCCGCCGGCGGGCGCGGCGGCCGAAGTGTAACGGACCGCGGCAATGATCAAGCGGCTTGCCTTTCTCGCGCCGATCCTGGTGCTGGCTATCCTCGCCATCTATTTCACCCTCGGCCTGAAGCGCGATCCCTCGAAACTGCCGTCGGTGCTGATCAATCAGCCGGTGCCGGAATTTTCGCTGCCCCCCATCGAGGGCTCGGCGCGCGGCTTTTCCAGCAATGATCTCAAGGGCAAGGTGACGCTGGTCAATATATTCGGCTCCTGGTGCTATGCCTGCCTTGCCGAGCACCCGTTCCTGATGAAATTGACCCGGGAAAAGATCATCCCGGTTTACGGCATCGACTGGCGCGAGAAGGACCGCACGGCGGGGCCGCGCTGGCTGAAGAAGCACGGCAACCCCTATCTGCTGATCGGCGATGACCCGAACAGCCGCGGCGCCATCGCCTTCGGTGTTTCCGGGGCGCCCGAGAGCTTCATCGTCGATCAGGCCGGCATCATCCGCTACAAGCATATCGGGGTTCTCAACGATACCAATTGGAGCCAGACGCTGTTCCCGATCATCAAGAAACTGAGGCAGCAATGAGGCGCGCGATCCTGATGCTGCTGCCGTTCCTGCTGGCGCTTGCATTGGCTGTCCCGGCGGGCGCCGTCAATCCCGATGAAATACTGAAAGACAGCGCACTCGAGGCCCGCGCCCGCGACATATCAAAGGGCCTGCGCTGTGTCGTCTGTCAGAACCAGTCGATCGACGATTCCGACGCCCAGCTGGCGCGCGACTTGAGGATGCTGGTGCGCGAACGGCTGGTGGCCGGCGATTCCGACCAGGCGGTGATCGATTACGTGGTGTCCCGCTATGGCGATTACGTGCTTTTGCGCCCGCCGGTACGGGCGACGACGGCGGTACTATGGCTCGGCCCGATCCTGTTCGCGCTTATCGGCTTGCTTGGCATCGTCCTTTATTTCCGCCGCCAATCCTCCGCCGGGCCGGCGGCGGGAAGCGGCAAGGACGCCGGCAAATGAACGTCTGGATCGCCGCCGCCCTTTTGTCCGCCGCCGTTCTTTTGAGCTTGCTGGTGCCCATGTTTCGCCGCCGTCAAGCCAGGGGCGGTCAGGAACGCGGCGTCTATCAGGACCAGATCGCGGAGATCGAAAGCGATAAGGCGCGCGGCCTGATCGACGCGGCCGCGGCCGAGGCGCTGGCCCAGGAGATCGGACGCCGGCTCGAGGACGCCGGCGAAGATAGCGATGGCAAAGCGGCCGGGCCGGCAAAATCAAGGCCGCTGGCGGCGGCGATTACCATTGCCGTCCTGGTGCCGGTCCTCTCTTTCGCCATTTACGGCCTGCTCGGATCGCCGCAGCTTCCCGGCCAGCCCCATGCCGAACGCCGAGCCGCCGACACCGCAGAGCAGGCGAACATGCGCAAGGTGGTCGAAACCCTGGCCAAGCGGATGCAGCAATCACCGGAACGCCTGGAAGGCTGGATGCTGCTCGGCAAATCCTATGCGCGGCTAAACGAATACGCCAAGGCGGCGCGGGCGTTCCGGCGGGCCAGCGAACTGGCGCCGGCGCGCGCCGACATCCACGCATCCTTGGGCGAAGCCCTGTTCATGGCGGCGGGGCAGCGTTTCGATGCCGGTTCCAGGGCCGCGATCGAAGCCGCGCTCAGGGTCGATCCGCGCGACCCGAAGGCGCTCTTCTACCAGGGTGCCGCGCACCTGCAAGCGGGAGCCCATGCCCGCGCCGTGCAAAGCTGGATCGATCTGATCGCGGTTTCGCCGCCGGACGCGCCCTGGCTGGCTGGCGTGCGCCGCCGGATCGCGTCCGCCGCCGAAGCCGGCGGTATCGATGCCGCCGCCGTCAAGCCAAGGCTGGCGCCGGCCACCGGTTCCGCGCCGGCCATCGGCCCACGGCAAAAACCAAGGGGTCCGAGGCAGGAAGATGTCGACGCCGCATCCCGGATGTCCGATACCGATCGCGCCCGGTTTATCCTCGGCATGGTCGAACAGCTGGTAACGCGGCTTCGCGAATACCCGGACGATGCGCCGGGCTGGCGGCGCCTGGCGCGGGCTTACAAGGTATTGGGTGAAACCGAAAAGGCGGCCTTGGCCGAGGCCAGGGCGGCGCACATCGAAGGCGGCGGGACGGCCAGCAATTTTCCAGGCAAAACACCAGCCAATTAAACGGTTTTACGCTTGATATTCGGGCCACGAATACCATATTTAGGGACTTGTGGTGTTTGCGGAGAGGCGTTCATGGCCGAAGACAAATTTCGACTGGTGACGCGCGCGGATTTTGACGGCGTCGTCGCTGGCAGCCTGCTGATCGAGCTGGATATGATTGATCATGAGGTTCTGTTCGCGGAACCGCGCGACGTGCAGCAGGGCCGCGTCGAAATAACCGAACACGACATCACCACCAACCTGCCCTACGTCGACGGCGTGCATCTTTGTTTCGACCATCATTTGAGCGAAACCGTCCGCGTCGGCAAACGCAAGAATCACATAATCGATCCCAATGCGCCTTCGGCGGCACGGGTTGTCTATGATTATTACGGCGGCGAAAACACATTTCCAAAAATTTCCGCGGAAATGATGGACGCCGTCGACAAGGCCGATTCCGCCCAATATTCGGAGCGCGATATCCTGGCGCCAGAGGGCTGGACGCTGCTCAACTTCATCATCGATCCGCGCACCGGCCTCAACCGGCATGAGGAATTTGGCACCTCCAACGATGATTTCATGCGCGATATGATGGTCTATTGCCGTCACCATCCGGTCGATGAAATCCTGACCATAGCGGAGGTCGAGGAACGCCTGCATGTCTTCCAGGAACATGAAGAGCTGGCGGAAATGCAGCTCAAGCGCTGTTCGACCATCGACGGCAATGTGGTCATCGCCGATCTCCGTGGTGAAGATCCGATCTATGTCTGCAACCGCTTCCTGCTTTATGGCATTTACCCGAGCGCCGAGGTTTCCATCAACGTGCTGCCCGGCGATAGCGACGACAAGCTACTTCTGGCGGTCGGCAAATCCATCCTCAACCGTGGCTCCAAGGCCAATATCGGCTTGCTTATGTTGGAGCGCGGCGGCGGCGGACACGAAGCCGTCGGCACCTGCCAGATACTCAAGTCGAACGCCGAGAAAGCCCTCGTCGAACTGGTCGCCGCCATCAACCAAGCGGGTTAGAGCCTATTCCGGGCCGGCTTCCTTTGCCACGAACCGGGGCAGCGAGGCGATGTCGGGGCAGCCGATTTGACCCAATATTTGCTCCAGTTCCAGACGCAGCAATTCGACCGCGTGAGCGGCGCCGGCTTCGCCCAGTGCCGCCACCCCGTACATGAAGGCGCGCCCAAGGAACACGAAATCCGCGCCCCTTGCCATGGCGCGCGCCACGTCGAGCCCCGAGCGGGCGCCGCTATCGAGGAACAATTTCAACTCGCCCCGGGTGCGCTCGCCAATTTCATCGATCATGTCCAAGGGATGGACCAGCGATTCCGACTGCCGGCCGCCGTGATTGGAGAGCAATAGGGCGTCGACGCCGATCGCTAAGCAATGTTCGGCATCTGAGGCGCTGAGCAAGCCCTTGACGATCATCGGTCCCGACCAATGTTTGCGCAGGGCCTCGATCTCGGGCCAGCCGATGCTACGCGCCAGCAAACCGCTGATCATTTCGGCGACCGTTGTGTAATTGGCGCCGGGCGGAAAATAGGGCGTCAGCGTTTCGAACCTGGGCGGCCCGGCGGCCAGCGTCGCCAGCGCCCAGGTGGGATTGAGCGCGATGCGCGACATATTGGCGAGCGACAATTTCGGCGGCACGGTCATTCCATTTTTAATCTCGCGCAAGTTGCGCCGCGTCGTCGGCGTATCGACGGTGACTAGAAGTGCGCTGAATCCGGCTTCCTTGGCCCGGTCGAGGAGTTCCTTTTCGGTGCCGTGATCGGCCAGGGGATAAAGCTGGAACCAGCCATGATCGCGGGCGATGGCGCCGATTTTTTCGATGCTCGAGGTGGCCATGGCGCTGAGGCAGAAGGGAATGCCGGCTTTTTTGGCGGCGGCGGCCAGGTATTCGGCGGCGCGCGGCCAGATTAGCCCCGAGAGCCCGACCGGCGCGACGCCGAGCGGCATGGCATAGGGGCGGGCGAACATTTCGGTACGCAAATCCGGCTCGCCCCGGGGCTCAAGATAACCGGGCACGAATTGAACCGCGTCGAAGGCGGCCCGGTTGCGCATCAGGCCCTTTTCGTCGCCGGCGCCGCCGTCCAGATAATCGAAGGCGAAGCGCGGCAGGCGCCGCCGGGCGGCGGCGGCCAGATCCGGGACCGACGGATATTTCTTCATCGACATAGGGCGGAGACTAGTACACCCCAGCGGAAGTCCCAACCCCCTACGATCGCTTCTCCCGTTTCCTCGGTAGGAGGGGAGCCGCAAGCGATGCGGGCCCATCGCCAAGGCTTCCCGACGCCCCGAGGGGACGGGAAAAGCGACCCTTCAGGCGGCCTTGCGAGGCTTCCGGACGTCGTCGCGCGCCGCTTGTGGTGCACGGACACCGCCCCTAGCCGGAA
>NZAK01000048.1:0-24895 GCA_002687515.1 Rhodospirillaceae bacterium
AGAGCACTTTCCGACCAAATGGAATCAATTTGATGGGAACAAATCGGTTTTCCGGCCACCTGGGATTCTTGGCGCGGTGCGTAGCGCGATGCGGATCCATCGGGCCACCTTCTTCAACGCATCTGGCGCCGCAACGCACCCGGGGAGCCGATTTGACCCACCGAAGGCCGCGTGCTTTCGATGCGTGGACGTCGTCGCACATCTTTGCCGATGCGCCGCATCGCCATGCGAAGTGCTCCTCGCCCACCTGGGACCAACGTGGGGGCAAAATCATCCCGGTCAAATGGTTCCATTTGGTCGGAAAGTGCTCTAACCCGTCGATGCGGCCCATGTTGCCCTTGCGGCGCCGCTCTTAAAGCGGACCAGGCCCAAGGGCTGTTCCGGGCCGGGCTAGAGTTCTAATATTACCCCCCGCCACCGCATGTACTCCGCCTCGACGGGCGCGTGGCCGACCCAGCCAACCCCACGCGCCCTATGCAGATGTAAGCTCTTTGAACAGTCCATAGAGTTCACTTTGGCCTTCGAAACCGACACCGGGTAATTGCGGCGCGCGTATATAGCCGTTCTCGATCCTGGCGTCGTCCGCGTAGCCCGAGAATGGACCGAAGACATTGGGATAGGATTCGCACATCCCCATGCCGAAGCCCAAGGCGCACGCCAACGACATTTGATTGCCGCCGTGCGGAACAAAGGACGAAGCCGCCCATCCGAATGAGCGCGCCATGTCCAGTGTCCGCGCGCACATGCCGATGCCGTAACTTTGCGGAATATCGATGTTGAGGATGTCGGTTCCCGGCCGGAAACTACCGTAGCGGAGAAGGTTCCGGAAATCTTCCGCCGAGAACAGATTTTCACCTGTCGCCGTGGGGTTTCCATAGGCCTTCACAAAGGCCGATGTCGCCTCGAAATCGATCGGGTGGACAGGTTCCTCGAACCAGCGGAGGCCATGGGACTTCAGCCGCCCGGCGTATTCGAGCGCGACTTCCGGGCTCAACCCGCAATTGGCGTCGACGGCCAGTTGATGGCCGCCCTCGAGGACCGAAAGGATGGTTTCGATGCGCCGGACATCGTCATCAATGGGCAGCCCTCCGATCTTTGCCTTGACCAAGGTATAGCCCTGATCCAGATAGCTCCGCATCTCATCCTTGAGACTTTCCGATGTTTCATTGGGCGAATACCAGCCGCCGCCCACATAACAAAACATCCGCTCCGGCGTATCGCCGGTGCCGAAGCGTTCGGCTATCAACTTGTGCAGCGGTTTTTCCTCGATCTTGGCCATGGCGTCCCAAAGCGCGACTTCAATTGTGCCAATGCCGACGGAACGTTCCATATCGCCGCCCGGCTTTTCACCGAACATCATGGCGTGAAAAATTGCCTCGGGATCGAAGTTACCGCGCTCCGCATCCAACAAACTATCTGGTTTCTGGCGTAAAATTCGTGGGATGAGGCGGTCCCGCATCTGCCCGCCACAGGCATACCGGCCGGTGGAGTTGAACGCGAACCCGGCCACCGGCGAGCCGTCCCGGATCACATCGGTTATCACCGCCACAATGGACGTGGTCATATCGTCGAACGAGAACACCGCGTTGCGGATGTTCACGTCCAGTTTTACGGATTTTTCCCGGATATCGGTAATACGCATTTAATCCGACGCAGTCGATCCAGCGACAAGATGGGCCATGAGAGAAGTACCATCGAATACTTTGTGGGCATCGACGAGTTCAACCTCGATCTCCGAAAAGTACCGGTCGAGTTGGGTCTCTCTTTCATGCTTGAGAGGTGTTGAGCAAAAACAGGCCTCCGTCCAGCGCACGTAACCATCGTTTGTGATCCGGGCGCGCTCCATTGACGCGACGATCTCACCTCCATCCGGCCTTTGTTGGGCAATCGTGCCGTCAGTGAGGTTGCGGAGAAACTCCGTTGCATGTTCGGCTACCAAGTTGGCTTTGACGGAATAGATCATTCGAACCTCCATGCTGCGACGTCCGGTCCGGTAATATCGCTCAGGAGTCACAATCAGGCAACAGAATGGGATCATCCAAAGCGGGACGGGGAATATTGACCCCATCGTTGGCCATCGCCTTGCAGGCGCCGTAAATATCTGGAACGACACTCGCCGCCGCCTTAGCGCTTTGCCGGCGGTCCGATGAGGCCGAAAAAGCCGTCGCAGATTTATTGCGGCGGGAGCCGAATTCTACAATACAATTCCTACAACAAAACCTTGCGACAGATAGCGAGATTTTTCTATCCCTCTATTCCGACAGTCTTCGCAAAGCCGGCGTGTCGGAGGAATAATGTCCGCTTCTGGCTAATAGCGGACGTTTTCGGAGCAGTATCATTGTGTCCGCTTTACTCCTGAAAGCGGACATGGGCCGAAATTTCGCATATTCGATTGCCACCTGACTTACTTTTCTTAAAATAATAATTCTTCGCTATCTTGGGAGGCGGGAGAAATTGAAAAATGATTGAACTGGAGCTCTTTTTTAAGGCGTCGCTCGGATTTGGTTCCGTCGTTGACCTCGGAGAGACGCCTGCAGGCAGGCGACAGATTATGACAACAGATGGTGGACAAATAGATAGTCCACGATTAACGGGTGTCATCCATTCCGGCGGCGCAGACTGGCAAATTCAACGCCAGGATGGAACATCGGTTTTGGATGTTAGGTTCACAATCGAAACCACATCAGGTGATTTAATATATGTTCAAAATGCCGGATTCCGATATGGCTCACCCGAAGTCATGGAAAGAATAGCAAAGGGCGAAGAGGTGGATCCCGAGAGTTATTATTTTCGAACCGTGCCCAAATTTGAAACGGCATCGCCAACGTATGATTGGGTAAATCGAACCATTTTTGTCGCAAAGGGAATACGATGGCCAAATTCTGCTGAACTGGTTGTCTATGAAGTCAAATAGGATGGCCTCCGGAAAGCCATATTGACAGAGACTATGTCCGCTTGTGGCTAAAAGCGGACTCTTCGGGCTGGTCAAATTGATGTCCGCTTTGCCCCCAATAGCAGACATCAAAAATTACCTTGGCACAGACTTTATCAATAGTATCGACCCGAAGCGGACTTTAGGCACGTTGTCTGATTTCATTGCTACGCCTCCAACTTCGGTTAGTATTATCCCATTGACTCGGTCTCGGGGAGGAGCATGCCGACATGCACAGATACTCCATCGAGCGCTTCCCGAGATCAAATTTGTAATGGCCTTGCAAATATTTGAGAGACTGGAGCACGGACCATGGTAGTCGTTGAGCCAAAAAATACGGCGGTTCTGGAATATGAAGGGCTGCACCTATATCACGCCCACCGTTCGAACTGTTCAGGTCGGGTGAGACTCCTTTTAGAAGAAAAAGGACTGCCTTGGGTAAGCCATCACATTCAGCTGGCAAAAAGGGAAAACGTTACCGAAGACTATTTCGGGATCAACCCGAAGGGGGTTGTTCCATCGCTGATACATGACGGCAAGGTGGTCACCGAATCGAATGACATTCTGGCCTATTTGGAGGAGGCTTATCCAGATCCCGGCTTCCGAGCGGTCTCGGATCAATTTCAGCCTGAAATAGACCAATGGCTTAAGCTGTCCGGCGACACCCATATGCCAGGCATCAAGACCATCCAGTATTACAAGATAAACGCAGCTGCGATGAAAAAGACCGACGAGGAAGTTGCCCTCTATCGTCGGCTTCAAAAGGACCCGGCATACTTGGAATTCCACGGAAAGCATGACCTTCCCGGACAAAGTTTTTCTTCCGGCGACGCCGACAAGGCGCAAAGCCTGATGGATGGTATATTCGTTAATATGGACGGAATTTTGGCCAATAATGAGTGGCTGGTTGGCGATGCCTATACACTGGCGGATATTTCCTGGTCGCCGTCCATAACCACCTTGATGGGCGGCGACTATGATTTCGATGCCTATCCGCACCTAAAGGCCTGGTACGACCGAATTTCGAAGCGGCCAGCCTTCGAAAAAGCAATCACCGAATGGCGGGCGCGAACCTGGGACGACCATTGAGCAAAGTGCAGATGGTCTTGTAAGCCGCAATATCCGATGCCCGAAGGGGCATGTCCGCTTCGCCCCCGAAAGCGGCCGTTCTTCGATAGACCGAAAACACAGGTTTTCCGAATGGGCATTCGGGTAAAATTAGGGGCGGAAATTACCTAGCACCGGGCCCGCGATGACGCCCGCGTGGCCGGGCATACTCCGCCGAAGCTGCCGCTACGTTGACGTCTGAGCGTGTCTCACGCCCGCATAGGTCCGAGCGTGTCTGACGCCCGGCTGGCCGACCCGGCCATCCCCAGCCAGACTGCTTCGTTGGGCCACCCCCACGCGGGCTGCGTCGTTGTACTAATACCCAACCGTGAATTTCTGCCTGGTATGCTCGGGATTTTCCAACTCGTCGATCATGGCGATGGCGTAGTCTTCGAGGGAGATGTGGCTGACGCCGTTTTCGTCGAACAGCATGTCTTCGCCGCCGAGCCGGAATTTGCCGGTGCGGTTGTTTTCCTCGGGCGTGTCGGACGGGCAGAGATAGGTCCAGTCGAGGGCCGGCTCTTTTTGCAGCATGTAGTAAATCTCGACCGTCGAGGCGGCGCCCATCTGGAAATGCTCCGGGAAATCGGCCTGGTCCATGCGCCTGACGCCGTCGATCATCAGCGAGCCGGCGCCGCCGACCGCCAACAGCGGCTTGATGCCGGTGCTTTTGGTCGCATCGATGATGGTGCTCGCCAGGGCCCGCACGGCGCCCATCCGGTCCGGGTGGTCGCGGGGCGGCCGGGCCGAGTGGATGACCGCGTCGTGTCCCGATAGCACCGCCGCCAACGATGCCGCATCGGATATATCATGGGCGAGGGGCGTCAGACCGTCCCTCGGCTGCATAGCGCCGGCGCCTCTGGAAATCGCGGTCACCGCGTGGCCCCTCAACAGTGCCTCGTCGACCAGCCGCCGCCCGATCCAGCCGGTGGCACCCAAAATGGCTACTTTCATTATCTCGCCCCCGAATTTGCTCCGGCCTTAGCCTAACCCATGTTTCCTGTTCGAACGACCGGCGCACCACGGCACTTGCCTCCGGCAATTTTGAACATATATGAAACATGAACCAGATAATTGAATGAGATGAATGCGTTAACGATATCCATTTACCCCCATAAAACCCCATAAAACCCTATGAATCCCCATAAAACCCTATGAGATTTTTTCCAAAATGTGTCGCACCAAAGAAAAAATAATTCACCACAGAGGACACAGAGATCACAGAGAAAGGCGAATGCGCTGCGCGCGAAAAAATCCTCTGTGTCCTCTGTACCCTCTGTGTTTCAAGAATCTGAACTTCGAAAAATGAAGCCGTTGATTTTGGAAAATATGCAACGGCAAATGGCCCTTCCACCTTGCGTCGAATCGGCGTTAACTCCGATCATGGACTGGAGCGATACCGGCATCGTCTTATCGGCGCGCAAGCATGGCGAGACATCGGTCATCGTCAGCCTGCTGACCAGCGGACATGGCCGCCATCTGGGGCTGGTCAGGGGCGGGGCGGGGCGGCGTTCGCGCGGTGTTTATCAGGCCGGCAATGTGGTTGCGGCCACCTGGAAGGCGCGGCTGGAGGAGCATTTGGGCAGCTTTACCTGCGAGATGACGCGCGCCGTCGCCGTCGATTACCTGGACGATCCCATGCGCCTGGCCGGGCTTTCGGCGCTGGCGGCGGTGACCGAGGCGGCGCTGCCCGAGCGCGAGCCGCACGATGTGCTGTACCGGCGCTTCACGGCCATGATCGACGATCTGAAAAGCGGCGGCTGGCTCGAAGATTACGTTTCGTTCGAGCTGGAGCTGCTGGCCGAACTGGGCTTCGGGTTGGATCTGAGCCAATGCGCCGCCACCGGAGAGACCGAGGATCTGATCTATGTTTCGCCCAAATCGGGGCGCGCGGTTTCACGCGGAGCCGGCGCGCCATACAAGGAAAAGCTTTTGCCGCTGCCGGCTTTCTTGGTGAACGCGGGTCTGGCGGGCGCCGGCGAAGAAGCAGCCGCAAACGGCGACATCCTCGATGGCCTGGCGCTGACCGGGCATTTCCTGGAGCGCCATGTGTTCATCCACCGGGCCCGCGGCGGGCCCGCCGCGCGGCAACGATTCATTGACCGGCTGAGCCAATCGGATACTATATCTCGTGGCTGAATTTGAACGACTATACCATAGCTTGAGGCTCCCATGAGTACCACCACCCTGCCGCCCGGGGCGGCGCCAATCGGTGACGTGCGCGATACGCGCCTGGCCGATGCGATCAGCGAACGCTATCTCTCTTATGCGCTGTCGATCATCATGTCGCGTTCCTTGCCCGACGTGCGCGACGGCTTGAAACCGGTGCACCGCCGGCTTTTGTACGCGATGCGCCAATTGAAGCTGGACCCGGGCGAGGGCTACAAGAAATGCGCCCGCGTGGTCGGCGACGTGATCGGCAAATACCACCCGCACGGCGATGTCGCCGTCTACGACGCCATGGTGCGCCTGGCCCAGGACTTCGCGGTCCGCTATCCGCTGGTCGACGGGCAGGGCAATTTCGGCAATGTCGACGGCGATAACGCCGCCGCCATGCGTTACACCGAAGCCCGGTTGACCAACGTCGCCACCGCATTAATGCAAGGGCTGGACGAAGACGCCGTCGATTTCCGGCAAACCTATGACGGCGAGGAGAGCGAACCGGCGGTGCTGCCGGCGGCCTTTCCCAACCTGTTGGCCAACGGCGCGGCCGGCATCGCGGTCGGCATGGCGACATCGATCCCGCCCCATAATGTCGGCGAGATTTGCGCCGCGTTGTTGCACCTGATCAAGTTTCCGAAGGCGACCACGGCCAAGCTGGTCGGCTTCATCCCGGGCCCCGATTTCCCCACTGGCGGCATCCTGGTCGAGGACCGGGCCGCCGTTACCGCCGCCTACAAGACCGGGCGCGGCGGTTTCCGCCTGCGCGCCAGATGGGCCAAGGAAAAAATGGGGCGCGGCATCTATCGGATCGTGATCACCGAAATTCCCTATCAGGTGCAGAAATCAAGGCTGATCGAGAAAATCGCCGAGCTGATCAACAACCGCAAGCTGCCGATCCTGGCCGATGTGGTCGACGAATCCACCGATGAGGTGCGCATCGTCCTGGAGCCCCGCAACCGCGGCGTCGATCCCGAATTGCTGATGGACCAGCTTTTCAAGCTGACCGATCTGGAAACCTGTTTCAGCCTCAATATGAACGTGCTCGACGCCGACAACACGCCGCGGGTGATGAACCTCAGCGAGGTATTGCAGGCGTTCCTCGATCACCGGCACCAGGTCCTAATTCGGCGCACCAAACACCGGATCGAAAAGATCGGCCAAAGGCTGGACACCTTGGCCGGCTACCTCACGGCGTACCTCAACCTCGACGAGGTGATCCGTATCATCCGCGAGGCGGACGATCCCAAGGCGTCCTTGATGAAGGCGTTCAAGCTGAACCAGGCGCAGGCCGAGGCCATCCTCAATATGCGCCTGCGCTCGTTGCGGCGCCTCGAGGAAATCGAGATCAAGCGCGAGCACGAGGAACTGAGCGCCGAGAAGAAGACCCTGAAGAAGCTGTTGAAGGACAAGAAGGGGCGCTGGAAACGCATCGCCGCCGAGATCGGCGAGATCAAAAAAACATTCGGTGACAAGAGTGGCGGCGGCAAGATTGAGGCCGGCAAGCGGCGCACCGAAATCGGCGATCCGCCGAAGTTCATCGAGGCGCCGCTGGAAGCCTTGATCGAAAAGGAATCGGTCACCGTCCTTTGTTCCGAAAAAGGCTGGATCAAGGCGGCCAAGGGGCATTTGGAAGATATTGGCGAGGTCAAATACAAGGAGGGCGACGGGGGCCGTTTCGCCATCCATGCCGAAACCACCGATAAGCTCTTGCTGTTCGCCACCAACGGGCGCTTCTACACCATCGCCTGCGACAAGCTGCCCGGCGGACGCGGTTTCGGCGAGCCGGTACGGCTGATGATCGATCTCGGCAACGAACACGAAATTTTGGCGCTGTTTTTGTTCGCACCGGGCGGCGAATTGCTCATCGCTTCGCACGCCGGGCGCGGTTTCCGGGTCAAGACCGACGATGTGGTGGCCCAGACCAAGGGCGGCAAGCAGGTGCTCAATGTCGGTTCCGGCGATGACGAGGCCGCCGCCTGCGCCCTCGTCGCCGGCGATCAGGGGGCGGTCATCGGCGAAAACCGGAAACTGCTCCTTTTCCCCTTGGACGAGGTGCCCGAAATGACGCGCGGGCGCGGCGTCATCCTGCAACGCTACAAGGATGGCGGCCTCGCCGATGTGAAAACCTTTTCAATGAAGGAGGGACTTTCGTGGAAGACCGGCGGGCGGACGCGCACCGAAACCGATCTTCTCGCCTGGCGGGGCAAGCGCGCCCAATCGGGGCGCCTGCCGCCCAGGGGGTTTAGCAAAACCAACCGGTTTGGTTGAGCGACGGCGGAAATTATACGAATTGAGCGGCGTAGGGGCGGAGCGCTCGATGCCGGTGCGGCGGATCAATCGGATCATGAGCCGAGCATATGCGATCCCTAACCGAACACCAATTTCGGCAGCCAGGTGGCGAGCCCTGGAAACAGTGACAAGATGCCGAGACCGATCAACTGGATGATGACGAAGGGAATAACGCCCTTGTAAATGTGCATCGTCTTTACTTCGGGCGGCGCCACGCCGCGCAGATAGAAAAGCGCAAATCCGAATGGCGGGGTCAGAAAAGAGGTCTGCAGGTTCATCGCCATCATAACCCCCAGCCAAACCGGGCTGATATCGGTTTGCAGCAGGGCCGGCGCCACAATCGGCACGACAACAAATGTGATCTCGATGAAGTCGAGGAAAAATCCAAGAATGAACATCACCAGCATGACGATAAGAATGGCGCCGACGATGCCGCCCGGCATATCCTTCAGCACCGCGTTGACCATGTCGTCGCCGCCTAGGCCGCGAAACACCAATGAAAATACCGACGCGCCGATAAGGATGACGAAAACCATGGCCGAAACCTTGAGGGTTTCCTGCATAACCGGACGCAGGATTTCGTACTCGCGGGCCCGCATCAGGCTGACCCACACGCCCCAGGCCAATCCGACGGAACAGATGCCGGCGACGATAATCGCAATCATGTCGCCGGCGGGAATTTCATCGCGGGCGATGCGCAGGTCCATAACGTTGGTCAGGATCAGCATGATGATCAGGCAGCCGCCCGCCAGATACAGCGGGCCACCCCGTTTTTCATCGAGCCGCAGCCCAGCCAGCAGCATCGCGCCCACCGATCCGACCGCCGCCGCCTCGGTCGGCGTGGCAACGCCGGCCAGGATCGAGCCCAGCACGGCGACAATCAGGATAACCGGCGGCACCAAAGCATGCATAACGCGGCCGAAAAGGGGAACGCCATCATCCAATTCTTCCTTGGGGATGGCCGGCGCGACGGCGGGCTTAAGCCAGGCGACGATCGCCTGATAAAGGATGTACATGCCCACCAACATGAAGCCGGGCAACAACGCACCGGCGAACAGATCACCAACCGACACCGGGTCCGGCGAAAAATTGCCGGCAGTCCGCTGCGCATCCACATAAGCGTTGGAAATCTGATCGCCAAGGAGAACAAGGACGATGGACGGCGGAATAATCTGGCCGAGGGTGCCGGCGGCGGCAATCGAGCCGCTGGCCAGCTCGGGCGAATATTTGCGGCGCAGCATGGTCGGCAACGACAGCAAGCCCATGGTCACCACGGTGGCACCGACGATACCGGTGGAAGCCGCCAACAGGGCGCCGACCACGGTAACCGAGATACCAAGCCCGCCGCGCAGATTGCCGAACAGACGGCCCATGGTATCAAGCAGTTCCTCGGCCACCTTGGAGCGTTCCAGCATCACCCCCATGAACACGAACAGGGGCACGGCGACCAAAAGCTCGTTGGTCATGGCACCGCCGAAAATGCGCGAGGGCAGGGCGCCAAACAGGGTGAAATCGAAGACCCCGAACACCCATCCGATAAAGGCAACAATCAGCCCGGTACCGGCGAGCGTGAACGCAACCGGAAATCCACCCATAAGAAATATGCAGACCACCAGGAACATGGCGATCACCAGGATTTCGGCTAATGGCACGAATTTTTCTCCGAGATCCGTAGACTCTAGGGCGCCGATTGCTCGACCGGCGGCTCGGCGCCGATCAGCACAAGAATACTGTGGATGGCCAGGGATATACCCTGAAGGCCCATCAAGGCGGCGAACGCCAGGATCGTGCTTTTCAGCAGAAATACCGCTTGAATGCCGCTGGTTTCCTTGGACCCTTCGAAAACGGCCCAAGATGCGCCGACATATCTCCAGGAAAACCACCAGATGAGGATGCAGACGGGAAGGAGGAAAACGGCGATGCCGATCAGATCGAGGATTGCCTTGCCGCGCGCCGAGGCATCCCGGTAAAAAATATCGACGCGAACATGTCCGCCGTATAGCAAAGTATAACCGGCGCCGATCATGAACAGGATGGCATGCAGGTAAATCACCGATTCCTGCATCATGATGGAGCCGACGCCGAACACATAACGCATGACGACGACGACGAATTGTATGATCACCATCAGTAGGGCGGTCCAAGCCGTAACCCGGCCGATCCAATCGTTGATGGCATCTATTTTTTGAGCGGCCGAGTTAAGAGAATTCAACCGATCAGCTTTCGAAAAAAGGGCTTCTGAAGGCCCGCCAGCTAAACCGGCCCGCACCGTCATGATGCGGGCCGGGGTATTCTTTAGCGCCTATTTGCCGTACTTGAACGGCAACAGCCGCGCATCCCAATAGGCTTGATCCGACAGTTTCGACCAGCCGATGGCGTTCTTGCGGAACTTGAGGAAGCTGTCATAAACCTTGCCGGTCAAAGCATCGCTGGCGCCGGCTTCGGCGACGACTTCGCCGGCGCGCTTACCGATCGCGTTCATGACTTCGTCGGAGAATTTGCGCACCTTGACCTTGTGCTTGTTAACCAGGGTATTCAACGCGCCGTTGTTTTTGGCATTGAATTCGGCGAGGGCGACATCGTTCTCCGCCGACATGGCGGAGCTTACAATAGCCTTGTGGCTTGACGACAGCCCTTCCCAGACTTTCAGGTTAACGGCCGAGCTTAAGGTGGTGCCGGGCTCGTGGAAGCCGGGATAGTAGTAATATTTGGTCACTTTATAGAAACCGAAGGCCAGATCGTTCCACGGGCCGACCCATTCGGTGGCATCGATGGCGCCGGACTGAAGCGCCGGGAAGATTTCACCGCCCGGAAGCGACACGGCCGCCGCGCCAATACGGCGCAGAACTTCACCGCCGAGACCAGGCATACGGATTTTAAGGCCTTTATAATCTTCCAGCGAATTCACTTCCTTGTTGAACCAGCCGCCCATCTGAACGCCAGTGTTGCCGGCCATGAACGGTTTAACTCCGAACTTCTTGCCGACCTCGTCCCATAGCTGCTGACCGCCACCATGGTTGATCCAGGCGCTTTGCTCGGTCGCTGTCAGACCAAATGGCACGGCGGCGTAAAAATTGAAGGCCTTGGACTTGCCCTGCCAATAATATTCGGCGGCGTGGTAGATGTCGCCGGTGCCGCTGGATACGGCATCGAAAGATTCGAACGGCGGCACGAGTTCACCGGCAGAGAACACCTTGACCGACAACGAGCCGTCACTCATGGTCGTAATGCGGTCAGCCAGGCGCTGGGCGGTCGTACCCAGGCCGGGAAAGTTTTTCGGCCATGTGGTTACCATCTTGAGTTGTTTGCGGCCTTGCGATAGAGCCGGTTTCGGAAAAGACGATGCCGCGGCAGCGGTCGCCAGGCCGGCGACGCCGGCACTTTTGATAAATTCTCGACGTTTCATGATGAGTTTACTCCCTTTGCTGAATAAAATTTATTTTACGGACGATCTGCATTTGCACCAGCGAAGCTTCGGTGTGCAGATTTTAATCTAAGAAGTATAGGTACTTTTAAAGGTCGCGCAATACAAAGCGGGGTTCGCGCAACCGTTGCCGCCAACGCCAAACAGCCACGACGACGCCCTCTATCCGACGCTTTCCAGCGCTTCCGGATGCGGCGAATATGACCAGCCGTTGACGGTGTAATATTCCAGTGGATTGAAGCGCTGTTTGTATGACATCTTGGAGCTGCCTTCGATCCAGTAACCGAGATAGACATAGGGCAGCTCCATCGTGCGGGCGCGCTCGATCAGCCATAGGATCATGTATGTTCCGGGGCTGCGGCGGGGGTGATTGGGATCGAAAAAGCTGTAGACCGCCGACAATCCGTCACTCATGCGATCGACCAGGCAGGTACCGATCAAATCGCCACCGGAATCGCGAAACTCGACAACGATCGATTCGACCGGCGTTTCCTCGATCAGCGCCTGATAATCGTAGAAATCCATGGTCGCCATATCGCCGCCGGTGTGACGGACATCCTGATAGCGTGAAAAAAGCTGGAACTGGTCGGTGGTCGCCTTGGCCGACGCGAATTTCACGCGGATATCACGGTTGATTTTCATGACGCGCTTTTGCGAAGCGGTATATTCGAATTCGTCGACAACGGTGCGCACCGCCTTGCACGCCGAACAATTCTGGCAGATCGGCGCATAGATCAAGCCGTGGCTTCTGCGAAATCCGACGCGCGACAGGGTATCGTGCAGAGATGACGAATCGCGGCCGGTCAATTCCGCAACCATGCGCCGTTCGGTTTCACCTGAAAGGTACGGGCAAGGCAGCGGCGCGGTTACGAAAAACGGTGTTGGGCGGCCGGTTAGGTTGTGTTTCATGTTACTCCGATACCGATTCCGGCGCCGAGCCGCGTCATTTGTTTTCTGTCGCCGGTGCCGGTGCGCTTTTACTCGATGTTCCGCGCAATAATACGATACTCAAGCGCCGGTTACGAGCATTGTTCGGATCATCCTTCAACAAGGGCTCGGTATCGGCCTTGCCGACGATGCGCGACAAACGCTCGATCGGCAATCCCAAATCCCTGAGCACGCGGCGCGCCGAATTGGCGCGGTCCACCGACAATTCCCAGTTGGTATAGGCCGATCCGCTGCCGAACTTGACGGCGTCGGTATGGCCGCTGATGGCTATTTTCTGCGGCATCTTTTCGACAACGTGTTTCACCAACTCCAATAATTTTCGGGCACGCGTCAAGGGTTCGGAGCCGCCGCATGGGAACATGGCCAGGCCTTCTTGATCGACGATCTGGATGCGCAGGCCCTCGGGCGTATCGTCGACCATCAGGCTCTTTTGAAGCTCGGCGGCGTTGGGGATTTCCTGCAATGCCTGCTTCAATTCGCTCTCCGCCTTTTCGAACTGCTCCTGCTCGGCCTTCTTGACGGCTTCCTCGGACGCCGTTTCCGCTTCGGATTTTGTTTCCTTTTCCGATTCCTCTTCCGGTTTTTGCGTTTCCGTCGATTCTTCGCCGCCGAGCCCGGTTTTCGGCGGCGGCAGTTCCAGGCTTACCGTCGGTTTCGCACGCGCGCTGACTTCCGAGCCTTCCGCGCTTATGGTCTGGCCGCCCATCACACCGCCGGCGCCGCTGGTGGTGGGCGCGATGCTGGCCGGCGCGAAATAATTGGATATGCCTTCAAGCTGTTCCTGGGTGACCGAATTCAATATAGCCACAGCAACAGGAAAAACGCCATCATGGCGGTGACGAAGTCGGCATAGGCGATCTTCCAGGCACCGCCATGGGCGCCGCCTTCGACCTTCTTCACCCGCTTGATGAAGACCGCTCCGGCGCCCTTTGCTGTTCCGCCTGCTTCTTCGGCCATACCTAACCTCGTCCGCCCGCTAACGAGTGGATAGAATCTAACATATGTCACCCATATGTTAGATTCTATCTACTAGTCAGACGGAATATTTTGAATCTGCTCCTCGACCTCGGCAAAACTGGGCCGCACATCGGAGCCCAAAACCTTGCGTGCGAATTCTATCGAAACCTGCGGCGCATAACCCTGCATGTGGGCGATGATACCGGTCTTGATGCATTCCATATATTTCGAATCCGCCGAAAACGCCGCTTCCAGCGACTTGGCCATCGGTGACACCAGCCCGTAGGAAATCAAGATACCGAAAAACGTACCGACCAGCGCGCCGCCGATCAGATGGCCGAGAACCTCGGGCGGTTCGGTAATCGAGCCCATAGTGTGAATAACGCCAAGCACCGCCGCGACGATACCAAGCGCCGGGAAAGCGTCACCCATGGTTGCCATGGCGTGGGCGACATCGTGATCTTCGCTATGGTGGGTTTCCAATTCCTGTTCCATGACCGCCTCGACCTCGTGCGATGTGCTCGCGCCGAGGGTTAAGAGGCGCAGATAATCGCACAGGAATTCGACGGCGTGATGGTCCGATGTAAACATCGGAAATTTTGCGAATATCGTACTTTCATCGGGCTTTTCAACATGGGTTTCAAGGGCCAGATCGCCCTTGCTTTTTGCCAGCCGAAAGACCGAGTAGAGGACGCTGAGCAATTCCAGGTAGCTGTCCTTATTGTATTTTGATCCTTTCAGGATAACCCCGAACGAGCCGGCAAGGCCGCCAATGACCCTTTTTGGACTGGCGATAAGCAATTGGCCGATCGCGGCACCGCCGATGATCACGAATTCAAACGGCTGCCACAACACGTCGAGGTGGCCGCCCAGCGCCAAATAGCCGCCGACCACGCTTCCGAAAACCACAATAAAACCGATAATAAAAAACATTCAACAACCCCGGGCGATGCCACCCGCAATCTATCCCGATAATCCTAAACAAACAGTATCGGGTTTCCACGTATTACGATTATGAAAACCGCCAATGTCCCTTAAGCAAGAGCGCGCCTTCCTATGACCCAAACTCATTTCTTATTCGCTGCATGCAACGCCAATGTCAATATGCGTATAATTTCCGGGTTTTCAAATACCATCTCGTTAAAAATTTGACGGCGAAGACATATCAGGTATTTCGTTTCCTTGGATTTTCAATCCCCGGCGGCGGGTGTGAACTGGAACCGCGTCCGCGCG
This sequence comes from Rhodospirillaceae bacterium, assembly GCA_002687515.1. Taxonomy (GTDB): domain Bacteria; phylum Pseudomonadota; class Alphaproteobacteria; order Rhodospirillales; family UBA2165. The sequence continues at coordinate 15,054 of NZAK01000048.1, forward strand.
GAGCGCTCTAATTGATTGCGGGATTCGTTCAATCGGATATAAGCGACATCGCGCCAGCGCTTAAGAAAATCCCGGTAATGAACCGAAAGCGGATTTCCCGATTGGCCGGTGGCGATTACGTAGCGGCTATTTCCAGGCGATTTCAGATCATATATGGCGCGATAGCCGGCGCCGTGGATATGGGCGTGCGGCGAGCCTTCGCTTGCCGGCCGGGTGGCGCCCCGGCTGACCGTATAATCACCGCCGTCCGACGGTATTTTCAGGTCCGTCAGCCAGGATATGGCAGGTATGCCGCGGAACAGCATATGTTCGAATCGCGCCTGATGCACCTCGCCCCATCGCCAGCCCGCGATATCATCGCTACCGAACAATTTCGCCAAATGATCAAGAGTTTCGATCAATGAACTGGACAGCAATTCGGGACATGTTTCCGTGACCGGTGTTCCGCGCCGGTCGCACCATTGCGGCCGCACCGTTAAAACCTGCCGGATGAACCGTGGCCGAAGCCGCCAATATTGACGGAAATCGCCGCCCAATTCGTCCGCATAAACACTTTTGTTGAACGCCCGTAGCCAGGCGGAGAATATCAGCGGCTCGGGGCGCGACCGGTGCATGCGACCGTCCCAGGCACGGAGCAAACGAACCACCCGTTTAAGCCGCGCATCGTCCGTCTGAAACTCGGTCATCGGACCGACAAGGTCGCGCGCCATCAGCGAAACCTTGTCGGCTTGCATGCGTTTCGCCCTGTCAACCGTAAATGGGCCGCCGCCCCGCAGCATTTGCTTGATCCGCCGCGCGCGGTACGGCGCCGCCCAGTCGCGCGACAGGAAGTGGGGATATCCGGGGCCGGCAACGGCGTTATTGGCATTGACGAGGAATCCGGAACCGGGGTCAAATTCGTGCGGGAGTTCTTCGAACGGTATAAAACCGCGCCAATCGTATTGTCCGGCACCTCCAGGGCGCGCATAAAAACCACTTCCGGAGGTGCGCACCGGTACCTTTCCGGCGGCATAAAATCCGATGCTTCCGGCCTTGTCCGCAAACATGAAATTCAATTGGAAAGCGTTCATGGCGCCGAGGGCGGCGATGAAATCAGCCTTGCCGCGCGCCAGGTTCAGCCGGTAAATGGTTTCGGAGGTCCTGTCTCCGGGCTCCAGAAACGTCGCCGCCAGGGCCAGTGCGCCGGTTTTGTGGGCGTCCGGCCGCAGATCGGAGATTATCGGGCCGTGGCGCGTCGTCCGTACCTTGAGGCGGATTTCCTTGGCACCGCGGACACGGATGATTTCATCCCGCATGGAAAAGGGTTTGGGCCCATCGGGCGCGTCATAGACGCCGGGCCGGCCGGGCGGCGAGGTCTCGATGAAAATGTCCTCAACGTCGCTTTGTGCCGCCGTCAGCCCCCAGGCGATATTGCTGTTATGGCCGGCGATGACAAAAGGAACGCCGGGAACCGTAGCGCCCGCGACGAACCCGCCCGGCAGGATTATTTTCGCCAAATACCACAATATCGGCGCCGCGAAGCCGAGATGCGGATCGTTCGCCAATATCGGAGCGCCGGTGTCGGTATGGGCGCCGCTTAGCGCCCAGGCATTGGAGGCGCCCCTGGGCGATGCGCCGGCGCCGGCAATCGATCCCGTCAACGGAGCGATATTTCCGCTTCCGATTATGCCCGCATGGTCTTTCTCGGTAACGGTGACCGGCGCATCCGTCGGGTATCCTGGCCAAAGCGCATCGACCTGATCGAAGGAAAGATGCGTCAACATCCGTGCGCGCAACAGCTCGTCGCGATAATTGCCGCTCAGCCGCAGGGCCATTAATTTGCCCCAAACCAGCGAATCGGCGGGCCGCCACGGTTCCGGACGATGCCTCAATACCAGAAATTCGGGTGGCAAGGCGCCAGCGTGGCTTTCGATCCAGGCATTGACGCCCGCCGCATAGGCGGCAAGATGGGCCCGAAGGCCGGCCGGCAATCCCGCAAATGACGCGGCGGCCAGCCGGTAAACCCCAAGCGTTCTGAAAAACCGGTCGGTGGCGATGCTCCGGCGGCCCAATATTTCCGATAATCGGCCGGCGCCGATGCGTCGTTGCAATTCCATCTGCCACATTCGGTTTTGGGCGTGAATGTAACCGAGGGCAAATGCGGCATCCCTGAAGCTGTCGGCATGAATATAGGGCACGGCATCACGATTCAGGTAGACCGTGACCGGATGCCGTACATTTCGGCTGCTGATTTCCAATTTTTCCGGCGGCAGAGACGATAACACCCAGCCGACGGCACCGAACAAAAGGATGAGCGCCAGCGACAGGAAAACGGTAAAACTCGATCTGATCCTGCTCATTTCTCAATTCCTGCCTCAATTCCGGCGGCGATAACGCCATGATTCCCGATTATTGCCGTAAATACATCTTGAATATTTCATCGGCAATCACGATATGCGTTGAAGGAAGTTTTCACACATGGATTCGGCGCGGAGCGAAGGGCCGCGGCGGCGCCACCTATGATCGGGAGCAGATCGATGAACCAACTCGCTGTAATGGAGCCGTCAACAGGCTTGGCGACAACGCTGGAAGCGGCAAGCGAACAATTTGTGACGTTCCGGGTCGACCAACAATTATTCGGCGTCAGCGTACTCCGGGTCCAGGATATCTTGAATACCGAGGACATCGCCTTCGTGCCGATGGCGCCGCCCGAGGTCAAGGGTTCGATCAACCTGCGCGGCCGCATCGTCACGGTGATTGACGTTCGCGTGCGCCTCGGCCTGCCGCCGAAGGAGGGGGAAGAAAATCACATGGGTGTCACGGTCGAGCAGTTGACCGAGCTTTACACCCTCTGTGTCGATGAAATCGGCGAGGTGCTGAGCCTGCCCACTCGTGACAAGGAAGAAGTTCCCGGCACCTTGGATGCCAAATGGCGTAATTTCGCCGAATATATCTATCAATTGGACGAAGAATTGATGATCGTGCTCGATGTCGACACACTGCTGCGCCAGTCGTAAGATCAGCAGCGATATCCGGCACTAAAAATCGTCGTGTTTTGGCCGCTCACCGGTCCCTTAGCAAGCGCGCCGCTTCAACCGCCATATAGGTGAGAATGCCGTCCGCGCCAGCCCGCTTGAACGCCGTCAGGCTTTCCAGCACCACCCGGTCGTTATCCAGCCATCCGTTGGCCACCGCGCCCTTCAGCATGGCGTATTCGCCGCTGACCTGATAGGCGAAGGTGGGAACGCCGAAGGCGTCCTTGACCCGCCGGATGATATCGAGATAGGGCAGGCCGGGCTTGACCATCACCATATCGGCGCCCTCGTCGATATCCAACGCCACTTCGCGCAAGGCTTCGTCGGAATTGGCGTAATCCATCTGATAGGTTTTTTTATCGCCCTTCAGCGCCGCTTGGCTACCGATGGCATCGCGGAACGGCCCGTAAAACGCGGACGCGTATTTGGCCGCGTAGGACATGATGCGGACATCGGCGTAACCGGCATCGTCCAGCGCCTGGCGTATGCTACCGATACGCCCATCCATCATATCCGATGGCGCGATGACATCGCAGCCGGCGTCCGCCTGAACCACCGATTGACGGCACAAAATCTCGACCGTTTCGTCATTGAGTATATGGCCATCGACGAGCAAGCCGTCATGCCCATCCGAATTGAACGGATCGAGCGCCGCGTCACAGACGATGCCGATATCGGGATGGGCGGCCTTCACCGCCTTGATCGACCGGCAAACCAGGTTATCCGGGTTGCAGGCTTCGCGCGCGTCGGGCGTCTTAAGGGTGGGATCGACTTCCGGAAAAATGGCGATGGCGGGGATATTCAACGCGGCAACTTCGGCCACCGTTTCGGCAAGCAGATCGGCGGAAATGCGCTCTACCCCGGGCATCGAATGCACATGCTCGCGGCGCCCCTGGCCTTCCGCGATGAATATGGGCAGGATGAAATCGTCCGCGCTTAAGGTATTTTCGGCAACCAGCCGCCGGTTCCAGTCATCACGCCGATTGCGGCGCATCCGTGTGGTCGGGAAACGGCCAAGAAATTCCATGGCTTCAGGGCTTCCATAATGCGTTTAAATTTTGCTAACAATATCGGTCTATGTTGGCGATTGAAACAGGTGAATTCAACGGCTTTCCGCGTGAAAGCAGCGCAAAGGAATCGGCATGGCCGGCGACGAGGTTCAGTTAGAGGAAGTTTTATTCGAATTCATTCCAAACGGGCGCTTTGTCAAGGTCATCGCCGTCGATCCGATTTCGAGGGTAGAGATCGCGATGGTTGGCGATCGCGCGGCCAGCATCGATACCCTCGAACGGCTGGCCATCCAGAAATTGAAATACGTGATCGCCAAGAAACGGGACATGCGGCGGGCAGGGACCGATAATCTCTTTTGATCCGGCGCCAGTAATTGCTGTTTACCGTACCGTTATATTCTGAGATATTTTTTCCTCTGATAAGGTCACCCGAACGGCAACCAATTCCGTTGCGGCGCGCGCCGCGCGAGGGTAAATTCAAGGCTGAAAATAGATTTAGCGTCACCACGCAACCAAGGAGGTCCCAATGAACCGGATGAACCTGGCAATTAGAATCTTGAGCGGCGCCCTTGCGGCGGCCGGCATGACCGCAACCGCTTCCGCCGAAGGCTTGAAACTGGGCGCGCTGATGCCGATGACCGGCGGCCTGCAAGCCTACGGCGAAAGTTCATTCAATGGCGTGAGCCTCGCCATCGAGGAGATGAACGCGGCCGGCGGTGTCAATGGCGGCAAGGTGACTGTTTCGGTGGGCGACACGCAGACGTCGTCGCAAGCCGGCGTCGATGCCGCCAAGAAGCTGACCGATCTGGAGAATGTCAGCGGTATCATTGGCGCACTGTCCAGCGGCGTGACCATCCCGGTGGCATCCACGGTCAGCCGGGCGGTCGGTGTTACGCAGATATCCAGCGCCTCGACCTCGCCCGAAATCACCAAACTGGATGACAAGGATTTCCTGTTCCGCACGGTGCCGACAGATGCCGTCCAAGGCGTCGCCCTGGCGCAAGTGGCCAGGGAAAAGGGGCTGAAATCGGTCGCCATCATTTATGTCAATAATGACTACGGCAAGGGTCTGGCCGAGGCCTTTGCCCGGAACTTTTCCGGCCGTGTGACGCAATCGGTAGCCTTCGAGGAAAAGCAAGCCAGTTACCGGGGCGAAATCCGCAAAGCCGCCGAGGGCAAGGCCGGCACGCTTCTCCTGATCGCCTATCCCGAGGCCGGTATCCCGATTCTCAAGCAATCCCTGGAAGGCGGGTTTTTTGCGAAATTCGTGTTCACCGACGGCATGAAGGCGCCCGAGGTGATCAAGGCCATCGGCGCAAAATACCTGAACGGCACCTATGCCACGGCGCCGCAAGCCAAGGGCAAGGCCAGCGCCATCTTCAAGAAGCTGTATGAAAAGCGTTTCGGCCAACTGCCGCCGAAACCGTTTATCGATTCGGCCTATGATGCGACGCTGCTTCTCGGGCTGGCGGCGGTCAAGGCCGGCGGCGGCGGCCGGGCGGCAATCCAAAAGAGCCTCCGCTTCGTCGCCAACCCGCCTGGCGCGCAGGTGTTCCCGGGCGAGTTCGCCAAGGCCGCGAAGCTTTTGAAGGACGGCAAGGATATCGACTATGTGGGCGCCTCCGGGCCGCAAAATTTCGATGCCAACGGCGATGTCGCCGGCACCTATGCCCATTGGGAAATCAAGGCCGGAAAGATCGTTACCATCAAGGTATTCGAGCCGAAATAATCGTTAAAAATCAGTATCTAATCGAGGTTTCTTAACGCGAACTTTGATCTAGGTCCGGGATCATTCCGTGCGGCCGATAGACCAGCACGACCTGGATTAGAATTCCGATCAGTAAAAGACGAAGGGCGCCCGCCTGGGTGACAAATTGGACCGGCAGCATACCGGTTAGCATTTCTGTTCCGGTCCATACCAGCCAGATACCGAAAGCACCGGCGATGGCCCCCCGGTTGTTGCCGCTGCCGCCGGCGATCAGCATCACCCAAACCAGGAAGGTTGCGAATTCGGGGGTGTAGGCCTCGGGCCCGATGAAGCCGAAGAAATGGGCGTAGAGCCCGCCCGCCAGGCCCATGATCATCGAGCCGAGGACAAAAGCTTCGAGGCGAAAGCGGCTGACATTCTTGCCCGATGCCGCCGCCGCCGCCTCGTTTTCACGGATCGCCCGCATGACCCGCCCCCAGGGCGAGACCCGCGCCCGCTCCAACGCCCAATAGACGACAGCCACGGCGATCAAGACGGAGCCCAACATGACCAGCGGGTTATGGCCGAATACGCCTTCCAACGGGCGAGGAATACCAGGCATGCCGCGCACGCCGTTGGTCAGCCATTCTTCGTTTTTGAGCACCAGCCGGATGGTTTCTGCGATGCCGATGGTGGCGATCGCCAGATAATCGGTGCGCAGCCGCACGGTGATCAGACCGATCACCACCGCGACCAATCCCGAACACAGGATTGCAGCCACCAGCCCGACCGGTACAGGCAGGCCGAAGCCACCCAGATGAGCCATGCTCGGCGCCGTCGTGATGATCGCCGAGGCATAGCCGCCGATGGCGAAAAATCCGGCGATGCCGATATTGAACTGGCCGGCCAGCCCCCATTGGATATTCAAGCCCAGCGATAAAATCGCATAGATGCCGACAAAGGTCAGGAAGAACAGCCCATAATTGGCGAGGCCCGTGAATTCCATCAGAGCGATCCCTTGAAAATGCCGGTCGGCCGCCAAACCAGCACGATCAGCATGAAAATGAAGGCAACCGCCGGTTTATAGGCCGGCAGGAAAACCAGGGTCGACAATTCGGTGGCGATGCCGATCACCAGACCGCCGGCGATGGCGCCATAGGGCCGCCCGATGCCGCCGACGATGGCGGCGGCGAACATCGGCAGCAGCACGTTCCAGCCAAGCTGCGGATTCAATCTGGTATCGAGGGCCAGGAACACGCCGGCCGCCGCCGCCAGGCAACCGCCGATGATCCAAGTCCACAGCACCACGCGGTCGGTGTCGATACCGCTGATGCGGGCCAGATCGGGATTGTCGCTCATCGCGCGCATCGCCTTGCCCATCGTGGTTTTCTTGAGAAACAGGTGAAAGGCGGCGACCAAAACGACGGCGCCGGCGACGATGGTCAGATGATCGGGCTTGATGCGCAGCTCGCCGATTACCAAGGGCAGGGTAATGCCCGAAACATAGACCTGGTTTTCGCTGCCCGCCACGATTTGAACCAGGCTGCGCAAGACCAGCGCCATGCCGAACGACGAAATCAACAGGACAACCGGCGAGGAACGGCGGAAATGGCGGTAGAGCACGCGGTCGATCAGGACCGCCGCCACAGCCGTCAGGGCCATCGCGGCCGGTAGCGCCAGCAATACCGGCCAATCCAGAACAGCGACGAACAGCAGCGCGAAATAGGCGCCAACGGTCATCAGATCGCCGTGCGCGAAATGGGCGAACCGCAGAATCCCGAATATCACCGATATGCCGATTGCGCCCAGCGCCAAGATGCTTCCGAAAACGATGCCGAACATCAAAAGCTGCAAGATATCGGCCAGCATCCCGGCTCAGGCCCCCAGATACATCTTGGCCACATCCTCGTTGCCGAGGATGTTCGCGCCGGTATCTTCGAAGCGGTTTTCGCCCATCACCAAAACGACACCGCGATCGGCGACCGCCAAGGCTTGCTTGGCGTTCTGTTCGATCATCAGGATGGCGATGCCCAATTCGTTGATTTCGGCGATACGGCGCAATGTTTCGTCGACCAGATTGGGCGCCAGCGCCGCCGTCGGTTCATCCAGGAGCAATAGGCCGGGCGCCATCATCAGGGCGCGGCCCATGGCCAGCATCTGCCGTTCGCCGCCCGACATCAGGCCGGCTGCCTGATACCGCCGCTCAGCCAGACGGGGAAATAATGCAAATATCCGCTCAATTTCCGGCTGCGCCGAACGATCCAGTAGGAAACCGCCCATTTCCAGGTTTTCCGTTACCGTGAGGGATGGGAAAACGTTCGCTTCCTGCGGCACGTATGCGATACCAAACCGCGCGATGCGGTCGGCCCGGAGGCCGGTAATATCGGTTTCGCCATAGAGGACGCGCCCGGCCGAAATCTCGGCGAGGCCGAATATCGCCTTCATCATGGTCGATTTACCGGCGCCGTTGGGGCCGACGACAACCACCAGTTCCCCGGCTTCGACACCGAGATTCAAACCATTCAAGATGTTGGCGCCGCCATATCCGCCGCAAAGCCCCTCGATGGCCAGACCCTTGCTCACGATGCCGGCGCCCCGCCGCCGAAATAAGCATCCAAAACTTCGGGGTTGGCGCGGACATCGCCGAGCGTACCCTCGGCCAATACCCGGCCCTGCGCCATGACGATGACCGGATCGCACAATTCGGCGATCAGATCCATGTCGTGTTCGATGATACAGAATGTGTAACCGCGTTCGCTGTTCAGGCTGCGGATGGCGCCGGTGATGCGCTTAAGGAGGCTTCGATTGACGCCGGCGCCGGGTTCGTCCAACAGCACGATGCGGGCGTCGGTCATCATGGTCCGGCCCAGCTCGAGCAATTTCTTCTGGCCGCCCGAAAGTTGCCGCGCCGATATCTCGGCAACCCCGGTAAGATCCAGGAATTCGAGGACTTCGTCGGCCTTGCCGCGAACTTCCGCTTCACGGGCGCGAACCCGCGGCCAATCGAACCAGGAGCGGGTCAACGTCTCGCCAGCCTGGCCGGCGGGCACCACCATCAGATTTTCGCGCACCGTCAAGCGCGGGAATCCGGCCGGCACCTGGAAGGTGCGGACCAAGCCACGATGGAACAGCACGTGGGTATTTTGTCCGTTGACGGATATATCGGCGATGCGAATTTGGCCTGAATCGGCCCTTATGGCGCCCGCCATAATGTTGAAAAGCGTTGTTTTTCCGGCGCCGTTCGGGCCAATCAGCCCGGTGATCGAGCCTTCCGCGACGGACAGCGAACAGCCATTCAATGCGGTCAGGCCGCCGAACGATTTTCGGACATCGTCAACGGCGATAATCGGGGGGCTGGTCACAATTCTTGTCCGAAGATTATCGGCATCTGGAAGCCATGCGCCGGAGCGCCTGGAGCAAGTTATGTGTTATGTCAGGCAACAAGCGCGCCCGCCAGATTGGGGCCTAACTTTTTGCCCGGCCCCGGCGGTTGCCGCTTTTTCCAAGACCTATGGTCTTGGCAAATTCAGAGCGTTGCTTGGCATAATTCGGCGCGACCATGGGATAGTCGTGCGCCAGCCCCCATTTGGCGCGGTATTCGTCCGGCGTTATGCCATAATTGGTGCGCAGATAGCGCTTCAGCATTTTCAGCTTCTTGCCGTCCTCCAAACATATCAAATGTTCCGGGGTGACCGAACGCCTGACCGATACGGCAGGTTTCTGGGTTGTTGCGGTGGCATCATCGCCGCTCCCATCCAGGCCGTTAAGGGCTGTGTATACGGTGCTGATCAGAGTCGGCAGGCCGTCACCGCCAACTTGATTGCGCCCGACGTAGGATGCGACGATATCCGTGGAAAACCGCAACAGATCGTCGCGCGAAACGCCCCCTGTTTCCTCATCTGCCATTGTAAAATTCCATGAATTCCTAACCGGTGAATGGATATCTTCTGTATTTTTATTAGAGAAGCAAAATAAAGCCATATATCGCTTCGAATCAACAAATAAATAGTAACAGTGAAGCAAGCAAAGATCGGCTATGTTTTTCAACGCGATATACCCGGATTAACGGGCCGGATAGATCCCGGCGGCGCCGGTCTGCGTCGTTAGCCTTGGTTCACAACCTGGATAGGA
>NZAK01000048.1:24902-46669 GCA_002687515.1 Rhodospirillaceae bacterium
TCTACTATATCGACTAGTTGTGTTGCACTAGCGCCGATCTCCGATATATAGTGCTCCGCCTTCCGTTTGGACCAAGCTAAACCACCGCCGACTCATTGGATTTCAGCATGAATCAGACCATCGCCATCGGTTCCGATCATGCCGGTTTCGAGCTTAAGGGAACCCTGGTTCGAGAACTGACCGAATTGGGCTACGCGCCCCTTGATCTGGGCACCGACGGCGAAGAATCAGTCGATTATCCCGATTTCGCCCACGCCGTCGCGCGGGCGCTGAAAGCGGGCAAGGCGGATATGGGGGTGCTCATATGTGGCACCGGCATCGGCATCAGCATCGCCGCCAACCGGCACCCGGAAATCCGCGCCGCCTTGGTGCACGATGCCCTCGGCGCGCGCATGTGCCGGCAACATAACGACGCCAACGTCATTGTTTTCGGTGGCCGCATGATCGGCAGCGAGGTCGCGCGCGACTGCCTGGACGTATTCCTGAACACCGAATTCGAAGGCGGACGCCATCAACGCCGCGTCGCCAAGATCACACCCAGTTGACAAGGATTGCTCATCAATGACAGTCGCCAACACTTCTTCTTCCGGCAGCCACGACCAATTTTTCGGTCAATCCCTTGCCGATAGCGATCCCGATACATTCCGCGCGGTCGAAGAGGAGTTGAACCGTCAGCAGGAACAAATCGAACTGATCGCGTCGGAAAACATAGTTTCCCGTGCCGTCCTTGAGGCGCAGGGCTCGGTGCTGACCAACAAATATGCCGAGGGTTATCCGGGCCGGCGATATTATGGCGGCTGCGAATTCGTCGATATCGCGGAAAACCTGGCCATCGAACGCGCCAGGAAATTGTTCGGCTGCACCTACGCCAACGTTCAGGCCCATTCCGGATCGCAAGCCAACCAAGCGGTCATGGCCGCGACGATCAAGCCAGGCGACACCATCATGGGCATGTCCCTGGCGGCCGGCGGGCATTTGACCCACGGCGCGCCGCCGAACCTTTCGGGTAAATGGTTCAATGCGGTTCAATATGGGGTGCGCCGAGAGGACGCGCTGATCGATTTCGATGAAGTGCGGGAGTTGGCCCGCGCGCACGCGCCGAAACTGATCATCGCCGGCGGTTCCGCCTATCCGCGCATCATCGATTTCGCCGCCTTCCGGGATATTGCCGACGAGGTCGGCGCCATCCTGATGGTCGACATGGCGCATTTTGCCGGCTTGGTCGCCGCAGGTGTGCATCCGAGCCCGTTCCCGCATGCCCACGTTGTCACCTCGACCACCCACAAGACCCTGCGCGGCCCGCGCGGCGGCCTGATCCTCGGCAACGACGAGGATCAGGGCAAAAAGATCAATTCGGCAATTTTCCCAGGGCTTCAGGGTGGCCCGCTGATGCATGTGATCGCCGCCAAGGCGGTGGCATTCGGCGAAGCCTTGCGCGCCGATTTTGCCGCCTACGGCAAAAACGTTGTGGAAAACGCCAAAACGCTGGCCTCGAATTTGAGCGAAAGAGGCTGCGATATCGTTTCCGGCGGCACCGATACGCATCTGTTGCTGGTCGATTTGCGGCCCAGGAAGCTGACCGGCAAGGCTGCCGAAGAATCGCTCGAACGCGCCGGTATTACCTGTAACAAGAACGGCATTCCCTTTGATCCGGAAAAACCGACGGTCACATCCGGTGTCCGCCTCGGCTCGCCGGCGGGGACTACGCGCGGTTTCGGACTGGCGGAATTTGCCAAGATCGGAGAATTGATTTCCCAGGTGCTGGACGGTCTGGCGGCCAATCCCGAAGACAATTCCGCCGCCGAGACCGCGATCCGGGCCGAGGTCAAGGAATTATGCGAACGCTTTCCCGTCTATCAGGGCTATTGAACGGAAAGAATTAGGGAGGAACCAGCCATGCGCTGTCCATTTTGCGGCCACAACGATACCCAGGTAAAGGATTCCAGGCCGACCGAGGATAACGCCGCGATCCGGCGGCGGCGCTCTTGCCCCGAATGCGGCGCCCGTTGGACAACCTTCGAGCGGGTGCAACTGCGCGAATTGTCGATCCTCAAGAAAAACGACAAGAAAGAGCCGTTCGAGCGGGAGAAACTGACGCGATCGTTGAAAGTGGCGCTGCAAAAGCGCCCGGTCGATGAAGATCAGATCGAGCGCATCGTCAACAGCATCCAACGCCGGCTGGAGAGCCTGGGAGAGACCGAAGTGCCGTCCAAGGTCATCGGCGAAATTGTCATGGATGTGCTCGCCGATCTCGATCAGGTCGCTTACGTTCGTTTTGCCTCGGTGTACCGGAATTTTCGGGAGGCGAAGGATTTCGAAGCCTTCGTCGGTACACTGAGTGACGAATAACCAGGCCACTAGCCCCGCCCAATCGGCACAGTTTATGCGCTTGGCGCTGTCTCTTGCCCGGCGCGGCCTCGGCAATACTTGGCCGAATCCTGCCGTCGGCTGCATCCTGGTCAAGGACGGGCGAATCATGGGGCGCGGCTGGACGCAGCCGGGCGGACGCCCGCATGGTGAAACCCTTGCCATCGCGCGGGCCGGCCAATCGGCAAAAGGGGCCACCGCCTTCGTATCTCTCGAGCCCTGCGGCCATCACGGCGAAACCGCTCCTTGCGCCGAAGCGCTTGCCGATGCCGGCGTCGAACGGGTCGTCGCCGCGATCGAGGATCCCGACCCGCGCGTATCGGGAAAGGGCTTGGAACTCTTAAAAAGCCGCGGCGTCGAGGTCGAGCTTGGCATCTGTTCGGAGCAAGCGAAGGAGGTCAATGCCGGCTTCCTATCGCGGATCAATTCCGGACGGCCCGCATTCACCTTGAAAATGGCGGCCACCATCGATGGCCGCATCGCAACACATTCCGGCGAAAGCCAGTGGATAACCGGCGAAACCGCGCGCGCCATGGCCCACCAATTGCGGGCGCGGCACGACGCGGTGATGATCGGCGGCGGCACGCTTACCGCCGACGACCCGACATTGACGGCGCGCCTGGGCGGCACCGATAATTCGCGCCGGCCGCGCATTGTTCTCGATGGACGGCTGCGCCTAAGTCTCGACAGCAATCTGGTCAAAACAATCGGTGAAGCGCCGCTGTGGCTGGTGACCGGGGCGGGTGTCCATGACCCGGAGCGGCTTTCGCCGCTGCTGGATGCCGGGATAAAGGTAATCGAAATACCCGCCGGCGCGGACGGACTTATAGATTTGAAATCACTGGCGGTGTATCTTGGGACTAGCGGACTGACCAATGTTCTGGTCGAAGGCGGCGGCACCTTGGCCGCGTCGATGCTGGGCGCCGGATTGGTGGACCGAATTGCCTGGTTCCGGGCAGCGGCCATTCTCGGCGCCGACGCGATACCGGCGATCGGCGCGCTCGGTATCGGACGGATATCGGAAATGTTTGAATTTTCCAGGAATTGCTCTATGTCAGCAGGCCCGGATGGGTTGGATATCCTGACCCGTAAGCATTGAGGCCTATATGTTCACCGGCATCATCACCGATGTGGGAGCCGTGCGCGCGGTGGTTCCCGGCGGCGTCACCCGCTACGAAATCGAAACCGCCTACGATCTTGCAAGCATCGCCATCGGCGCTTCGATCGCGTGTTCGGGCGCGTGTCACACGGTTGTGGAAAAGGGCGCCGGCTGGTTCGCGGTGGAATCATCGGCCGAGACCCTATCGAAAACCACGCTCGGCAATTGGCAGGTGGGCACCCCGGTTAATCTGGAACGCCCGCTGAAGGCCAGCGATGAGTTGGGCGGCCATATGGTCAGCGGCCATGTCGACGGCGTCGGCGAAGTCATGTCCATCGAAGCGGATGGGGATTCCAAACGCTTTAGTTTTGCCGCGCCCGCCGGTATGATGCGGTTTATCGCGCCCAAGGGCTCGGTCGCTGTTGACGGTGTTTCGCTGACCGTCAACGAAGTCGAGGGGGATCGGTTCGGCGTCAATATTATTCCCCACACCGAAGCGAACACCACCTTCGGCAGGCTTCAGCCCGGTGATCCGGTAAACCTGGAAATTGACCTCGTGGCGCGCTATGTTGCGCGGCTTCTTGAGAAAGACAATGCCTGATACATCCTATAAAAGTTACCTTGCCTCGGTCGAAGAGATCATCGAAGACGCCCGCAATGGCCGCATGTTTATCCTCGTCGACGAGGAGGACCGCGAAAATGAAGGCGACCTGGTTATTCCGGCGCAAATGGCGACCCCCGACGTCATCAATTTCATGGCGACCCACGGGCGCGGCTTGATCTGCCTGTCGCTGACCGAACGGCGTATCAGCGAGCTTGGGCTAACCCTAATGACGCAGGAAAACGAAGCCCCCCATCAAACCGCCTTCACGGTTTCGATCGAGGCGCGCGAAGGGGTCGATACGGGTATATCGGCGCCCGATCGCGCGCGCACCATCGCCACCGCCATCGATCCGACAAAGACGGCTTCGGATATTGTGTCGCCGGGCCATGTCTTTCCGTTGAAGGCGAGGAAAGGGGGCGTCCTGGTGCGCGCCGGGCATACCGAAGCGGCGGTCGATATCTCGCGCCTGGCCGGCCTCAACCCAGCCGGCGTTATTTGCGAGATTATGAAGGACGACGGCACCATGGCGCGCATGCCGGACCTGGTCGCCTTTGCACAGAGACATAACCTCAAGATCGGCACCATTGCCGACTTGATTTCCTACCGGCTGAGCCACGACCGCATCGTTCAGAAACGCGTGCAAGGTAACTTTAAAACCCTCGAGGCATCCGATTTCAAGACCATCGTCTACGCCAATGACGCCGAAGCGACCGAGCATCTGGCGTTGGTCAAGGGCGACCTGAAGGCGCCGGGGCCGATCCTCGTGCGCATGCACGCCTTCAATATTTTCGACGATATTTACAGCGCCCAAAAAACCATCGAGTTGCACCGCGCCATGGAACTGATCGAGCAAGAAGGGCGCGGCGTCATTGTCATGATCCGCAGTTCCAACCCAACGATCCTATCGGACCGGCTGCGCCAAACCATCGAAACGCAAGAACATCCGCGCACGCCGCTCCGTGAGTACGGCGTCGGCGCGCAAATTCTTCTCGATCTCGGCGTGCACGAGATGATCCTGCTTTCCAGCACGGTCAGGAATATCGTCGGGCTCGAGGCTTTTGGTTTGACCATTGTCGAACAACGGCCGATCACCATACCCAATGACTATACGCTCCCGGTCCGGAAGGAAATCTATGAGTGAGCCAGAAAAAATATTGATCGTCGAAGCGCGCTTTTACGAGGAAATTTCCGACACCTTGGCCGCCGGCGCCAGTGCCGCGCTTGAACAAGCGGGATACAGTGTCGAGCGGCTCAGCGTACCGGGGGTGTTCGAAATTCCGGCGGCGGTGAACTTGGCTTGGGATTCCGGCGATTACGCGGGCTGCGTGACGCTCGGCTGCGTGATACGCGGTGAAACCGATCATTACGAACATCTTTGCCGGGCGATGAGCCAGCACTTGATGGACTTGAGCGTCGACCGCAAGATGCCGCATGGCTTCGGGATCCTGACTTGCGAAGATCGCAGGCAGGCGGAATCGCGCGCCGCGTTGTCTGATCGAAATACCGGCGGCCGGGCGGCAGAGGCTTGTCTCAGGATGATCGCCATCAGGGATCGCTTTTCCGGCGCCGGCTGAAGACGCTCACCTGGCGGACTTCGGGGGCGGACTTCGGGGGCGGACTTCGGGGGCGGACCTCGGGGACGAGGGCGCCAATACACGATGAACAGGAACGGGTGCGGATTGGTGGCTGGATCCGAAAGCACGAGCATCGCGCGGCTGATAGCGGTCCAGGGCCTCTATGAGATGGAAATCGCCGGCGCCGCCATCGATGACGTGGTCCTCTTTCATCTCGAAAACCGCTGGGCCGGCCAATTGGGCGAAGAAGACGGCGTTCAGACCGGTGTCCGCGCACTCGCCAAAAGCGATCGTAAGAAATTTTCTGCGATCGTGCGCGGTGTTACCCAGGATCGCGGGCGCTTGGATGAGTTGATATCCGGCGCCCTTACCGACGGGCAGGAGATCGACCGGCTGGACGTGATATTGCGGATTATTATGCGGGCCGGTGCGTTCGAAATGTTCTCCCTGCCACGGGTTCCGGCACGGGTGGTCATCAACGAATATGTGGATGTCGCCAACGCCTTTTATGACGAAGGCGAACCAGCCCTGGTCAACGGCGTTCTCGACAGGATCGGGCGGATTTTGCGCCCCGCCGAATTGGACCCAAATGGCAGCTCCTCCCAGGAATCGGGCAATGACTGATGGTACCGGGCGCCCGGACGAATTCGGTTTTATCGCCACTTATCTGGCGCCGCTGGCCGAAGGCTGCGAGGGTGCGCTCGGCCTCAAAGATGATGCCGCGCTGTTCAGCGTCCCGCCGGGGCAGTCCGCGGTCGTGACATCGGACGCCCTGATCGCGGGCACCCATTTCCGCATAACCGATCCCGCCGACAGCCAGGGCGCCAAAGCGCTCGGCGTCAATCTTTCGGACCTGGCGTCGATGGGGGCCACGCCCTTGGGCTACACCCTGATTCTGGCGCTCCCCCCGGATTGGACCACGGATTGGGCTCAGGGATTCACCGCTGGACTGGCCGAATATCAGGACCGTTACGGAATTAAATTGTTGGGCGGCGATACCGTTGCCATCGATGGTCCATTGACAATTGGCGTTACCGCCATCGGCTCGGTCCCCGGCGGCGGGCAGCTTACGCGTTCGGGAGCGGCGGCTGGGGATGATGTTTGGGTTTCGGGGACCATAGGCGATGCCGCCCTGGCCCTGGCCTTGTCTGATCGCGCCGGCCGGTTAGATGCGCCCGATTACGCGCATTTGCTGACCCGTTTCGAGCGGCCGCAGCCGCGCCTCGCGCTGGGCCGCAACCTGATCGGCCTGGCATCCGCGGCGATCGACGTTTCCGATGGCCTGGCGGCCGATCTCGGCCACCTCGGCCGGGCCTCCGGCATCGGCGCCGTGATCAATGTCGAAAGCCTTCCCCTGTCCGGAGCCGCGCGAAGATGCATCGAAAAAGAGGAGCTTTCAGCGGAAATAGTGCTGAACGGCGGCGACGATTATGAACTCCTATTCACGGCGCCGCCGCAGTCGAGCGGCGCGATCCTGGCGGCAGCGGAAAAATCGGAATGCGCCGTTTCGCGAATCGGCAATACGAACGACGGCGATTCGTTTCGATTCATCGGCAAATCGGGAGAAGATATCGATCTCGAAACATCCGGATGGACGCATTTTTGAGCCGCAATCTCAATTCGCTGTTCTAACCCCTGGAATGCCGCCGGCTTCTTCGTTAAATTCCTCCGATGCCAAAAATTGTCATATTCATCATAGTCGGGTTGATCATACTTGCGGGCGCAGGGGTCGCGGTCATGCAACAAATGGGAATGGGGCCGTTCGCGCCCGATACCGAAGCCGAAGCAGGCACCGACAATCCGGGAACCAAAAAGCCGGTCGACAAGGAGGTTGAACCACCCGCATATTTGCCCGTGGATGCGATGGTTATCCCTGTTTTTCAAGGGGATAAACTGGCCATGAATATCCAGCTCGAGATGCAGATTGAGATCGGCAAAAAAGACGTGCCCGAAATGCGTAAGCAGATGACCTTGCTCAGAGACGCATTTTTGCGCGACCTGCACGGTTATGTGCCGCGCCATCTGCGCGATAACAAGGAACTGGATATCGACATTCTTGGCCGCCGGCTGGTCGTCATTGCCGAGCGTGCGATCGGCAAGAGAATCGTCCAGGGGGTACTTATTCAATCGATTCTCAACCGGCCGAGTAAGTAAGTAACCGGCCAACCAGAGGACTGCCAAACGGGTTATTTTGACCTGTTGCTTTGTTGCGCGGCATCTGGCAAGTTCGCCGCCGCATGGTCGCACCCATTCGTGGCGGCGCTAAATCCCACATAGAAATTTTTTATCCAAGAAGGATCAGTTGGAATGGATAACGTCTCGATTTTAATAATCNCCTGCGGTGTCCTTGCATTGCTCTACGGTGTCTACGCCGTCCGTTCGGTGTTGGCGGCGGATGCGGGAACCGACCGAATGCGGGAAATCGCCGCCGCGGTGCAAGAGGGTGCTAACGCCTACCTCAACCGTCAATATACGGCGATTGCCATCGCCGGCATCGTTATTGGCATTATCCTCGGCTGGCTTTTGGGCCTGAACGCCGCAGTCGGTTATTTCATCGGCGCAATATTGTCAGGAGCCGCCGGTTATATCGGCATGAACGTATCGGTTCGCGCCAATGTGCGAACCGCCGAAGCCGCGCGTTCAAGCGGCTTGGCCGCTGGTCTTGCCATCGCCTTTAAATCCGGCGCCATCACCGGCATGCTGGTCGCCGGGCTGGCGCTCCTCGGTGTCGCGGGCTATTGGATGATCCTAAAAGAAAACCTCGATATTAGTAATGCGGCCGGACTTCGTCATGCACTCGTAGCGCTGGTCTCATTGGGATTTGGTGCATCTCTGATATCAATTTTCGCCCGGCTGGGTGGTGGAATTTTCACCAAGGGCGCCGATGTGGGTTCGGACCTGGTCGGTAAAATCGAAGCCGGCATCCCCGAGGATGATCCGCGCAACGCCGGCGTTATCGCCGACAATGTGGGCGACAATGTGGGCGATTGCGCCGGAATGGCCGCCGACCTCTTTGAGACCTATGCGGTGACGGTGGTCGCCACCATGCTGCTGGCCGCGGCTTTCTTTACCGGCGCCGACCGCGAGACGATGATGACCCTGCCGCTGATCATCGGCGCCGTCTGCATCATCGGATCCGTGATCGCCACCTTTTTCGTGCGCCTCGGCGCCAGCCAGAGCATCATGGGCGCTCTTTATAAAGGCTTTTTCGCCAGCGCCATCATTTCCGCTATCCTCATTGCGCTGGTCATCAACTGGCAGCTCGGCTTTGATAAAACCTTCAATGCCTCGGGCGTAACGATCAGCGGAATGGATTTGTTCGTCTCGGCCCTCACCGGCCTTGTGGTGACTGCGTTGATCGTCTGGATCACCGAATATTATACGGGCACTGATTACCGCCCGGTCAAAAGCATTGCCGTGGCGTCCGAAACCGGGCACGCAACCAACATAATCCAGGGTATCGCCGTTTCCATGGAGGCGACGGCGCTCCCGGTTATTGTTATTTGCGCCGGCATCCTCGTCTCGTTCATGACCGCCGGGCTCTTCGGCCTAACGATCGCGGCGACGACCATGTTGGCGCTGGCCGGCATGGTGGTCGCGCTCGACGCTTTCGGTCCGGTGACCGATAATGCCGGCGGCATCGCCGAAATGGCCGATCTGCCGGAAGATGTGCGCAAAACCACCGATGCACTGGATGCGGTGGGCAACACCACCAAGGCGGTGACCAAGGGATATGCCATCGGATCGGCGGGACTTGCGGCGCTGGTACTGTTCGCGGTCTATACCCAGGACCTTGCGCACGAATTCCCCAACGTCAAAGTCAGTTTCGTTCTCAGCGACCCGTTCGTTGTCGTCGGGCTGTTCATTGGCGGCCTTGTGCCGTACCTGTTCGGCGCCCTGGGAATGATGGCGGTTGGCCGCGCCGGCGCCGCCGTGGTCGAGGAAGTGCGCCGCCAGTTCCGTGAAATTCCCGGCATCATGGAAGGCACCGCCAAGCCCGAATACGGCAAATGCGTCGATTTGCTGACCAAGGCGGCGATCAAGGAAATGATCGTGCCGTCGTTGTTGCCGGTTGTGGCACCGGTTGTGTTATACCTTGTCATCAACGCCATTGCCGGACAGGCCGCCGCCTTCGGCGCACTCGGCGCCATGCTGCTCGGCACCATCGTCACCGGCTTGTTCCTTGCCCTGTCGATGACCTCGGGCGGCGGCGCCTGGGACAACGCCAAGAAATTTATCGAGGACGGTAATCATGGCGGCAAGGGCTCCGACGCCCACCATGCCGCGATCACCGGCGATACGGTCGGCGATCCCTACAAAGATACCGCCGGTCCGGCGGTCAACCCGCTGATCAAGATCACCAATATCGTGGCCATCTTGTTGCTGGCGATCCTTGCCGGCTGAGCATGGCGTCCATACGAAAGCAGAAAACCCCGGAACCAGTGGTCCGGGGTTTTCGTTGAATGATTCGGATCGTCGGTCCTATTACTTCCCACCCTTGCCCTCGAAACGGCCGATATTGCCGAACATCTGGCGCAACAGGCCCAACTCGTTACCGGCGGTCGGCGTTTTACGTTCGACCATCTCTATTTGCTTGGCTTCTTCCAGACCGAATGTCTTGAACTCCTTGACCATTCCGCGTTTGTCGAAACGGATGATGATGATCTTGCGCTCCGTGACCTCGGGTTCGAAGAATGCAACGGTTTTGGTTTTCTCGCTGACATAATACCAAGTATCACTGTCAAAAGGCGCGACGCTTGAAGGCGTGCCCAAAATACGCGCCACTTCGTTCTTGTTGACGTGCCCCACCTCGATATCCGCCAACAGGTCCGGATCGGGAAGATTGCCGTGCGTACTCACGCGCGGCGAACATGCACCAAGAACCGCCGCCAGCACGGCCGTCAAAACCAGTGATAATCGAATTCCCATTACTCGGGGAGCCTTCCGCTCCAAATAATTTGTCCGACGCGCTGGTGCGCGCGCGGTCAACGGACTATATGATAGCCCATTATACCACAACCCGCGGACCCGAAAAAGCTGCCAGTGGTCTGAGCATGGCTTGATCATGGCTTGATCATGGCCTAATCATGAATTGAAGCACACGGCATGGGCATATTCGATCTATTCACCAACCGGCGGGACCGGGATGCCGTTTACCGCCTTTATGCGCAAATCGTCGGCCAGGCTCGCTCGCCGGAATTTTACAATCTATGCGGCGTGCCGGATACGGTAGCCGGACGCTTCGATCTGATCGGTCTGCACGCCTATCTTGTCATGCGCCGGCTCAAGGAAATGGATGACCAGCGCGGCGCCGATTTGTCGCAGCGCCTGTTCGACGTGATGTTCGCGGATATGGACCGTAACCTGCGGGAAATGGGCGTTGGCGACCTGAGCGTCGGTAAAAAGGTAAAGGCTTTGGCTAAATCCTTCTATGGCCGCATCAAGGCCTATGACGACGGCTTGGCGGGCGGTCAGGGAGACCTGGAACAAGCCTTGAGGCGCAATCTGTTCCTCGAAGGCGACCCAGCGGATTATCAGGTCTCTCGGATGGCGGCTTACCTGAGGGAATCGGTCGCCGCTTCGAGCCAATGGTCGATCGAGCAATTGGAGCAGGGATTGCCGCAATTCAATCTGCCCCCGGCAACGGCGACCGCCGATGCAAGTTCACCATCAGAGGGTTCGGATCAAGCCGCGGAATCGGCGAAAAGACCGGCATGACGGAAATCACCGAAACCCCGGCGCCCGAGTTTCCCAGGCTGATCACCGCCGAAGATGCGCGCAACGGGCCGCTCAACGAACACTTTACGGCGAGCCCGGACGAACGGGCGGCGCTGGCACGGCGTTTTGACGTGGACGCCATCGAAAACCTCGAGGCCGATGTAAGGCTGCGTGCATTCCGATCCGGCAACCGGGTGCGGCTGGAAGCGAAATTCACCGCCGAAATCAGGCAAACCTGCGTGGTTACCCTGGAACCGGTAGTTTCACGAATCGAAACCGAGTTTTCGCGCGAATATGCTCCACCGGCGTTTGTCGAAACCGAGGCCGAGGTCATTGTCGATCCGGACGCCGAAGACCCGCCCGAATCAATTCCGGAAACCGGGATTGATGCGGGCGAAGCCATTGCCGAACAGCTGGGTCTGGAAATCGAACCCTTTCCCCGCGCGCCAGGCGCCGAATTCGAAGCGCATACCGAAAGCAATGAAGCCGAACACCCGTTCGCAAAGCTTAAAAACCTTATAATTAATGAGGGTTAAGCGGCCACCGCGTACGCCCTGTCGGGTTTCCTTCGCTTGCTCAATGAAGAATAATCTGGTTTAAGTAGCGCCGTTTTTCAAGGGGCGGAAAAATAGACGCCCAATTCCAAAAAACTGAGTGAATTTAAGATGGCAGTTCCTAAGAAAAAAATATCGCGCTCGCGGCGCGACATGCGCAGATCGCACGATTCGCTAAAAAGTCAGGCCCATGGCGAATGTTCGAATTGCGGCGAAATGAAAAGACCGCACCATATTTGCCCGTCTTGCGGCTATTATGACGGACGAGAAGTTGTCGATTTAGAAGCGGCTGTTTAACCGACCTGGGTCCGGAGATAGGGTCCGATGGCGCAGACGATAAAAGTCGCAATAGATGGCATGGGCGGAGATAATGCTCCGGACATGATCATCGGCGGAATTGAACTAGCTTGCAAACGACTGAACGATGTCGAATTTCTATTGTTCGGCGACGAAGTTCTCCTGCGCCCGCTGTTGAACGCCCATGCGGAGGCTAAATCGGTTTGTGAAATCCGCCATACCGACGAGGCGATAACGGCCGAGGAAAAACCGACTGTCGCGCTTCGTAGCGGCAAGAATTCAAGCATGCGCCTGGCCATCGACGCGGTTAAATCGGGCGAGGCGGCGGCCCTGATATCGGCGGGTAATACCGGTGCCCTGATGGCCATGGCAACCGTTGTCCTTAGGACTCTCCCAGGCATCGACCGGCCGGCAATCGCTGCGTCCTTGCCCACCGAGCGGAGCCAAACGGTGTTACTCGATTTGGGCGCCAATATTGATTGCAGCGCCGACAATCTGGTTCAGTTCGCGGTTATGGGCGAGGTTTATGCCCGCGCCGAACTTGGATTGGCGCAACCGTCCATCGGAATCCTTAATGTCGGCGCCGAGGTTTTGAAAGGCAACGATGCGGTCAAGGAGGCCAGCACCATTCTGCAGTCTTCGGATCTGCCGATCAGTTTTTACGGCTTTGTCGAAGGCGACGATATTGCCAAGGGAACGGTGGACGTGATTGTGACCGATGGTTTTACCGGTAATGTCGCCCTAAAGACCGCCGAAGGCGCGGTCGCAATGTTCATCCATCATTTACGCGGCGCCTTGACTTCCAGCCTGATCACGAAGATCGGCACGTTGCTGGTCCGTCCGGCCCTGAATATCGTTAGGAACAAATTCGATCCCAGGCGCTATAATGGCGCCATGCTGGTTGGCTTGAACGGAATTTGCATAAAAAGTCACGGCGGCACCGACGCGCTTGGCTTCTCAAATGCCGTAAATGTGGCGGTCAACCTGGTGCGCCGCGATTTCAACGAAGTCATCAAGGAGGATCTGAGCCGCGTTATGAAAAACGATCAGCCTGAATTGCGGAGCGCCGTGAACTGATGGGTTCGCGTTCCAGAATTATCGGTTGCGGTTCCTACCTTCCGGAAAAAATCCTCACCAACGATGAACTCGCCATAGCCGTCGATACTTCGGATGAGTGGATTACGGCACGCACCGGAATCAAGCGCCGGCACATCGCCGGCGAGGGCGAATTCACCTCCGATCTCGCCCACCAGGCTTCGATCCGCGCCCTTGAAAATGCGGGTATCAAGGCCACCGATTTGGATTTGATCATCGTCGGCACGACCACGCCCGACGAAACATTTCCGGCGACGGCGGTAACGCTTCAGGGCCGGCTTGGCCTGCAAGGCGGCGCCGCGTTCGATGTTCAGGCGGTTTGCTCCGGGTTTATTTACGGGCTTTCCATCGTTGACAGCATGCTGCGCTCCGGCCAGGTCGAAACGGCGCTGGTGGTCGGCGCCGAGACGATGTCGCGCATCCTTGACTGGGAAGACCGCGCCACCTGCGTCTTGTTCGGCGACGGCGCCGGTGCGGTCGTCATCAAGGCCGAAAACGGCGTCGCCGAAACAACCGAGACACCCGGCATATTGTCGACCCATATTCATTCCGATGGCCAGTTGAGGGACTTGCTTTATTGCGATGGCGGCCCATCAACGACCGGCAATGCCGGCGTCGTTAAGATGATGGGCAAGGAAGTTTATAAACACGCCGTCACCAATCTCACCGATGTCGTGGTTGAAGCGCTCGCCGCCAATTCGTTGCAGCCCGAAGACATCGACTGGCTGGTCCCGCACCAGGCCAATCGGCGCATTATCGACAGCACCATAAAGAAATTGGGATTGGCCGAGGACAAGGTGGTCATGACCATCGCCGACCATGCGAATACGTCGGCCGCATCGATCCCCCTGGCGCTTGATGCGGCGCTTAGCGACGGGCGTATTCAGAGCGGTGATCTGATCCTGATGGAAGCCATGGGCGGCGGGCTGACCTGGGGCGCCGCCATTGTTCGCTGGTAGCATTACCGGCGCGGTGAAATACTGGCTTAGATAAGTATGGTATCCCGTTGAAATAGATTGCTTTCTCGAGTAGAGTACCACAAATAATAGGCAGCGTGTCATCAGGGGAATCAAACGCGATGGCTGGAAATACCGTTACTCGCTCGCAGCTCAGCGAGGCCGTTTACCAAGAAGTTGGGCTGTCCCGCAACGAATCCGCTGATTTGCTCGAATCGGTCTTGAACAAAATCTCGGATACCCTGGCCGGCGGTCAATCGGTCAAGATTTCTTCTTTCGGAAGCTTTTCGGTCCGTGAAAAAGGCCAGCGCCTGGGACGCAATCCCAAGACCGGCGAGGAAGTGCCGATCTTGCCGCGCAAGGTTCTCGTCTTCAGGCCGTCGCAAGTCCTGAAAAGCCAAATCGCCGATTCCGGTTCGGATCCGTTTTCCTGATAGCGCCGGGTCGGCATGGCGCTTTCGGCGGAAAAACAATCAACAAAACGGCGGGACGGTAAATCCGCCGCCGCTTTCCGCACCATCAGCGAGGTTGCCGGCGAGCTTGATTTGCCGCAGCATGTGCTGCGTTTTTGGGAAAGCAAGTTCCCCCAGATCAAGCCGATGAAGCGGGGCGGCGGGCGGCGTTATTACCGGCCCGAGGATCTGGACATTCTGCGCCGCATCAAGGGCCTCCTGTATAATGACGGCTACACCATCAAGGGCGCGCAAAAGCTGTTGCGCGATAGCGGCGAGCCTGAAAGCGACATGCCCGCGGGCAATAGTAAAGGCGCTTCGAAAGCCGCCGCCGGTGCCGGCAGTCCGGATCAGGCGACCAAGGATGCGCTGCGTGAAGTGCTTGCCGAACTCGAGGACATAAAGAAGCTCCTTTAGGATCAGGGCGCGCCTCCGAGCGCCATTTTCGTTTTTTCGATCAACGCCGCGCGCCAGTCATCATCGGGCGGGCCGGGCCGCGCGGCGTCGCATCCCAGCGGTCCCCAGGGCGCCGCCTCGGCGGTGTACATTTCGCCCAGAATGGCCATCCAGCTCATATCGTCGAAGGCGCCGGCGGCGAAAGCCTGACGCCCCGGCGCCAACATAATGTGCCAGCGGACGGTGGCGCCGCATTCGGGACAGAATTCATAAATCACGTCCTTGCCGCTGTCGCCCGTGCGGGTATGGGTTTTGGTGCGGCCGGTGAATTCCTTGACGCCCGATTGGTCGACCACCACCGATACGCCGTAATCGCTTCCCGTTCTTTTTCTGCAGGTGCCGCAGTGGCACGCCGATATCCAGATCGGCGGTTCGTTCAGTTCGAAACGTACGCTCCCACAGAGGCATCCGCCCTTATAATTTTCCATCCGAGCCTCCCGTCTTGTCAGTTGCGCGTCATCGTCTTCGAGGACGTATTCTGCGGCAAATAGGCGCCGTTTTCGCGCAGGTTTTCGATCAGCATTTCGGTATCCAGATCGCACGCCGGCTGCCCGGTCTTGATCGATTGCACCGCCGCCGTGCCCGCCGCCTGGCCCATCATCGCCGCCGCCGGCATCACCCGGATCGAGCCATGCACCTGCACATCCGCCGAATGGCAGCGCCCGGCGACCCAGAGGTTGATCCAGCCCTTGGGCGCCAGGATCGAGTAGGGGATGCCGTAGCGCTCGCCCACACCGGGCCTTGCCTCGTTCCGGAACTCCTTGACGAAGCGTTCGTATTCTTCCTCACTGGCCTCGTAGGGGTGGATATCCACCGCCTTGTTGAAGACACCGATCTGGTCGGGAAATTCCCGCCGCGCCTTGAAATCCTCGTAGTTGATCTCGTACTCGCCGACGATGCGCCGGGTTTCGCGCACCCCCATCAACGAAGAAGTGGTGGCGTGCTCGATGCCTTCGAAACCGGGTACGTATTTGCGGTAAAATTCGGTGTACTCCATGGCGATCCTGCGCCCCAGCATCATGCCGTCCGAGAGGCTGTCGCAGCGCAGCGCGTTGAGGTCGAATATATGCCCGCCGTTGAGGTTGCCCATCGATGAGCCGACCTGAAACATGCCCGGCAGGAAGCGGTCATATTGAGTGAAATGGCCGTCGGCGAGGGCTTTTTTGAGGGCTTCGCCATGCACCTTCTGCTTATCCCAATTGTCCACCTTGGCGGGATCGGAGCCCGCCGGCGCATCGGTGTCCGGGTTGCTTTTCGCCGCTTCGCTGAGGACCCGCTTCCAATCGATGCCGGCAAAAAGCGAACACAATGATCCCGGCATGATCCGGTCCGTATCGCGGCCCGCTTCGCGGCATTCGGCGCCGCAAAGATCGGCCAGCACCGCATCGCCGGTGGCGTCGATAAAGGTTTTCGCCGGCACGTAGTGGTGCCCCTCGATATTGTTGACGACGACGCCGTTGATTTTGTTGCCGTCCACGTCGGCATCGATCAGGCGGGTGAAAAAGCGCACCTCGACGCCGGCCTCGATGGCAAACTCATCGAGGATCAGCTTCAGCCCCTCGGGCCGGAACGGCGTCCAGCGGTGATAGGCGCGGCGCCAGAATTCGGGTGTCACCTGCGGCCCCAAAAAGCCGCGCTTGTACATGGTCTCGACGATCTCCCGCATGACACCGCCGACCAGCCCTTCCTCGCCGTTGGCCATCGGATCGAAAGCGGTGACCAGGCCCGAAGTGCCCATGCCGCCCATGCTGCCGGTACCCTCGATAAGCAGCGTCTTGGCCCCGAGGCGCGCCGCCGAAATGGCCGCCGCCGCGCCGCCGGGGCCGCCGCCGGCGACCACCAGGTCGTATTCCGCATCGACCGGGATTTCCCGGGAAAAACTGAAGGTTTCCATTATTTTCTCCATCAATCTCCGAAGGGTAATCCCATGTGGCGGCGGGGTCCAACATGGTGAATTGGGCGGTGAATCATTTGCCGCGCCGGACCCGGGGCGTTATAGTGCGCGCGGCCCCAGGTGATCCCCCAAGACGATCCTGGCGGCCGATTATCGGAGCGTGGCGCAGTCTGGTAGCGCACTACACTGGGGGTGTAGGGGTCGTAGGTTCAAATCCTATCGCTCCGACCAATGAAACCCGCAGGGAGCATAGGTTCCTTGCGGGTTTCCCGTTTCGTAATTCCACGTCGTTAAACGCGAACAAACACCGAAATACGCTGATTTGCCTAAAAGAGTTGGGCAAAATCTGGGCAGTGGTTCCTTTCCTGTTCTTCAATGGAATTGCCATGAGTGGCAACGCGTTCTTCTCGGTCTGGGCACCATCGCCGCGTTTGACGAAAGACTGTCGGAAACAACCCACCTATCACACCGAAACGCTCTGATAGTGCTGGCGGACCATGCCGGCGCCGAAGGGCACCATTATCCGAGTTCTCATGCACGGGTGAGGACTGAGAGCCCCGGCGCCGTGCGTGGCGGCGGCGAATTCAACTCGGCTAGGCGCGGCCGTGCGTGACCGGGCAACGGCCATGGCGTGGTCGGCGCGTCTGCCGATAATTGAAAAGTTGGTGCTTTTGATGCTTGCCTACTACACCGACGAGAAGGGATTTGTCGATTATGACGACGTGGCTGGGACCGTGGGTACCAGAGGCGATACGGGTCCAATATTCGGCCACACGGCGTTGCTTGATTGGGTATGGAGCGTGCCCGTTAAACCCCGGCAAAAAATTGTCTTACTGGCTATGGCCGGGCGGGCGGACAGGCTCGGGCTCTGCCAGGTGTCGCCGATGGCGCTGGCGAACATGTGTAATTTGAAGCTGGCAACGACGCTAGCGGTATTGGGTCACCTTGCCGACATAGGTCTGATTTCAACGGATGTTGCCGGGCGCGGCTATATTGTACTGGCGCCGGTCGGGGGTGGATGATGACCCTCGAGG
The DNA here is from genome assembly GCA_002687515.1 of Rhodospirillaceae bacterium. GTDB lineage: Bacteria > Pseudomonadota > Alphaproteobacteria > Rhodospirillales > UBA2165. Next base: position 43,003 of record NZAK01000048.1, read on the forward strand.
CGATGGCATGGGCATACAAAATCGGTGTGGAAAAAAACTTAAAGCCGACCGATCGGCATGTTCTTTGGGTGATCGCGGATAAAACCGATGATCTTGGCCTGTCGTGGCCGGGCAACGGCCGGACACATGACTGCACCTGACCAATTTGCAGAAACGTCAAATTAGCCCTTGCCAAAAGGGAGCCGTCCACACATGACCCGGAGCGGACATTGTTAGGCCGGGAGGATGGAGTCACGGCACCAGGACGATCTTGCCGAAGATCTGCTGCGATTCCAGCAGGCGGTGGGCCTCGGCGGCGTCCTGCAAGGGCAACGCCCGGTCGATCACGGGATTCAGCCGGCCCTCTCCCACCAGCCGCACGGTGAGCCCCTGGGTGCGCCGCGTGGCCCCGCGGTGGCCATGGATGCGCAACTGGTTGCGGTAGAGCTGCGACAGGTCCACGGTCACGTGCCGCCCGCCGTGCTGCCCGGCGGCGACCAGACACCCGTCCATGCGCAGGCATTTCAGCCCCATCAGAAACATGTCGCCGCCCACCATATCGAGCACCACATCGACGCCCGTTCCGCCGGTGAGTTCGCGCGCCACCGCGGGCACGTCGTCGTCATGGTAGTCGAGCGCCGCGTCGCAACCGATCTCTTTCAGCCTCTGCAACTTCTCCGGCGACCCGGTGGTGCCGATGATCGGCCCCGCCCCAGCCAGCCTCGCGACCTGGACCGCCGCCGTTCCCATGCCGCTGGAGGCGCCGGTGATCAGCACCGACTGGCCGGCCCGTAACGCGCCCCGGTCCATGGCCATGCCCCACACGGTCGAATAGGACCACATGGCGCAGGCCAGCTTCTCGAACGGGATGCCGTCGGGCGCCGGCAACACGTCGGTCTGGCGGCGGCACACGTAGTCGGCATAGCCGCCGAAGCGCTGATGGCCGGGGAGCCCGATGTCGATGCACAGATTGTCGAGCCCCCGCTTGCAGTAGGCGCAGTGGCCGCACGCGGGACAGGTCATCTGCACTACCCGGTCGCCGACCTTGAAACGGGCGACGTTCTCGCCCACCAGGGCGACCTCGCCCGCCGCCTCGCGCCCGAGCTGGAACGGCAGCGGCAGCGGCTGGCGGCCCGGCGGCTCGGTCAACTCGCCGCGCCGGTAACGCAGATCCCAGTTGGTGACCGAGGTGGCATGGACGCGGATCAGCACCTCGTCGGGTCCCGTTTCAGGCACCGGCGCCTCGACGTATTGCAGCACCTGGGGTCCGCCGTATTCGAACAGCCGCACCGCGTGCATGGTTTCCGGCAGCATCACGTCCTCCCCCTGTTATTGGTCTTGAAATTCAGAGATTCGGGGAAATTCGGCGACAGGGAAAACCTGTTTATGGTTGCCGCGATTTTAACCGAGATTTCCCAGATGACTCATCTCGAGCATCGAGGACGATAACACCATCGAGCATTGTGCGAAAGCGTGGCCACCCAATCCGAATTGACGGCTCGGGATGGGCCACTCTGCGTGCCCGAGACGCTGCCAAGGCGCAATTGCAAACGTTGTTTTAGTCGATGATCATCCGCTTGTCTTATTCCCCGCCCCTGAGTTTCCGCGTTTCCGCTTCGTCGATGACCAGGGTCTCGGCATCGATGGCGACACGATAGACGTCCAAGGCCGCCTCGGCGCTGACCAGACCGTTCCTTAAGTCGTTCAGCACCGCTTCGGGATCACGCTCCGCCGGGTTGCCGACGCCGCCGCCGCCGGCCGAATGCTTGACCAGAACGTCGCCGGTCTTGATGTCGACCATGCGGTGCGGCTTGACCCGGATCAACTCGCCGTCGCGGCGCAGATAGGTGCGACACGGCGGCATTTCCCCGCCGCCCACGGCACCAAACCCCAGCACCTCGTCGCCGTCCGACGAGCCGGTGGCCATCTTACCGTCGCTGCCTTCGTTGACCGCTTCCCAATGCACGCCGGGCCCGCCGCGCCAGCGCCCGACGCCGGAGAAGTCGGGGACCATGCGGAGCTTGAGCATGCGCCAGGGGATGCGGATCTCCATTTCCTCGATCTCGCCCCGCGTCACGGCGCCCAGCTGGGCGCCGAGCAGCCCCTGATAGCCGTCATGGCCCCAGACCGCCCCGCCGCTGCCGTCGTAATCGAACGAGGTGCGCACGTAGCGCTCGCCGGTGCGCGGATCGACGGCGAAGACATAGTCGCCCCGGTGCTTGCCCAAGGCGGCGATGGCGCGTTCGGGCCGCGCCCTGGAAAGGGCCTCGAGCACAGATTCGCGGATCTGGTAGCCGACATTGACCGGCGAGGCACCGACCGTCGCCGGGTACTCGCAGTTCACCACCCTTCCAGTGGGCGCGATGATATCCATGCAGCGCAGCGTGCCCTCGTTGTGATAGGGCGTGAGATCGGGATCGAAGATCAGGATGGCCGCGCCGACGGCGATGGCATAGGTCGCGGCATAGACGCAATTGACGAAGCCCTTGCGTTGCGCGTCGCTACCCGAGAAATCGATGGTCATATGGTCCCCTTCGATGGTCACCTTGGCGCGCACCCAGACCGGGACGTCGAGCTCGGTGCCGTCGTCGTCGGTGGCCGCCGCGCCCTCGTAGACTCCGTCCGGTATCTGGCGGATCTGCTCGCGCACGGCGCGTTCGGTGCGGTCGATCATCTGATCGACGCAGGCGAGCACCGTATCCCGCCCGTAATTGTCCAACAGTTCCACCACCCGGTCCTCGCAGATCTTGGTCGACGCGATCATCGCGTAATTGTCGATGCGCACCCCTTCGGGGAAGCGCACGTTGTTCCAGATCAGCTCCAGAACGTCGGTCCGCTCCACCCCCGCCTCGATGACCTTCATCGGAGGGATGATGATGCCCTCGGCATGGATGTCGTGGCCGTTCGGGAAGTAGCCGCCGGGAAACGAGCCGCCGGTGTCCTGCTGGTGGGCGCGGGCCAAGGTGAAGAACAGCAGCTCGCCTTCATAGAAGATCGGCCGGAAGAAGCCCCAGTCGGGCAGGTGGCAGTTGTGGCCGCCGTGATAGGGATCGTTGGTCAGGAACACGTCGCCCGGATTGATGTTGCCCTTGAACTTCTTCATCAGGTCGCGCACCGGGAACTGACTGCCCAGGAACTGGACCGGCAGGCCCTCGGGCACGGCGATGGTCTCGCCCTTGGCGGACCAGATGCCCGCCGACTGGTCGTGCAGTTGGGTGATCAGGAAGTTCTGCGCCGTCCGGTCCATGACGTGGCGCATTTCCTTGCAGACCGTCTGCATGGCATGCCAGACCGTGGAAACGGTGGTCGGATGGATATCGGTCATCATCGCTCTCCCGCCTCGGTGCCTTGGCGTCGGGTCAGCCGCTCGAATACGGCCTGACGCCGTTCCCTTGTCAACTCGCTCACCTTGGAATCCTCCCCTCCGTGTCCTATTTTCCGCCCCTGAGTTTCTGCGTTTCTGCGTCATCGATGAGGAATGTCTCGGCATTGATGGCGACGCGATAGACCTCCAGGGCCGCCTCGGCGCTGACCAGGCCGTTCCTTAAGTCGTCGCGCACCGCTTCGGGATCACGCTCCGCCGGGTTGCCGACGCCGCCGCCGCCGGCCGAGTGCTTGACCAGCACGTCGCCGGTCTTGACGTCGACCATGCGGTGGGGCTTGACGCGGATCAACTCGCCGTCGCGGC
>NZAK01000049.1 GCA_002687515.1 Rhodospirillaceae bacterium
TACACCGTTCGCCGGGTTCGGCGACGAGGCCGGCGTCTCGGCGCGCAACAGGGCGGCGGCGACGGTCCAGATGAACATAACGCCGCCGATGATGGCGACGACGGCGCCGATGCCGTTCAGGTACAAGCCGGCGATGGCGCCCATCTCGTCGAGGCCCTGGGCCTCGCCGAAGGTCTTGCGCGGGGCGCCGTAGCCGCCGGCCAGGCGCGAGGCGCGCACGCCGCCGGAACCGGCGCCGATGGTGATCATGTCGTAATCGTACTTAGGCATTCATGCCTCTCATTGGCCTCTCCTCGAATTGGCGGCGGAGTATAGCGGAGCGCCAGACTGGGGAACAAGGGACGCAGCCCGGCTGGGGATGGTCGGGTCGGCCAGCCGGGCGTGAGACAGGCTCAAGCAGAACAGACGCCGCTCACACCTCGATCTTGGCATGCGCGCGTCCCGGTGGACAGGCGCATCCATGCGCAATACGCATGCCGCGTGCGACATATTTCCGGAAAAACGACCATACCGTTTCATACCTTTTTATACCATTTCATACCTTTTTATACCGTTTTTTGGGCACCGGAATCATGCCCGACCGGCCTCCCGCGCACGATTTGAGGCGATTTCGAGGCCTCGGCCATGCGCTGTGGGTATTCCTTACTTTAAGAAAATTTAGCCTGATTATGGAAATATAATACAAAATATGGCCATTTCAATGGGGATGACTGAATATTTTTAGAATTTATAATATAATTTACCAATTCCCGCCCTTCACATGATTTTCGATCTGAAAGTGATGGGCACCGCACCGGCGAGGCATATCACGGCGCCGATGGCGTCGCAGCGGTCGGGGGCGCGGCTCTCGACCAGTTTCGTTTAAACGCGACCGTCAACCCTCGGACAATGTCATGACACAACTCAGCGCCTACCGATAATTCATAACGCATGTCATTGAATTGACAAGTTGATTACATTTTTATATTTAATGTAATATAAATGTTAATTCTATGGGTGTTGTTGTGGCGGGAAAATATCACCTCTTCCTGAGGTATGAGGCCTACACAACTGATCACCCACATATTTTGAATCGATCGAACAGGCCAAATGCTCTACGAGCATCTGCGGTTATTTACCGTGACAAACGTGGCGCAAGTGATGGAATAGGAACGTAGGTATTATGCAAGGCACCGTATCGAGATACCTGGAAGACCTGCGCGAAGATGGCGGCCTAAAGGGCGTCGATATCGCCAATATCGCCGACGTGTCAACGGCCACGGTGTCGCGCTGGTCCAAGGGCCGGGCGAGCCCACACCCGCATACCCAGCTTATACTGTCGGACCTACATTATATCGTTGGGCGCCTGTGTGAATATTACGGCGCTAAAGAGATCCGCATTTGGCTCTATGCAAGACACCCACAGTTGGACGGCGAGCGCGCCATCGATCTGATCAATGATGGTCACTCTGAAGAGGTGCTCGCCATTCTCGATCGCCTGGATGCCGGCGCCTACCTGTAATTGATGCCGCCGAGCCGCAAACCCCGCGACAACGACTTAATCGATGCCTTGGAGGCGTCGGAAAAAATTATCTACGACGGCCGCGTCTGGCGGGTGTTGCGCGCCGGACGGGACAGCCTAGCGGGCTCGCGCCCCCAGGGCCGTTGGGACGATGGTAGTTTCGACGTGTTATACACCGCGCGCGAAGCGGACGGTGCTTTGGCGGAAATATATTTTCACTTGATGCGCGGTCAGCCGGTGTTTCCTTCGCGCATGGAATTCACGTTGGCCGAGATATCCCTGAACCTAAAGCGGGCGCTAAAATTGGCGGACCTGGCAGCGCTTGATTCTCTTGGCGTCGACACCGGCAATTATGGCCGCGCGCATTTCGCCAGACGGTTGACTGAGTACACGCGCACTCAGGAAATCGCCGAAACCGCACATTTTCTGGATTTCGACGGCCTGATCGTGCCGAATGCTCGTTGGGACTGCGATAACGTGGTGATTTTCACGGGACGTGTCGGTCCGGAAGCCATTTCAACTATCGCCGAACAATCACCGGTAGATTGGGAGGCGTGGAAGCAGCGGGCGAATTTTCCATAGCTGGCTGCGTTTCTCCCCCCTCATCCACTTCTCGGCCCGAAAATGATCGCAGGGGCGCCGCCAGGGGCGGTCAAGGGGCGGCCGTCGAAACCGGTATCGGCGCCGGCCAGGCGCCGGATTGGACGGGTTCCGGGACCCCCGGAACCCGCCTCGCCAAATACCGCGCGCGGCTATTTCTATTTCTTCTTTTTCTTGGTTGCCTTGCGGATGTAGTTCTTCCAGAACTCGATCAGCTTGGGATCGGTCTGGTCCAGGTTGGCGATGAATTTCGTCGCCGTATTCTGCGGCACCTCTTTGTAGGCGAAGCCGATGGACTTCTTTTGCTGGGCGATGTTGGCGCCGTCCTTGACCATCTCGCGGAACCCGACCCTGAGCGCCGCCAACGCCTCCTTGTTCATGCCCGGCGGACCGACGAACAGGTTGGTCATGATGCCGCGCAGGTCGAGGACCAGCTTGAGAGCGTCCCAAAAGGGCCCGGACGGTTCGGTACCCTTGATCTCCTTATAGATCTCGAGGAAGGACTTCATCTCGGGGATCAACGGACTCTTGACGAAATGGCCCCGGTCGTTCTTCAAAGGGTAGTACCAGAGCGCCTTGACGATACCGGCCTTGCCCATCGTCGGTTCGACGCCCGAGCGCCAGCCCACCAGCCCGTGCACCGCCGCGTTCGCCTCGCCCGAACGGATCGCCGGACGGATTTTGGCGGCCCCGCGGTAGCCCGGGATATAGGTGAACTTCATGCCCAGGAGATCGAGGCTCGTGCGCCCCAGCATATCCAGGGTTACGGTCGGCCGGATACCGGCGAAGCGCACGTCCGTGGCGTTGATGAAATCGGCCGGTTTCTTGAGGCCGCCGGGGACCGAATCGGTGCGCGCGAACATAACAAATGGCGAGCCCTTGAGAGCCCCGACCAGGGAGAACTTGCCGTATTCGAAACGCACCCCCTTGGCTTCGAAAAGCTGGGCCGAGAACTGCACCGGCGTGTACATGATGGTAAACCCGTCGGGCTTCGCCTTCTCGTAGGTGAAGTTGTGGGCTCGGATGCTGCCCGCTCCGGGCATGTTCTTGACCTGTACGCCCGGCTTGCCGGGTATGTATTTGCCGAAATGCTTGGTCATGATACGGGCCGCCGTGTCGGTGCCGCCGCCGGCCGAGAAGCCGACCAGGACGGTGATGTTCTTGCCCGCGTAATATTCCTTGGCCGCCGCCGGCTCGGAACCCGCGCCCGCCGCCAGTGCCACCGCTGAAATAGTCGTGATTGCCGCTAGTTGCCGCATTTGCTTCCTCCTCTGTTGCGCCGGAATTGATCGACTTGCATTCGGCGATCCGCCTTGCAACGCCCTCGGCGCGCCAGACTTCGCCGCTTATCCAGCATCCGCCAAACAAATACCGGCATTGGCTATAAAAGTACGCCTTCGGGCTCCCGGTGGCAAATTTCGGCACAAGGCAAGGGCGTCCCCGGCTTGTCGCCATGCCCATCGGTGCCGCCGGGTGGCCATGGCCGGCGGCACCGCGTTTCGCGGCCTCGCCCGGCTGGCCGACCCGGCCATCCCCAGCCGGGCTATGCCCTTATGTACTTCTCGGCCCGAAAATGATCACCGCGGCGCCGATCAGGCAGATCACCGCGCCGATGGCGTCCCAGCGGTCCGGGGTGCGGCCCTCGACCAGTTTGAGCCAGGCCAGCGAGGCGGCGATATAGACGCCGCCATAGGCGGCGAAGGCGCGGCCGGCGAATTCGGTGTCGATGCGGGTCAGAAGATAGGCGAAAAGGACCAGGCTGAGGACACCGGGAACCAGCCACCAGACCGGCTTGGCCAGCCGCAGCCAGGCCCAGAAAGCGAAGCTGCCGGCGATTTCGAAAACCGCGGCGCCGGCATAGATCAAGCCGGTGGCGAGGTGCGCGCTCATTGGGCCGCCCGTCCCATTCACGCCGGCCAGGTGGGGCCGGCCAGCACCACCGAGGTTGCGACCTGGCGTTCGGGAATCTCCCAATAAGTATGCAAGAGGCGGTCCTTTTCGTCTGTTTCCACCTGCCGGAAACCGTGCCGGATATAGAATTCCACCGCCCAGTCCGCCGCCGCCCAGGTGCCGACCAGCAGCGGGCGGCGCGCCCGGCCGATGATATCTTCCAATATCGCACTGCCGATGCCGCTCCGCTGGAAAACCGTCCGTACATAGGCGTGGCGGATCAGGGATACGGGCGGCCCGTCCCATCCGGGATTGGCGTCCATGTCCTGCAATCCCATGACGCCGGCCAATTGCGGTCCGCCGTCCGCCCCCCCTGCTTCGACAGACGCCTCGGCGCCCCGGAAGTGGACGCCGGCGGCGATTTCATCGGCCAGCTCGTCGACTTGCATATAGGGCTGGTGATAGCGGTCGGCCGGGATGACGCCCCGGTAGGCCTGGGCGGCATCGTTGATAATCTCGAAAATGGCGGCGAAATCGGCTTCGCCGCAATCGCGGATCATGGCGGCTTCCTTTTGCATGCCAAGGGATGACACAAGTTCTATTAAACAGGTTAGGCCGGAACCGCAATGTGGACAAGTCCACCCGCGCGGCCCGCTTCAATTCTTGCGCCCGGAAGCGGTGCGCGCCATACTCGCCATTGGATTAACGCTGCATCCCGGCCGCCGCCGGTGGCTGTTTTCGAGAAGGAGGCTGACTCCCATGAGTGACGAAGATCGCCCCGCCGCCAGCAGCCGCATCAATGAGGCGCGCCGCCAGGAATACAAGGAAGGGCAGCATATCTTCCGCGAAGGCGAGACCGGTGATTCGGCCTTTATCGTGTTCAGCGGCAATGTCGCCATCTATAAACCGACCGAGGAAGGCGAACACATCCTGGGCAAGCTCGCCAAGGGCGCCATGTTCGGTGAAATGGCGCTGATCGACGACGATGTCCGCATGGCTTCGGCGAAGGCGGTCGATGGCGGGGCCGAGTTGCTGGTCATATCGCGCGATATGTTCCAAAAAAAGATGGACGGCCTCGATCCGTTCACCCGCGGGCTGATCAAGATTTTGGCCGATAACGTCCGCAACGCGCAAAAATAGGTTTTGCTTCCCGAAAACGGCGACGCGCCCTAAAAAAGAGCCGGCCGCGGTTAGGCGGCCCCGACACTAGAAAAAGAAGCCGGCCGCGGTTAGGCGGCCGGCGAGTTTAACAGGGAGGATTCAAATCGGAAGCTCAAGGATCCAGGAGGATCCTGGGATCTCGGGGGAGGAGGATCGCTTCCGATTGCCCTACATTAGCCGAATGAGGCGTGACCGTCTGTGAACTGGATCACACTTTGATAAATTATCAAAACATACGCCATCGCAGGCTAAACTAGCTGGTTACCGGCAAATGTCGGATTAGGGGGGATTTGTCATGGGCGATGATTGGACCCGATTCCGCACCTGTCTCGGCGCCATCAAACTGCCGCTGGCGGCGGCGGCGGTTATTGCGATGTCGGCGTCGGCGTCGGCGGAAAACATCAAAGGCAGACCCCGTGTCGTCGACGGCGATACGATTATTATCCGTAAAACCCGTATCTGGCTGTATGGCATAGACGCACCCGAATATAAGCAAGAGTGCAGCGTTGATGGCCGGCTATGGTCATGCGGCATGGCCGCCAAGACCGTTCTCATGCAGGCCATTGGACACAAGCGGGTCAACTGCGTTTCAAAGCCGATGGACGGGGACAAGCCCACTGATCGGCGCCAGCTGGTGTTAGCCGTGTGCCGGGCCGGATCGCTGAACCTGAATGAATGGATGGTCAAAAAGGGGTGGGCCGTGGCTTTTCGCCGTCATACCACCGATTACGTGGACGCCGAACAAACCGCCAGACGGAAGCGCCGCGGCGTTTGGATCGGAACCTTCACGCCGCCGTCGGAGTGGCGCCGTCAGAGACGAAAATGACTTCGGCCGGGGCCTCAAGATGAAGGGAGCAGACGACGAAATAGCATCGCTATTTTACGGGTTGTCGAATTCCCTCTTCGGCCCGAGGTAGTACCACCAGTTGAGAAGCAGGCAAACGAAGTAGAAAAGGGCGAACCCGTAGAGGGCGTATTGCGGCGTTGCCGCCTTGATCTGCTCGCCAAACACCTGCGGTATGATGAACGCGCCGTAGGCGGCCACCGCCGACGTCCAGCCGAGGGCCGGCCCCGCCTGCTCCTTGTCGAAGATCATGGCGATGGTGCGGAAGGTGGAACCGTTGCCGATGCCGGTGCCGGCGAAGAGCACCAGGAAAAGAAGGAAAAACGGAACGAAATACTCTTCCGGTGTCGCCGATCGATAGGCGGCCTGCATGTAATAAGCGACGCCGAGGGCGCTCAAGATCATTATGATGGTGATGATCTGCGTGACTTTCGCGCCGCCCACCCGGTCCGATACCCAGCCGCCGATCGGGCGGATCAGGGCACCAATGAAGGGTCCCATCCAGGCGAACATCAGGGCGCTCGGCCCGTTCGGGTTGACCGTATCGTGGGTTAGGATCCCGTCCACCTCAATATGCTGGAAGCCGAAGACGACCTTGATGGCCAGGGGAAACGCCGCCGAGTAGCCGATGAAGGAACCGAAGGTCATGGTATAGATGACCGACATGACCCAGGTCTGTTTGTTGCGGAAGATGGCATACTGGCGGCTCAAATTGTCCCTGACGAAAAAACAAATGTAGTAAAGCGCCAGCACCGTCGCGGTTATCACACCGGCCAGCACGAACCACTTGCTCCAGTTCGGAAGGCCCAATCCGACCGGCGCCGGAAGAATGAAATAAAGACCGCAAGCCGCGACGATAAAGCCGACCAGAAGCATCGCCGTGATGCGTGAAAAAGCGCCCGCCGTGCCGCCGGCGATTTCCGGGGTCACTTCGTCGGTGCGGATATTGTTCATGCCGAACCAGCCGGCGAAGGCCAGCGGGATCAGGGCGATGAGCCAGACGAACCCGGCGTTCGGGATCCAGGTTTGCGAGCCCGCCGGAATCTTGCCGATCAGGGTGCCCGAGGTGGTCTGCAGGATCATCGGCTCGCCGCTCAGGGCCCCGAACACGCCGAAGGTCATGACCAGCGGCACCACCACCTGCATGGTCGTCACGCCGGCGTTGCCGAGCCCCGCATTCAAGCCCAGGGCCGTGCCCTGCATCCTTTTCGGGAAGAAGAAACTGATGTTGGACATCGAGGAGGCAAAGTTGCCGCCGCCGAACCCGGACAGCAGCGCCAGGACCTGGAACACCCAGAGCGGCGTATTCTTGTCCTGCAGCGCGAAGCCGGCGCCGACTGCCGGTATCATCAGAAGCGCGGTGGTGAAAAAGATGGTGTTGCGGCCGCCGGCGATGCGGATGAAAAAGGTGCTTGGAATGCGCAATGTCGCGCCGGTGAGGCCGGCGATGGCGGCCAGCGTGAACAACTCGGACTTGGCGAACGGGAAGCCGAGATTGAGCATTTGCACGGTGATAATGCCCCAGTAGAGCCAAACCGCGAATCCGCACAAGAGGCTGGGGACCGAGATCCAAAGGTTCCGGTAGGCGACGCTTTTTCCGGTGGAGTTCCAGAACGCTTCGTCTTCAACATCCCATTTCGTCAAATCGGTCATCTCGTTTCCCCTAACTGTCGTTCGTTCCCGTTCGCGGTCCGCAAATTAGATCAGTCGCACTTGACTTCCGCTCCATCGCGCCGGTACCACCACCAGGTTGCGAGCAGGCAGGTCGCGTAAAATACAATGAAGACGATCAGGGCGTTGCGAGGCGAGCCCGTCGCGTCGATCGAAAGGGCGACCATCGCCGGGATGAAAAACAACCCCAGCGCGGCGATGGAAGCGGTAAATCCCAAGGCCACGGAGGCCTCGATTTCGCCGGCCGAAATCTCCGCGTCCCGCGCCGCCTGACCTTTGCCCTCGGCCCAGCGCTGGTGCAAGGCCACGAATACGGTCGGCACCACCCGGAACACCGACCCGTTGCCGATACCGGTGGTGATAAAAAGCAGCATGAAGGCGGCCAGGAACCAGGGAAGCTCGTTGCCGCCGGGACCGGAAGGCAGGAATATCAGCACGCCGATCACCGCCACCAGCATGACCGCGAAGTTCCAGAAGGTGACCCGGGCGCCGCCAAGACGGTCGGACAGCCAACCCCCGAACGGACGCACCAAGGCGCCCGCCAACGGTCCGATAAAGGCCCATTTGAGGGCGCCCGAATCAGGGAACAACGCGGTCAGAAGAATTGGGAAGGCGGTGGCAAATCCGATGAACGAGCCGAAGGTTCCGGTGTACAGCCATCCCAGCAGCCAGGCGTGCTTGCGCCGGAAGATCACCACCTGCTCGCCCAAGGTGGCGCTGACATCGCGTATGTTGTTCATGCCCCAGGCGGCGGCGATGGCCGCCAGCAGGATCAACGGAACCCAGATGAAGCCGGCGTTCTGCAACCAGACTTCGCTCACCCCATGTTGATCCGCATAGGTCTGGGAGCCGCCGCCCTTGATGGCCAGCGCCCCGCCGTAGATCACCAGGGGCACCACCGCCTGCACGATACCGACGCCGAGGTTGCCAACGCCGGCGTTCCAGCCGAGCGCCGTGCCCTGCATCCTTTTGGGAAAGAAGAAACTGATATTGGCCATGCTCGCCGAGAAATTGCCGCCGCCGAGCCCGCACAACAGGGCGATGACCACGAACACCATATAATCGGTGCCCGGGTCCTGAACCGCCAGCGCCATCCACAGGGTCGGGACCAGCAGCGACAGGGTGCTGAATACGGTCCAGTTCCTGCCCCCGAAGATGGGCACGACGAAGGAGTAAAGAAGCCGGAGGGCGGCGCCCGAAATGCCCGGCGCGCCGGCCAGCCAAAACAGCTCACCGGTGGTGAATTTGAAGCCGATCCGGGGCAGTTCGATGACCACCGCGCTCCAGACCAACCACACCGCGAAGGACAACAACAGCGGCGGCATCGAACAGATCAGGTTGCGCATGGCGATCCGCCGGCCGGTCTCCCGCCAGAAATTTTCGTCCTCCGGGCGCCAATTCCTCAGCCAGCGGGTGCTGACCGACAGCACTTGCCCGAACTCGTCCCTGATCAGGTGATCGCGCAGCGACGGATCCCGCTCCAGGATCTCCCGGCGCTCGCTTCTCGCCGCCATCCAGGTCCAGATCATGACGCCGCCGAGCACCGCGTACATCAGCATGAAGGCGGTGCTGCGCACGCCGGTCGCGTCGGCGGCGATCCCGAACATGATCGGAAGCGAGAAACCGCCGAGCCCGCCGATGACCCCGACCAGGCCGCCGACGCTGCCCATATTGTCCGAATAGTGGTCGGCCAGGCTGCGGTAGACGCTGGCCTTGCCGATCCCCTGGGCGATGCCGACAATGAAGACCAGAAACGTGAACATCACCACGCCGACACGAATATCCAAGGAGATGTCACCCTTGATTCCGTGAATGGTGAAGGTGGTCGGCGGGTAGGACAGGAAGAACAGGCAAACGATCGAAACCCAAAACACCCACCAGGTCACCGTGTCGCCGCCCCATTTATCGGAGAACCAGCCGCCGAGCGCCCGGATCACGCCGGACGGCAGGGTGAAGAACAGGGAGATGAAGGCCGCCGTCGTCAGCCCGAGGCCGTATTCGGCGATGTAGTATTTGGGCAGCCACAGGGCGAGCGCCACGAAGCCGCCGAAAACGAAGTAATAGGCGAGGCCGTATCGCCACACCCTGATCTCGCGGAGCGGTTCGAGCATGCCGGCCAGGGTCGGCAGATTGCCCGACTTCTTGCGTCCCTCGAGCTGCGGGTCCGGATAGGTCCCAAACCAAAAGATGACGGCCATCACCAGCATCGACACCGAATAGATGGTCGGCACCGCGCGCCAGCCGAGGGCGACGATGATCAGCGGCGCAACAAAGATGTTCACAGCCGCGCCGGCGTTGCCGGCCCCGAAAATACCCAACGCCGTGCCTTGCCGCTCTTTCTGGAACCAGGCCGAGGTGTAGGCGATGCCGATGGCGAACGAGCCGCCGGCCAGGCCGACGCAGAGGCCGATGGCGAGGTACTGCCAAAACTGATCGGCGAAGGCCAGCCCATAGGTGGCGATGGCGACCAGAATCATCTGAATGAAATAAACGACGCGTCCGCCATAGCGGTCGGTGAGCAGGCCGAGGGGCAAGCGCACCAGGGAACCGGTGAGGATCGGCGTGGCGACCAAGACGCCGAACGCGGTTTCGTTGAGATCGAGCTCGGCCTTGATCTTGATGCCGATGACCGCGAACATGGTCCACACCGCGAAATTGACGGTGAAGGCCAAGGTGTTCATGGTTAGGATGGAATATTGTTTCCTTGGCTCGAACTGGGTATCCGTGTCCATCGTTATCCCCTAGTTCCGGAACGGCCCGCGCTATCGATGCGGTCCGGGAATCGCCGAACAGCCGGCGAAGGATGCAGCGGCGGCGTCCGCCGCCGTCGAACGAAACCTTGGCGGTCCCAACAAAGCGCGAAAACGACCTATTCGGTCATGTTCGTTGGAGAACATGTCTCGGAATTTTCTTGAAGTTCTTTATTTTTTCAACGCCACGTATCTTCTCATCGAAATAAGGGGCCTGGTGATGTATCCGAAAGGATAACTGAAAATGTGCACCAGCTTGGTAAAGGGCAGGTAGGCAAAGAAGAGAAGCGCCAGGATAATGTGCAGTTTATTGGTAAACGGAGCGCCCGAAATCATCGCAGCATCCGGCTGTAATTGGAACACACCGGCGATCCAAGGCCCGGCTGAATAGGATACTCCGAAGACCAGTTNGACGGCGGACTGATAAAGCCCAAAACCGCTGATCAGAATCAGGAACAGAAGGATGACATAATCATCGGGTGTGCTCATCGCCGCCACCTGCGGGATGACCAACCTCCGCACAAAAGCCCATATCACTCCATAGAGAAAAAGAATTCCGCCACCGAGCCCCACCCATCTGAAAAAATCGACCCAATCGGCGAGGTTATAGGCGCCTCCGATAAAGCCTATCAGATGGGCAAGAAACAGGATGACTATGCCCCAGTGCAGGCACAAGGATGCCGGGCCGATGGAAGCGCGGCCAAAGAATCCGGTGGAGCGGGTGGTCCACAGGTAATCGCCGCGGGCGGTCATGTCCCATTTGCCCCGATGGCCGCTCATACTGCCGCTGAGGCCACGGTAAATCACACCACCGAAAAACAGAATGATGGTGATGTAGGGCAGTCCGATGAAAAAAAAGTTATCCCACATAGCTTTCCACCTTTTGTTCTCGCTGTTTTGACAATGGTAATTTGTTCAGGAGACTTTCTTTCAGGGCGCCTTTTTTCCGTTCGCTGTTGATGACTTTCTCCATCCCATCAAGAAGATGAATATATGGCGAATTCAACTGTTCCAGGCGGCCGCGAATCGGCGGCAGGAACGGTAAAATGAATTCCTCGATATATTTATCCCTTATCGGGTCGTCGTCCCGGTCGGCGGTCAGTGAAAGAAATTCAATCATCATCGGCAGGTAATCGGGCAGCTCCGTTCCGTTCGGTTTGCGGCCAAAATGGCTGTAAATGCCACCCAGCTCGATCATGTACTCGTTTCTGTCGGAAACGGCGGCATTGGCGCAGGTCTTGGGTTCCTCATAGGTATGACTGCCAAGATACAAGGGGCACTGGGGGTCCANTTCGAATAAATCGATATAGTCCTCATCGGCAATAACGTCTTCGGCGAGGAACCTGGACAGCAGCCGAGCGCCGTCTTTATCGATGCCTTTCAGCCTTTCAACCACTTCTTCGGCTTTTTTCTTGATTTCGTCCTGCTCCGTTACCTCTTCGGGCGGACTGCACCACAACTCGGCGATGACCGAATAGGCATCTTTCAAGGTTTGGCTTCTATCCATGCTATTCATAATCCTTCGAAGCGGCGTGATACGACTTGTGGTAACTTTTTCTTCTTTTCATCGGCGACCAGGGAGTCATCTGGTCGAAACCGGCGAGGCCGCGCTCGGTATAGGGACTGATGTCCGCGTCTTCGCGTTTCGTCGTCGGGACCACAAAGCGTTCGTCGTAAAAGGCCAGGGACAATCCGCGCACGATTCCGTTGGCGTCTTCTTCGCTCAATCCGACCTTGTCGAGAACCGACGCATCGGCGCTGCCATCGACCCTTATGCCTCTCTGGTAATGCCTGACCGCGAGTTGGCGCAGAAGCGCCGTCTTCACGACCTCTTCATTGCCGGCGCCAAACATGCTGGCCAGATATTTAAGTGGCACCCGGAACTTGTCCAATTCGTCGAGGCTTAGAAGCGGGCCATCCGACGGTTTATCCATATCGAAGACATCTTCATCCGAGGGAGATGCATTTCCGGCGCTGGTCGTGATCGGAGCCAGGGGCGGAATATAAAACAGGCTCGGCATGGTTCTGAATTCGGGATGCAGCGGCAGCGCCAGCTTCCATTTTTTGACGATTTTGTAGACCGGCGAGTTCTGTGCCGCGTCGATCCAGTCGTCGCTGATGCCGCTTTTCTTGGCGGCGTCCATTACCTCTGGGTCAAAGGGGTCCAGAATCACCTCTCTTTGCGCCTCGACCAGGTCTTTATCGTCCGCCAATGCGGCTTCCTCGACCTTATCCATGTCGTAGAGAAGAACCCCGAACGAGCGGATTTTTCCGACGCAGGAATGGAAACAAACCGGCGGCATGCCCGATTCAATGCGCGGATAGCAGAGGATGCATTTTTCCATCTTGCCGCTGGCCCAATTGTAGTAGGGCTTTTTATAGGGGCACGAAGAGATGCAATAGCGCCAGTTGCGGCATCTGTTTTGATCAATCAGAACGACCCCGTCTTCTTCCCTTTTATAGGCCGCGCCGGACGGACAGGCGGCCACGCAACCGGGGTTAAGGCAGTGATTGCATATGCGGGGAAGGTAGAAATAGAAGATGTCCCTGAATTTGAGCGCCGCCTCCATTTCTTTTTCGCTCATCTCCAGGAAATTTACGTCATGCTTCCCGGTTACGTGCGCGCCGCCGGCGTTGTCTTCCCAGTTCACGCCCCAGTCAATCGGAATATCTTCTTTTTCGGTGACCATGGATTTAGGTCTGGCGACCGGTTGCTGCTTATGTTCTTGGCTCGAATGCAGATCATCGTAGGTGAANGTATAGACGTCACCTTCACCGTAATAATCTTTCATTTCAGGCATGTGCGGGTTGAAAAAAAGATTGAAGAGCATGTAGGACTTGCTGCCGTAACGCAGTTTCAGCTTGTCGCCATTCTTCTCCCATCCCCCCTTCCACAGATCCTGGTTTTCCCATTGCTTGGGATAGCCGATACCTGGTTTGGTTTCGACATTGTTCCACCACATGTATTCGGCGCCTTCCCTGTTGGTCCATACATTCTTGCAGGCAACCGTACAGGTATTGCAGCCGATGCACTTCTCCAGGTTGAAGGTCATGCCTAGTTGGGCTTTTACTTTCATGGCTTTTGCACTCATTCTGATGGTAATTTGTCGAGTTCACTTTCCTGATAGATCGGCCTGTTTTCCGATCCCAGGGGCATTTTACGGATGATGACCCCGTGGTCGCGTTCGGACGGGCTGGTGCCCCAATAGTTGATGTAATATGAGAATTGGGCATAGCCGCCGATCATGGTCGCCGGATTCATCAGGATTCGCGTGGTCGCGTTGTTGTTTCCACCCCTGAGGTCGGAGCGATTGTGTTTCTTGGCAAGCGGTGAAAAGGGAACATTTACATTGCGTTCGACCTGATGGTAGGTGATCGCCATGTTGCTGGGCACTTGATGGCTGACCACCGCCCGGACCACTTCGATCCCGTTTTCGCAATACATTTCCACCCAGTCGTTGTCCTCCACCTCGATCTCGTCGGCATCATCGGGATTGAGCCATACGGTGGGCCCGCCCCGCGACATGTGCATCATCGGCCAATGGTCTCTGAATGAGCTGTGTATCTGCCATTTGCCATGCGGCGTGATGAAGCGGAATATCTTCGACTTGGGACCGGCCTTGTCCGGTTTGATATCGCCGATCGCCACCATATCCAACGGCGGCTTGTTGGTTGGAAGCGCCTCTCCCAGTTCCCTGATACCCTGGTGGTCGTAATAAACTTCCTGCCTTCCCGACAGGGTGTGCCAGGGTTTCAGCCGTTCCACATTCATTGTCCACGGGCCGAAGGTTCTCTGTTTTCCTTCCTTGTCGTGCAACATGGCACTCCATTGCGGCGTGATGTGAATTCTTCGCGGCTGTGAAATGATGTCCTTGTAGTGAACCTTCCTGCTTTTGACGACTTCAACCATGTCGGCCAGGGGAAGCCCCACTTTCTTTTCCATTTCCTTGAAAAACATCGACGACAGCCGGCCGTTGAGTTCCGGAGAAATCTGAAGAATAAGCTCACAGGCCTGCTCGGGCTTTTCGAAATAGACGCGCCCGTCTTTCACGTCCAGGGCTTCGTTGTGTTTGAGCTCTTCCTCGACGATCGGCGTCAGGTCCGCATACTGCCCTTTGGATCCATAGCCCTTGGGTTGCGAGACGAGCGGGCCGAGGGAGACCAGTTGGTCGTAAATCTTGGAGTAATCGCGCTCGACGATGGCGATATTGGGGAAGGTCTTGCCCGGGACCAGTTCCGTATCGCCGTTTTTCCAGTCCTTTATCTCTCCCATCGGTTGGGCGAGCATGTCCGGGCTGTCCATCCACAAGGCATTGAACACAACGTCTTTTACCGGCTCGGGGAAATGTTTCTTTGCCATTTCCGAAAACTTCTTGGCGATCAGCTTGAAGGATTCCCAGTCGTGCTTGGACTCCCAAGGCGGCTGCGTCGCCGGCGTCAGGGGATGAACAAATGTATGCATATCGCCAAAGGTGACGTCGTATTTTTCGTACCAGAAGGCGGCCGGCAGAATGACATCGGAATAATTGGCGGTCGAATCCATGCGGAAGTTGAGATTGACCAGGAAATCCAATTTGCCGACCGAAGATTCATCATGCCATTCGATTTCATTGACCAGGTCTTTGGCCGGTTCTTCGTCCCACATCACGTTGTTGTGGGTTCCGAGGAAGTGCTTGAGCGCCAGTTCCTGCCCCCGCATGCTGGTGCCAACCAGGTTGCCGCGATAGACGGTGAGCATTTTCAGGTGGTTTTCCTCGGCATCGACATCATTGATGGCAAAGTTCAACTTGTTTTCCCGGAACTGATTGGCAATCCATTCCTTTACTTCCGCATCGTTATTACAGCCCGCCTGGACGGCTTCCTTGTAAATCTCCTGCGGGTTCTTTTTGTCGATTTGCGGGAAGAACGGCAGCCATCCCAGCCTGACGGCAAGGGAGTTCATGTCGGCCGCGTGGTTGAACTCGGGAAGCTTCTTGGCCCCCGTGGCCCACTGCGTGTCCAGGGACATATTGTCATATTTCCACTGGCCGGTGTGGAAGTACCACAGCGAAGTGCTGTTCATCAGCCTCGGCGGTCGTTTCCAATCGAGGGCGCCGCTGAGATTGACGAATGCCGCGTTCAAGCGGGTGTGCTGGGTGCCGACATAATGGTTGAAATTACCGCCGTTCACCCCGTTGCAGCCGCAAAGGGCAAGCATCACCGCCTGGCTGCGGTAATACATCGAAGCGCCGTGGTAAAAGTGTTGTATCCCGGGGCCAGTTATGAACAGGGATTTGCCTTTTGTCTTTTCGGCATTATCGGCGAATTCCCTTCCCACCTGGATGGCAAGATCCCGGCTCACGCCGGTCTGCTTTTCCTGCCAGGCCGGGGGATATGGTTTGGGATCGTCATAGTCCACGGGGTAATCACCACCCAGCCCGCGCGACACGCCGGCCTGCGCCATCAAAAGATCGAAGGCGGTGGTTACGATTAATTCCTCGCCATCGCTGGTGGTTATCTTTTTGGCCGGGACTTCGCGCAGAACCTCGACCGCCTTCTGGCCCTTGCCTTCGGTCTGACCGATATTGATGCTGAAGGTATCGGTAAAGTCGGAGAACGAGACCATTGCCTTTTGGTCGTCATTTCCGAGAAGGGTGAGGAGCGGATCGAAATCTTCCTTGGTAACCGCGTTTTTGAGCTGAAGGTTCCAGTTTCCGGTTGGCTCCTTTTCCCACCTGAAACCGACGGACCCGGTCGGCAGGTGCAGTTTCCCCGCACCATCGGTCATGATCAGTTTCCAGTCGGCATTTTCCTCGCCCGCGTATTCCGCGACATCGCTCGCCCGCAGGAACCGTCCTTGCTGATATTTGTCGCCATCCTTGTCGAGAACGACAAGGAACGGCTGGTTGGTATATTGTTTCGAATATTCGGTGAAGTATGGCGTATCCTTGTCGGCATAGAACTCTTTCAAGATGACGTGGATACAAGCCATCAGGAAGGCGCCATCGCTTCCGGGCACCAGCGGAACCCAGGTGTCGGCATATTTCGTCACATCCGAATAGTTGGGGGAAAGGACGACGATCTTTGAGCCCCGGTATTTCGCTTCGGAAATGAAATGGGCATCTGCGGTGCGGGTCATGTTTATGTTCGAGCCGGCAACAACCCAATAAGTGCCGTGATACCAGTCAGAGCTTTCGCAATTTTCCGTCTGGTCCCCGAACATCGAGGAAGAAACATGCGGAAGGTCGTGATACCACTCGTAATAGCTGCAATAAATGCCGCCCAGCAAATTGTTGTATCGGTGCCCCGAGATGAAACTGAGCAGGCTCATGGCGGGGATCGGTGAAAAGTTGGCCATATGGTCGGGGCCATACTTTTTAATGGTGTAAATCTGCCCGGCGGCGACCATTTCGACCGCCTGGTCCCAGCTTACGCGTTTCCAGCCCGCCTTACCTCTTGCGGATTTGTATTTTTTTGACCGCTCCGGGTCTTCGACGATGCTTGCGTAAGCTTCAACCGGGTCCTTGCCGCTGTTGATTTCCTCGGCATAAAAATCCCACATCACTTTGCGCACGTACGGATATTTCGGGCGCAACGGGCTGTAAGGATACCAGGAAGCGGTAACACCGCGCTGGCAGCCCCTTGGTTCGACATTCGGGACATCGGGTTCGATTTGCGGATAATCAGTTTTTTGTAGCTCCCAGCATATTAGTCCGTCTTTTACGAAGACCTCCCAGCTGCAGGCCATGGAACAGTTTACGCCGTGACCGGAGCGCACGCTGTAATCGTAATTCCACCTTTTTCTGTAAAAGTCCTCCCACGAACGGGAGTCCTCGCTGACGCTAAACCAGTTGCTACTATCTTTCATGATATACCTTTTGGGTTCTTTGATTCTTCGAGTTCATCGCACGTCGACATTCTTATTTCCCGCTTTGAGTCCGATCAAAGTGAGGCCAATCAACACGATGAGGCTGATCAGCACGGTCGGCATGTATTGCGAGGGAATACCGGTGGTCACCACCGCTAGTTTTTCGACGCTCTTCAGATATCCAATTACCGCCGCCACTTCGGCGTCACTTAAATCGAGCGAGCTCATCGGCACATCGTCGGCTTCGCGCAAAAGCTGCAAGGCAATCGGATCCTTTTCTTCAATCAGCCTTTCCGGATCCTTGATTTGCCGCACCAGCCAACTTTTCTCGCGGCGCGCGGTTACACCGGCCAAATCAGGCCCCACCAATTTTCCCTTGCCGATGGTGTGGCAGGCCGTGCATTGATCTTCGAAAATTTCCTTACCGGTTTCCGCGGCCTTGGCCTGGCTGACCGGCCCAAAACAAATGACCATCATTAGAACCCCTAATACGGGGACCCACCATTTGTCTGAAAACCCGGATGAATTTGCGCTTTCGTATGCCATTAATCGATTCACCTTTTCCTTTTGCGGCCTAGTCGAGCTTCGAATCTCTGGCTTCGCCAGGCACCTGCCGCAGCCCTGAAACGCCGCTCACCCGTTCCAGGAAATCACCCATCGCCTCAAGGTCCTGGAAGTAGGTTTCCTGTTCGCCCTGAACGTGGCGGACATGTCCACGCCACATCGGATTTCCGTTCGGCGCCGATTCCAGCCAGATCCGTGCAACGAAAGACTCTAAGGCGTGTTTTTCTCCCATCGGCGTGTCTTTCCCCCATCGCTATTCGCACCTCAGGATATTTGACCGGTATCTACATGTTAAGCGATAGCATGCGCCGGTGACCCTCTGGTGACACATGCGAAAAAGGGCGTTCGCGCGCCATTGCCGCGCGGCCCGAGCCGGTATCGGTATGGGTATGGGGAAGCTGGATACGGGGTTTTATTCGCCGAGACGGCCGGTCAATCCATCGGCCGGCGTGTCGCCGTCGCCATCGATAATTTGCCGGTACAGTCTTTGCGTTTCGGGCATCGGCTCGACGCCGAGCTCGCGGCCCAGGATGCGCCGGCAATTCTGGTATTGGGCGATGGCCCAGTCGGTGCGTCCAAGCCGGACCAGATATTCCATCAGCGAGCGGTGGAAGCTTTCCCGGCAGGGATCGCGGACCAGAGCGGTGCGGCAGACCTGCACCGCTTCGGCAAAGTGGCCGCGCTCGGCATGGCAATCGACGATCCCGGCCAGCGCTTCCAGGTAAATCTCGCGCAGCCGTTCGCGCTCTTCGGCGCACCAATCGGCGTAGACATCTTCCTCCATGTAGTCGCCGCGGTAGAGATGCTGCGCCTGCTCATATTCATCGAGCGCCTGGTCCCATTGTCCGAGACGTTGCCGTTCAAACCCTTTGGCGACGCAATCCTCGAAAGCTTCCCTATCCACCCATACCGCTTCGCGGGCGAGCGTATAGGTCTTGCCGGCGGTTACCACGACATCTTCTCGAATGCCGGCATCGCGAAATTGGTTGCGCAGGAAGTACACCGTTACTTTAAGCCTTTCGCGGCCGTGGCTTTCTTCGGCCTCGGGCCAAAGATGTTCGATCAGTATCTCGCGATGGATGGCGCGGCCGGGATTGGCGGCCAGATATTTCAACAGGGTCAGTGCTTGTTTGCGCTTCCAGTTTTCGACCACCAGGCGGCGCCCGCGCGCCGCCAGTCCGAAACGGCCGAGGGTAAAGATATGCAGCGGCGCTTCCGGCAGCGACCGAGTTTCCTCTTTGCCATCCGCCTGCAGCATGACAACGGCAATCGCCGAGCGCGCCGGCGAAGGCCGCGCCCGTTTCGGCATGACAACCGAGGAAAGGTTTACCGAAACCCAGGCACCGTCCTTATGGCGGGTGCGGCAGGCAGACGCGTTGAAAGCCCGGAAATTCCTGAAACATTGGGCGCCGCTGCAATCTGGACCACACAGCGGCTCACCGCCCAGAAGGGTGGCTTGAAGAACTTTTGAACAGTGCCGGCCCAGAACCTCGCGCCGCGTGTAGCCCAAAAGCCGCCGCGCCCCGTAATTCCAGGCGACAACCTTCATATCGCCATCGACGGCAAAGGCGGCGTCGGAGGCGTAATCAACCAAGTGACGGGCATCGATCATTGTGTTTTATTAACCGTTTGATTCCTTGTAATCAATCGTTTGATTCCTTGTAATCAATATGGTGCCTACATAACGTTTTGACCACCGGCTAATTGCATTGACCGAAGTCAAGCCGGCGGAATCAACAGGAAGAGTGGTGGAGTTGAACATATCCCTTGGTTAAATTGGGTTTCCTTGGTCGACCATCACCCCGGGAAATCTATAATGTCGGCCGTTGGATCAACCAATAAGGTCGTCCCGGACGAAGGAATGGGCACTTGTTCCTTGCCCGGATTTGCGGCCGATGGGAACCGGGTAATCGATCAGAAAAAGGAAGACCGGGCATGAAACTGACCGATGCGCTTTTGGGTGAACATGGTGCCTTCCATGCGCTTCTCGACGGCATCGAGGAAATGGCCCCGATTGCCGGTGACGTGGCCCAAATCGACAGCGCGACGGCGGTTCTTGCCACCGAGATAAAAGCCCACGCAGCCCTCGAGGAGGAACTGCTTTTCCCGGCGCTGGAACCGCATTTGGCCGCCGGTGAGTTGATCGCCGAGATGTATGCCGAACATAAGGAGATCAGACGGGGGCTGGAGCGGATCGAGAACGCGGAGGATATTTCCGAGGCGATCGAAGCGGTCCAGCAGACCATAAGCACCGCCCGCAACCACTTCCGAAAGGAAGAAACCTTAATCTACACCTTGGCCGAAGAGGTGCTGGACGACGAAACTCTGACCCGGCTTGGCAAGGCCTGGGCCGCCGCCCGCCGGGTGACCATCGAGTGATCGGCCGGCACCGGCGGCGCGGCAAAGCGGTCCTACGCCAATCCACTGCTAACCCATTGAAAAGAATGGTGGGCGATACTGGACTTGGACCAGTGACCCCCGCGATGTGAACAAGGTGCTCTCCCAACTGAGCTAATCGCCCTTGCTTT
>NZAK01000050.1 GCA_002687515.1 Rhodospirillaceae bacterium
CAGGGCGCCGATCTTCTGCTCCAGCAAAGGCAGGTAGTGGATCGGGTCGAAGACCATATCCTCCCGGTCGTAGGAACGGGGATGCCGGGCAATGATCGCGGCGCCACAACCGATGACCACCTCATGGACATAGCCACGGACCCAGACTTCCTGGTGGCCATGGACGACGGGGACGGAATAGTCGTTCGTCCGGTATCGCACCAGGGACAGAGAGTTGACCCGTGTGCTCTGCTTGTCGCACGCATCGAACGGCGTTGGCGGCAGCGCCATCAACCCTGCGCGGTCACGCACAAGCCGTTCGCCGATGCTCTCGCGATGGCCGCGCAGAATATCGCCTTGCCGCGTACGGCATTGCTTCTCCAGGGATGTGTTGAAGGCGTCCCAACTTTGGTGGCAGGGAAGCGGCGTCATGAAGTTCCGCCGGGCGAAGCCAACCACCCCCTCGACATTGCCTTTATCATTGCCCTTGCCGGGACGGCCATAGCGATCCTGGAAGAGGTAATGCGATTGAAGTCCGCTGAACGCCGCTGTTCGTTGCCTCACGCCGTCCGGCAGGATGCGCGACACCAGGCACTTATCGTTGTCGTAGAGAATCGATTGCGGAACGCCGCCGAAGAAAGCGAAAGCCCGATTATGACCGTCCAGCCATGCTTCCGCCGTCGCCGCCGGGTAGGCGCACACGAAGCAAGCGTCGCTGTGCGGAAGCGTCATGACAAAGAAATGCGCCCGATACTGAACGCCGGCGATGATCGCATCCGCCTCGCCAAAGTCCGCCTGAGCATGGCCTGGAGAATGCGCCAGCGGCACGAACATCTCCCGGTGCCGACGGCGCCGTTCGCGAACATAATCCTTGACGATGGTCTGTCCGCCAGAGAAGCCGTGTTCGTCGCGAAGACGCTCGAATATCCGCTTCGCCGTGTGCCGTTGCTTGCGGTGAACCGTCCGGTCCTCCACCAGAATACGATCGATGATATCCGTGAAGGGGTCCAGCTTCGGGCGCTTCGGCGGTCGGCGGCGCCGATAGCCTGGCGGTACCGAATGCGCCAGTATCTTGGCTACTGTCTTGCGGTCGATCCCGAACCGCCGGGCAACTTCCCGACCGCTCAATCCCTCTCGATAACACGCCAGCCGCACACGGCGATATAAATCCACTCCGTACATCCCCCGCCTTCCATCAGGTCAATCCTGACGAAGGCTATAGACGGTCCAATATTGGACCGGCGAAACCGAACAATACGGCCGCTTCAGTGGGGGATTATTGCGCCGCC
Source organism: Rhodospirillaceae bacterium (assembly GCA_002687515.1). Taxonomy (GTDB): domain Bacteria; phylum Pseudomonadota; class Alphaproteobacteria; order Rhodospirillales; family UBA2165. The sequence continues at coordinate 1,269 of NZAK01000050.1, forward strand.
GTTCTTAACCGACACCGAGCTTGGCGGCGGGGATGCAGAAGCTCGAATTATCCGAGCAGATGCGCAAGTCGGTGCAGACCGCGATGCCCATGCCGCCGCCATAGCAATAGCCGCTGATCTTGGCGATGGTCGGCTTTAGCGCGTGCTGCACGGCGCCATAGGCGCGGTTGACCGACACGCCGTATTCCTTGATGCGATCGACATTTGCCCGCTCGCTCTCGAATTTGGAGATGTCGGCGCCGGAAACGAACGCCTTCTCACCCGCACCTTCCAGCACGACGACCCTGACGTCGTCGTCCGCGTCGAAGGCCTGCATGGTGTCGGCCAGCCCGTCCCACATCGCTTGCGACATCGCGTTGTGCTTCTTCGGGTTGTCGAAGATGACGCGGCCTAATTGACCGTCTTTTTCGGCGACGACTTTGCCTTCGGACATGGTGGGTGTCTCCGGTTATCAGCTATATCAGTTGGGCCGCACGATGACCGATGACGCCTCGCCCTGCAAGGGACTCACAATCCTCGGAATTTATAGCGGGCGATCGATTGAAGTGAAGGATCGTACCAATATTGATTGCGAGAAGAGAGCTGCGCCTGTTGCTTCTAGCCCGTATTATTCATGGCCGGTCTAAAATTTGGTGGCGAGCGTGGATTAACTGGTTGAACTATCGTAGTTTTCTGGTGATCAAACCTAAACCGCGACGCCAGGAAAGCCTTACGCCCGCCATGATGGAAACTTTCCCTTTTCTCCCCGGTTTGTCACCTGTTTACGGCAAGGAATTATGCGCCCGGTTCGACGGCGGACGGCTGTCTTCGGATGGCGGCGTTTTATTGTTGCGCGAAGTCGAACATGGTCTCGGCCTGGCCGGACGGCTGGCATCCTGCCTGCGGGACGACCGCGACCCTTGGTGCACCACGCATAGCCAGGCCGACATGATCCGGGCGCGCATGTTCGCCATCGCCTGCGGTTACGAGGATTGCGACGACCTTGATAACCGGTCGCCTGTCCAGGTGAATAACCACTTGGCTATCTGGTCAGGGGGAGGTCGTTCACCCGTCAAATCGACGGTCGCGGCACCTCTAGCCCTAACGTGGCCCTAATGGTACCCACGCTGACAGGCGTGCTTCCTGCTCCGCTGTTGGATAGAGCCTATATTTGTAGGCGCGCATGATCTTCATCGAGCAACCCCCTAATCCGCCGCAGCCACCGCCAGTCGACACGCCGATCATAAGCCTGTACCAGGCGCAGCACATTAAGGACGTGGTGCATCACGGTTGATGATGCCGCTTCAAGTCGCAGATCCTCAATGTAAGCCGCTATGAGTACCGGGGTTAACTTACGCCTGCGCTAACAGAATGATGTGGAGCAGCCGAGGCCCATGCGCTCCATACTCAATCGTCTGCTCGACATCCGCTGTCTTGGATGGGCCGGTGATAAAATTAACCGTTCTGGGAATTCTATTTGAAAATTTCATGGCGCATGCCCATCCATCTTCAAGATTTTCAACTAGCTGTTCTTGGTGCAGGATCACGATGTGGTTCTCGGGCAAGAAATTCATGCCGGTCGGGCTTTTTGCACTCGAACGTAATACCAAACTTCCGGTCTCGATAACGCCTGCCTCGGCGAGTGTAATGCTCGTCACATCTTCGGGTACCACGTTCCTTCTGGAAACCTCCAATGTGTCGGGCCAGGGATAGCGGTTCAACCGGTCATCCGGGGCGACCGTGACGACAAGTGGGATATTGTGTTCGCGCAAGAATGTCTGTACCGATTCCACGACATCGGCGGCGCTTTCCACGACATCAACAGAGGCGGCAACGGCCCGTAGTTTGGAAACAAACCGTTCAACCGGATCGTCACTCCATTGTGGTCTGAGCTTTGTTGGAAGTTGACGAAGCCTATCCGTCAGACGTTTCTCCGTCTCTGTGTCGATGCTATCACGGCCAACAGCCTTGGCGACGCGACCCAAAATTTCTTCGCGTGCCGATGTCATCTGCTTTTCTCCCTTTGTTTTTCTTGCCAGGCGGCTTGGAAGGTTTTTCCTTGTGGTGCTGGAAGATCGCGGACCTGGGTCCAGCCGCCAGCAAAGGGCATGCGCCTGAACACGCCTTTTCGCCGTCCCAATGTACCCATTACTGCCATAACGATGCGCGTGCCAAATTGATAAATTCTCGGGTGTGAGGCGAAAAACGCCCAAACCCCGAGACCGTAACGGAATACACCGGAATTGAGCTTCTGCTCATGCTGGTGTGTCCGATGCGCCCGAAGGAGTTTCGGTAATGGAATACGGACCGGACAGACTTCCTGGCAGTGGCCATTCAGCGTACAAGCGTTGGGTAGATTCCCCGCTTCATCAAGCCCCACCATCATCGGCGTCAAAACCGATCCCATAGGCCCCGGGTACACCCACCCGTAGGCATGACCGCCAATGCTTCCATAGACGGGACAGTGGTTCATGCAGGCTCCGCAGCGAATGCATCGCAGCATGTCGCGGAATTCATTTCCGAGCATGGTGCTGCGTCCGTTGTCGACCAGGACCACATGATACTCCTCTGGTCCGTCGACATCTTCCCTCCGCTTTGGTCCTGTGGTGAAGGTCGTGTAGGCGGTGATTTCCTGGCCGGTGGCGCTGCGACCCAACAGCCGGAGCAAGACCATCGTATCATCAACCGAAGGAACCACTTTGTCGATGGCGGCAGTGACAATATGAACCTTTGGCAAGGTGCATGTGAGGTCGCCATTACCCTCGTTTGTGACGATGATATTGGAACCGGTATCGGCGATCAGAAAGTTGGCCCCGGTTATGCCGACATCCGCCGTGACGAAGGCTTCGCGAAGCACCTGGCGGGCCTCCTGCACCAGGGCACTGCGTTCCGTTTGGCGTTCCGTTAGGCCGCGCGCCGCGTGATGCTCTTGGAAAAGATCGGAAATCTCATCCTTGGACTTATGAATAGCGGGGGCAACGATATGACTGGGCGGTTCCTTAGCAAGCTGCAGGATATATTCGCCAAGGTCCGTTTCGATAACTTCAAAACCGGCTTCCTCCAGGGCATCGTTTATCCCCACTTCCTCGCCGATCATCGACTTGCCGCGAATGACCTTCTTTGCATTCGCCTTGCGGCAGATATCGGTGACGATGCGGCAGGCATCTTCGGGCGTGCTTGCCCAATGAACGTGCCCACCGCTTGCGGTTACCTGTTCCTCATAACGACGCAGATAGAAATCCAAATTGGCCAGAGAATGATCGCAAATCTCCTTTCCGATATCCCTCAACGCCTCGAACTCGGGAAGAGCCTCGGCGCATTTTCGGCGCGACTCGACGAATCCGGTTTTCAAGTTATCCAGTGCAGATTGAAGGACTGAATTTTCCAGGGCATCTCTGGATCGCACCTTGAAATCATGGGACTTAGGCTCCATGACTAGGCCTCCCCGTCACCAATACCTGGACCATCGGCCATCCCAGCCAAGACTTCGGCAATATGGAATGAACGGGTTATTTCCCCTCTGCGTCTCATGCGACCAGTGATGTTGAGTAGACAGCCGAGATCGCCGGCAAGGATGGTATCCGCACCGCTTTCGGCAATTCGGGAACATTTATCATCGACCATTCGGCCGGAAATTTCCGGAAATTTGACACAGAATGTGCCGCCGAAACCGCAACAGACTTCACTGTCCTCCATTTCGTTTACACTCAGATCCTGAACACGATCAAGCACGCGTCGGGGCTGCTCTTTGATGCCCAGTTCACGCAGCCCTGAGCATGAATCGTGATAGGTAGCGGTCCCGTTGTAGTTGGCACCGAAATCAGTGACGCCCATCACGTTGGTCAGAAAACTAATGAGTTCATAGCTTCTATCCGCCAAGTCTCGGGCCTTCTTTAATCCGTCCGGGTCGTCTTCGAAAAGTTCGACATAGTGGCACTTTATGGTACCCATGCAGGACCCGGACGGTCCGACGACATAATCGAAATCAGCGAAAGCCTCGATGACCTGTATCGCCAACTTTCTGGCATGTCCCAAATCGCCATTGTTGAAGGCTGGCTGGCCGCAACAGGTTTGAGAACGCGGCACTTCTACGTCAACACCGGCATCTTCGAGTAGTTTCACGGCAGCAAAAGCAACCGACGGTCGGTGAAGATCAGCCAGGCAAGTGACGAAGAGCCCTACGCGTGGTTTTTGTTTCTGGTTTTTCATCACTTGCTCCGTTCTTTCAGTCGTTATTCTTTACAGATGGCTGATTCTGATTTTCAGCCCCACGAGATATGATTCTAGGACGGCTTAATTGGGATTACGTACTTTTACGTAAGATCCTGGCGCATCTTCAATAATCTTAAGACCCCCTTCACCCGGTTTGCGGGCATCAACCTTCGTGCCGCTCTTCTTGCGTAGCCATTTTTCCCAGTCCGGCCACCACGAACCTTCATGGGCCTTGGCACCTGCTAGCCAGCTATCGTGGTCTTTTGGGCTTTTGGCGTTCGTCCAATAGCCGTACTTGTTTCGGGCCGGTTGGTTGATGATGCCGGCGATATGACCAGAGCCACCTAAAACAAACCGCACCGGCCCGCCGGTTACCTGGGTTAGCGGATAGCATGAAACCCAGGGCGCGATATGGTCGTCCGTAGTGGCGACGGAGTACAAGGGCGTCTTGATCTTGCCAAGATCGAGCGGCACGCCGTCCAATTCGATTCCGCCCGGCGTCACTAGCAGATTCTTGAGGTAGAAGTTCTCCAAGTAATAAATGAGCATCTCGGCGGGAAGCCGGGTCGAATCCGAATTCCAGTAAAGCAGGTCAAAGGGCATGGGATCCTTGCCCATCAGGTAGTTATTGACCACGAAAGACCAGATCAGATCGTTCTCACGCATCATGGAGAACATGTCAGCCATGTGCTTGCCTTCCAGGTAGCCTTTTTTAGAGACATGATCATTGATGCGTTGAAGTTGATCTTCATTGACGAAGACAGAGACCTCGCCGACATCGCGAAGATCGATCATGGTCGCCAATAGACTGGTCGATTTGACGCGATCGTCGCCAGTCGCCGCCATGTAGGCGAGGGTCGCGGTGGTCAGGATGCCACCGATGCAGAACCCGAGGAGAT
>NZAK01000051.1 GCA_002687515.1 Rhodospirillaceae bacterium
ATGTGTGTATAGCATTGATTCTTATAGCAGAACCACCCAAACAGGTCATCAATTTAGTAATCCATCTGGGCAATCCGGGTTCAAGTATTTCCGCCACGCCTTACCCTGATACTTGGCTTTCGGAACAGAAACGATATTGAGTTTCCCCGCCGCCATGATGATCGGCACATATGACGCCGGATTAGTGCCGGGGCGAACGGCGGCATCGACCGAACGATCCAAGAATATCGAGTTTGCCTGTCCCCAGGCAATTTGCTTGCCGGTGTAGCCCTTACCGTCTTTCAGACCCGCGCTCAACAGGATGACCTGGCGCGCTGTTATTAAGGCACCGCCTCGTGGCGGACCATTGTGGACAATTTTCCCTTTCAGTTTGTCGTAACTATCGATGCCCGTGCTTTGGTAGGCAATTAGATAGAAACCCGCCAAATGAAATGGATAAAGCAGACGTAGATTATCTGCCAGCGCTTTCCCTTTGACTTTACCCAGACCGGAATAGGGGCCGAGCCCTTTCCCCATCAAGAATTTTAGAATGAAGGCACCGGCTGTTAAGTCCGTTTTTCCTTGCGCGACTTGTACCATTGTTTTTGTAAGAACCTGCCCGACCTGAACCTGAATGGTGGCTATATTTCCGGCGGCGGCAACTTCAGCCAGATTTTTGGCGGAAATGTCGGTCGCTCCACCAGGCTGCGCCGCGGCCATGCTCAAGGTAACATTTTGAGCCTGGGCGGTGTTGGCTACAAAGAGAGCGGCAATCCCTGTTAAAAGTATGCGTTTCATTGTGTTCTCCTGTCTGTTGGATATGGAATTCTTAACTACGATGTCCCAAAAATAATTTTTGTTTTAGTTCGTTCCCGTATCGGCGTTACTTCATAAGAAATTGGCTCCGATGTCACGCTTTTTCATCTTCTTCGATCAAAGCGAATCAAATCGCCGGCACCGGCAGCGATTTCGAATCCTCGACGGCGTAAACGCCGATTTGCGTTTCGCGCCCGCGCACATCCACCTCGTGCCGGGGGAAGGCGGAGAAATCGATCTCGGCGGCGGATACGGTTTCCAAAGACACCACCAATTCGGCGCCGAATTCCTTGGTCATGGCTTCAAGGCGGGCGGCGATGTTCACGTTGTCGCCGAGCGCCGTCACGATCGGCGTTTTCGGCGGGCCCATCTGGCCGACGATGGCATCGCCGCAATGAATACCGATGCCCATGCGCAAGGGCTGGTGTAATTCGACGCTGAGCCGTTGATTGAGGATTTCCAGGCGCCGCATCATCTGTTGGACGCCTTGCAGCGCCTGTACCGATGCTTCCTGTAAATCGCTTTCCAAGCCATAGAGCGCCATCAACCCGTCGCCGTTGAACTGGGCGTAATGGCCGCCGGTATCTTCCAAGGTATCGGCCATCTCGGAAAAAAACTGGTTGAGGATGAAAACCACATCGAAGGGCAGCTTGTGCTCGGCCAGTTTGGTGGATTCACGGATATCGATGAACATGATCACCACTTTACGTTCCTGGCCCTGCACATAACCGGGCCCCGACAAGCCATCGACCGGCGCGGCGGTGGCCGGCAACAAAGGCGTGATTTCCAGCGACACGGCGGGGTGCAGTTGGCACGCGAGACGCACATCGTCGGGCGCCGAAATACGTTTGAGAACGCCTGCTTCCGAAGAACTGGGCTGGAGCAAATGTTCCATGCCTTCGCCGACCTTGACCCGGCAGGTGGTGCAGCGCCCGCGTCCGCCGCAGACGGACGCGTGGCGGATGCCGGAGGCGCGCAGGGCTTCCAGCACCGACCAGCCGGGCGGAATGTCGAACACCTGGCTCTCGCGGAAATGCTTGTAGTAGAGCTTGACCGACTTGCGTTTTTTCAAAACCCCATTGCGGATCGCCCGGCGATGAGAACAAGGGCGATCAACGCAATCCAAGAACCGCTAAACCAATAGGTGACCCCAAACGCCCAATCGGTATATTCGGCTTTATATCGGGCGTTCACCACGACGCTTTTCACCCATTCCTGTTCTTTCGCCAGTTCCATGATCCGAAGCCCCATGGAAAAGTAGGCGGATAGCGCGACCGCGGGGAGCAGCAAGGAAAAGGCAAAGAAATAAGTCTGGAACGTGGCGTACCAGGATTTGAGGCGCAGCCAGGTATGAAATCCGATGCATCCATGCGTCCAGACCACCAAAAGACCGAGCGCCTGCAAAAACGTGAATTCGGGCAGAAAGACAAAAAGGGCAAGGAATTCCAGCGCGTAATCGAACTTAACGTCCTTCAGTTCCAGCATGCCACGGGCCGCGAAAACATGGCTGAACATGATCAGCGGCATCAGGAAGCCGAGGATCATCTGGGTCGCCTCCCAGGCCTTGAGGCGCAGGTTATGGCGTCGGAACAGAGACCAGAAGGCCAGCGCCGCATGCACCAGCAAGGCACCACCCAATATCACCGTGCCCGGCAAGGTCCGCCAAGGCTCGATGGTCACCACGCGCGCCGCGTTCATCGTCTCGATGGAGAACAGTCCGAGGGACAGGTTGGATAGGTGCAAGGTGACGAACAGCAGCAGGATAAGCCCGCTGTAAATTCTGATTTGGTGGATCATTGGTTTGTTAGCTCCCTGTTGGCGGCAGTTTACCCATTTTTGTTCGAAATTACTTGCTAAATTCCGCCTGCAAGCCTACAAAGCGGCCCTTAAATCCACACGCGGGCATGCGGCCCCGGCGCAAATTCGCCGATGGTCGATCCGGTGTTCCTAATGGAACCACGCCCCGCGGAGGTTCAACCGGAGAAGGATCATAGAATGGCATTGCCAACCTTTACCATGCGCCAGCTATTGGAAGCCGGCGTTCATTTCGGACATGTTACGCGCCGCTGGAACCCGAAGATGGAACCCTACATCTTCGGCGTGCGCCAGGGCGTTCATATCATCGATCTTCAACAAACCGTGCCCATGCTGTATCAGGCGATGCAGGCGGTTTATGACATTGTTTCCGGCGGCGGACGCGTCCTGTTTGTCGGCACCAAGCGTCAGGCCAGTGGGCCGGTCGCCGAGGCGGCGGCAAAGTGCGGCCAATATTACGTCAATCACCGCTGGCTGGGCGGCATGCTGACCAACTGGAAAACCATTTCCAATTCAATTCGCCAGCTTCATAACCTGGAAGAACAATTCTCGGAAGAAAATTCGGAAGAGAATCTCGGCCTGACCAAGAAAGAACTTCTCAAGCTGACGCGCGAGCGTGACAAGCTGGACCGGGCGCTCGGCGGCATCAAGGAAATGGGCGGTATTCCGGACGTCATGTTTGTGATCGACCGGATCAAGGAATCCATTGCCGTCGCCGAAGCCAATAAGTTGGGTATTCCGGTGATCGCGATCGTCGATTCCAATACCGACCCGAGCGGTATCGATTACCCGATACCAGGCAACGACGATTCGATCCGCGCCATCAATCTTTATTGCGATTTGATTTCCGGCGCCGTCTTAAGCGGCATCCAGCAGGAAATCGTCGCCAGCGGCGCCGATGTCGGTGAACTAGAGGAAACGGTCGATGAAAACCTGCCGGCCGATGGTGCCGGCGAAGAAACGGAAACGCCGGCCGAGACGGAAACGCCGGCCGAGACGGAAACGCCGGCCGAGACGGAAACACCGGCCGAGACGGAAACACCGGCCGAGACGGAAACACCGGCCGAGACGGAAACCTCAGGTGNGGCGGAAGNTNCGGCGGAAGNTCCGGCNGAAGCTCCGGCAGAAGCGGGGGCTGAGGCGGAAGCCGTTTCTGAAGAGCCGGCCGAGGCGGAAGAGCCTGGCAAGGGCGAACAGCCCGCCGCCGGCTGAGCGGCCGGGAACCCGATAAGATAACAACTTGCAACTGAATTCGATCAACAAGAGGTCAAGATGGCGGAGATTACTGCTGCACTCGTAAAGCAACTGCGTGAGAAAACCGGAGCCGGCATGATGGACTGCAAAAGGGCGCTGACCGAAAACGGCGGCGATCTTGAGGCATCCGTGGACTGGCTGCGCACCCAAGGCTTGGCGGCGGCGGCCAAAAAAGCGGGCCGCGCGGCTTCGGAAGGGCTGGTCGGCGTCGCCGCCGAAGGCGGCACGGGCGCGCTGGTGGAAATTAACGCCGAAACCGATTTCGTCGCGCGCAACGAATCCTTCCAGGATCTCGTGGTCAGCGTCACCGATATCGCGCTTAGCGGCACCGGTGACCTGGAAGAACTTAAAGAAAAGCCGTTTCCGGGCGGCGAGGGCAGCGTCGGCGAAACCGTCACGTCGCTGATCGCAACCATCGGCGAAAACATGGAATTGCGCCGCAGCGCCCTGCTCAACGTCGAAAACGGCGTCGTCGCCACCTATATGCACAACGCCCTCAAACCGGGACTGGGCAAGATCGGTGTTCTGGTGGCGCTTGAATCCGACGGCGATACGGAAAAATTGGAAGCCTTCGGCAAACAACTGGCAATGCACGTCGCCGCGGCCAACCCACGGGCCTTGAGCCAGGCCGATGTTGATCCCGCCGAACTGAAGCGGGAGCGCAGCGTGCTCAGCGAACAGGCGCGTGAATCGGGCAAGCCGGAGGAAATTATAGAAAAAATGGTCGATGGACGGCTGCGCAAATATTTCGAGGAAATCTGCCTGCTCGATCAGACCTTCGTCATCGATGGTGAAAGCAAGGTCGCCAAGGCCGTGGAAGCCGCCGCCAAGGAACTGGGCGCGGAAATAAATGTTGCTGGATTCTGCCGATTCGCTCTTGGCGAAGGCGTCGAAAAGAAAGAGGAAGACTTCGCCGCCGAAGTTGCGGCGGCGGCCGGCGGCTAAACCTTTGGGAAGATGCCGAATATCCTGATTTCGGGCCGGCGCGCGTATTTTAGGCGCGTGGCCGGCGGATTTGTTATACTGTCACCTTCGTTGGCCGCCGTGCTCGAGCATGGCGACGGCGTTTTCGGATACCCGGAGTTCCGCTGCAGATACAACTGAACCAGAAATAATAATGTCGAATTCCCCAATTTTTAACCGCGTGCTTCTCAAGATCTCGGGTGAAGGCCTCATGGGCGGCCAGGATTTTGGTCTGGAGTCCGATGCCATGGAGCGTATCGCGAACGAGGTCAAAACCGTCCGTGAAATGGGAACCGAGGTCTGCCTGGTCATCGGCGGCGGCAATATTTTTCGTGGCCTTACGGGGGTTACCGCCGGTTTGGAACGGTCCAGCGCCGACCACATGGGAATGCTTGCAACGGTTATCAATGCGCTAGGGGTTCAATCCGTGCTCGAACGCTTGGGCGTTGAAACCCGCGTGTTGTCGGCGATTCCCATGCAGACGGTGTGCGAACCCTATATCCGGCGCCGTGCCATACGGCACATGAAAAAGGGACGGGTCGTGATCTTTGCGGCCGGAACCGGCAACCCGTTTTTCACCACCGACACCGCGGCAGCCTTGCGGGCGGCGGAAATGAACTGTGACGCCCTGTTCAAGGGAACCCAGGTGGATGGTGTCTACAGCGCGGACCCGCGCGGCAATCCCGATGCCGAACGATACGCATCATTGACCTACAAGGACGTTTTGACCAAGGATTTGAAAGTCATGGACGCCTCCGCAATTTCATTGTCGCGCGAAAATGGTATTCCTATACTGGTGTTTTCCATCCAGACACCGGGCGCATTCGCCGAAGTCGTGGCTGGCATGGGAAAATCGACGATCATCAGGGAAGCGATGGAGACTTAGATGGAATTCGAAGCGGTTAAAGCGGATATTCGGCGGCGCATGGAAGGCGCGCTTGATGTGTTGCTGAAGGAGTTCGGCGGATTGCGCACGGGACGTGCCGCGACCAGCTTGCTGGAACCCCTGATGGTCGAGGCATATGGCCAACCGATGCCGATGAACCAGGTCGGCACCATCGGTGTTCCCGAACCCCGGATGCTGACCGTTCAGGTCTGGGACAAGGGCCTGGTAAGCGCCGTCGAAAAATCGATACGGGAATCCGATCTCGGCCTCAACCCATCCAACGACGGGCAGCTGGTGCGCGTACCGATCCCGCCGCTCTCGGAAGAGCGCCGCGTCGAAATAACCAAGATTGCCCACCGTTACGCGGAGGAGGCGAAGGTAGCGGTGCGCAATGTGCGCCGGCACTGTCTGGATGATTTGAAAAAAGCTGAAAAAAGTGGTGATATTTCTCAGGATCAGCAGCGCGATCACGGCCAAGAAGTCCAGGAGGTTACAGACGAATTCGTCGGTAAGATGGACGAAGCCTTGTCAAAAAAAGAACAAGAAATAATGCAGGTATAGATATTTATGAAGCTGGCACCATCATTCACGGACGTCGGGCATCCACCGAACCATATCGCCATTATCATGGACGGTAATGGCCGCTGGGCGCAAAGGCGCGGCTTGCCGCGTATCGAAGGCCATCGGCGGGGCGCCGAATCGGTCCGTACCGCCGTCAAATGCTCGGTCAAATTCGGCGTCCGCTATCTGACGCTGTACAGCTTTTCGTCGGAAAATTGGAAACGTCCGGCGCGCGAGGTCGAAGATCTAATGGGCCTGCTGCGCCGTTATCTGCGCAGCGAAATAGCCGAATTTCATAAGAATGGCGTGCGCTTGCGGGTAATCGGGGACCGCGACGCACTGAGCCCGGATATTGTAAAACTCATCGAAGAGAGCGAAGCCTACACCGCCGAAAATGATCAATTGGATCTTATTGTGGCGCTAAGTTATGGCGGCAGATCCGAAATCGTGTCGGCGATCCGCAAAATCAGCGAAAAAGTCGAGGCCGGGCAACTGCGCGCCGGTCAGATCGATGAAAGCGTGTTGGAGGCCCATCTTGAAACGGCCGATATTCCCGATCCGGATTTACTGATCCGCACCTCGGGCGAGCAGCGGATCAGCAATTTTTTACTGTGGCAGCTCGCCTATTCCGAATTTATATTCCTGGATACGCTCTGGCCCGATTTTTCGGAAACCGACTTCCTGACCGCGATTAACGAATACCAGAGGCGCGAAAGACGCTTCGGTGCCACCGCCTGACCTAGAGCGGGTCAGTTGAAATTGCTATTGCGATGATACCTCGCCTCGTGTCGTCCATTATCCTGATTCCGCCGGTTTTGGCCGCGATTTGGTTCGGCTCCCCGTATTTTGAAATTTTGGTCCTGATTGTGGGACTTATTGCGCTATTCGAATGGTGCCGGATCGCACGCGCCGGTGAAACGGCGTGGCCCGGACATATCGCAATTCTTGTTTTCGCCGTGGCGCTCGTTTCGTATTTTTTCCAGCTTGTTATATTTTCCTGGTCAATGATCGGGCTTGGCTTTGTGGTTCTCGTCATTTTGGGTTGGCGGACCGACGCCGCCGCCGGTCCCTGGCCGGCAATCGGTTTGATCTATGTCGGCATCGCTTGCATCGCGCTTGTCGAACTGCGCGCCGATCCGGCGGCGGGGCGCCAGATAATCCTGTGGCTGATGCTGGTGATCTGGGCAACCGATATCGGTGCTTACCTGTTTGGACGGATGATCGGCGGTGTAAAACTGGCGCCGAGGATCAGTCCCAACAAGACTTGGGCCGGTTTGCTGGGTGGGATCGGTTGCGCGATTGCGGTTGCGGCCATTATTTTTGCGGCCACGCCGGTCAAACAAGGTATAATGTTATTCGTGGTCCTGAGCGCCGCCGTGGCGGTGGTGTCGCAGGCGGGGGATTTGCTTGAATCCTGGCTCAAACGCCGTTTCGGCGTGAAAGATTCAGGGAACCTGATCCCCGGCCACGGGGGAATATTGGACCGTATCGATGGTATCCTGCTTTCGGCGCCGGCGGTCGCCATTGTATATTGGTTGTATCAAGGCGGAAATGCGCCATGGAAATGACTCTCGACCATAAAACCGAGCTCAATTCGGGTATACAGCGCAGTGTAACCGTACTTGGTTCGACCGGCTCTGTCGGCCGCAACACGCTGGATTTGATCGCCCGCGAACCGGATCGGTTCAAGGTCGAGGTGTTGACCGGCAACCGAAACGTCAAGCTGCTTGCCGAACAAGCCCGCATCTTCAAACCGGCACATGTCGCGGTCGGCGACGAAAGCGGCTACGAGGATCTGAAGAGCGAATTATCAGGCATGAAGATAGACATATCCGCCGGCCGCAAAGCCTTGGTGGAAGCGGCGATGCGACCGAGCGACCTGGTTCTTGCCGGTATTGTCGGTACGGCCGGACTGGAACCCACCATGGCCGCCGCCGAACGCGGCGCGATCATCGGCCTCGCTAATAAGGAAGGTCTTGTGTGCGCCGGCAACATGCTGGTTGAAGCGGTCAAACAGAATGACGGTGCATTGATCCCGGTCGATTCGGAACACAACGCCATTTACCAGGTATTCGATTTCCGTCAATCCGATAGCGTCGAGAGGCTGATCCTGACCGCGTCCGGCGGACCATTTCGCGAAACGCCGATTGACAAAATGTCGCGCGCCACGCCGAAGGAGGCGGTGGCCCATCCCAATTGGGACATGGGCGCAAAAATATCGGTCGATTCGGCAACCATGATGAACAAGGGGCTCGAGCTGATCGAGGCTTATTACCTTTTTCCGGTGCGCGAGGAACAGATCGAAATCCTGGTTCACCCGCAATCGGTGGTCCACTCGATGGTCGAATATGTCGACGGTTCGGTTCTCGCTCAACTCGGTTCTCCCGACATGCGCACGCCGATCTCATACGCCCTGTCGTGGCCGACACGTATGACAACGCCGTCGCCGCGCCTGCAATTGGATAAAATTGCAAATTTGACCTTCGAAGCGCCGGATATTAAAAGGTTCCCCGCCCTTGACTTGGCGCGCCAAGCGCTCCAGGCAGGGGGCACGGCGCCGGCAACGCTGAACGCCGCCAATGAAGTGGCGGTGCGGTACTTTTTGGATGAAACCATCGGGTTTCTCGACATTTGCGGTGTCGTTGCCGACGTTTTGACTGAAATGCCGACGCTTGAACTGAATTCGATGGACGAGGTTTATGAAATAGATGGCGAAGCCCGAGGCAGGGCGGAACAACTTGTCAAACGCCTCGCAAGTAACAAATAAGCTTTATCGAACTATTTCAACAATTACTGCGACATGTAAAAAATGGAACCACTTCTACTCGTCGGCAACCTGATCAGCTTCATTTGGGAAACTGGAATTCCGTTCCTGATCGCCCTTACCGTCCTGGTCTTCGTGCACGAACTGGGGCACTACGCGATTGCGCGCTGGAACCGCGTGCGCGTCGAAGTCTTCTCAATCGGATTTGGCACCGAAATCAAGGGCTGGGACGACCAGCGCGGAACCCGTTGGAAGATTTGTGCCGTGCCGCTCGGCGGTTACGTTAAAATGTTTGGCGAAAGCGAAACAATTCGTGAGGAAAATGACGGCGAGGAAAGCGAACGGCCGATGACCGACGCGGAAAAAGCCGTTTCCTTCCACCACAAATCCTTGATGCAACGCGCCGCCATCGTTGTTGCCGGCCCCTTGGTCAATTTTATTTTTGCGGTGATTTTGTTCGCGGCGTTGTTCACCATTGCCGGCGTTCCCCAGATTGATCCGGACAAACCGTTGCTGGCGGTCGTCGGTTCGGTCACCTCAAACAGCGCCGCCGATAATGCCGGAATAAAACGTGGCGACAAGATCCTGAAAATGGGTTCGGCGCAAATAAATTCCTTTGCCGATCTTCAAGATGTGGTCCGCAAGAACCCTGGCGTTCGCATGGCTGCCAGCATCGAGCGGGGAAACGCGATACTGACCATTTACGTCATACCCAGCCGCCGCGAAGTAAAGTTGGACAACGGCAAGACTGAATTCCAAGGTCTTTTGGGCATAACCGCGGAACCGGGGGAAGTAATATATGTCCGAAAAAATCCGCTGAGCGCCATTTGGTTGGGCGTTGAGCGCACCTACGCGATGACGGTGCGCATCCTGCAATATCTACGCGACGTTATCGTCGGCAAACGATCTGCGGACGATCTCGGCGGCATTATTAGGATTGCGCAAATCTCAGGCCAGGTTGCGGAGCTTGGTTTAACCTTTTATATCAGCTTCCTGGCGATACTTTCCGTGAATCTGGGGCTGATCAATNTGTTTCCCATACCGTTGCTTGATGGCGGGCATCTGGCGTTTTATGCGATCGAAGCCATTCGCGGTAAGCCGCTGGGTCAAAAGGCGCAGGAATATGGATTTAGGTTTGGGCTAATATTTGTTATCGCACTTTTTATTTTCGTCACTTGGAATGACCTTGTTCATTTAAAGTTTTTCGAGTTTATTAGCGGCCTCTTTACTTAAGTCCGCCTGCCAGGAGTTGAATTTTGTTTCGTTTTCGGGGCTTTATTCTTGCGACCCTAATAATTTTCGCATCGGCCGCCATGCAAGACGCGGCGGCGCAGAACCGTGCGGACCTGGTGCGTGAAATTATCGTCGAGGGGACTCAGAGAATTGAGCCCGAAACGGTGCGTTCATACCTTTTGCTGCAGACAGGGGACGCCTTCGATCCACGCCGCGTCGATCAGTCACTGAAAAGCCTCTATGCCACGGGACTGTTCGCCGATGTTGTAATATCCCGCGTTCAAAACAATTTGGTTGTCCGTGTCGTCGAAAATCCGGTTATCAACCGTATCGCGTTTGAGGGTAATCTGCGCATCGAGGACGAGATCCTGCGAAAAGAAGTGAGCTTAAGGCCGCGCGTCGTGTTCACGCGCACCAAAGTGCAGCAGGATGTGAAGCGCATCTTGGATGTATACAGGGTCAACGGCCGTTTTGCGGCAACCGTCGATCCGAAAGTTATCCGCCTCGATCAGAACCGGGCCGATATTGCGTTCGAAATCGACGAAGGCCCGCTGACCAAGGTTGAAAAAATCAATTTTATAGGCAATCGGGTCGAGAGCGATTCGGACCTTCGCGATATTATCCGGACCAAGGAAACTGCCTTTTATCGATTTTTCTCGACCGATGATACCTATGACCCGGATCGAGTGACTTTCGACCGGGAACTGCTGCGCCGGTATTATTTGAGCGAGGGCTACGCCGATTTCCGTGTCGAATCGTCGGTCGCCGAATTGACCCCGGATCGTTCGGCTTTCTTTTTGACATTCACTGTAGAGGAAGGCGAGCGTTATAAATTCGGAAACACGGACGTGGCGGTCGGCATTCGCGGTGTTGACGGCAACGATCTAAGCTCCCTGATAGAATTCGAAAGCGAAGATTGGTACGACAGCCGTAAAGTCGATAAAGCGGTTGAAGATATCACCGACCGGGTCGGAACGCTTGGCTTCGCGTTCGTCGAAGTCAGGCCACGCGTAAGACGAAATCGCGAGAGCCGGACGATCGACATAACATACGAAGTTAATGAAGGACCGCGCGTATTCGTTGAGCGCATTGATATTACCGGCAACGTTCGAACCTCTGACAAGGTCATTCGCCGGGAAATTCAGTTGGTTGAAGGCGATGCCTTCAACGCGGCAAAAGTGCGGCGTTCCAGACAACGAATTCGCGATCTAAATTTTTTCAGCAAGGTGGATATCGAAAACCTGCCGGGAAGCGCCGAAGACAAGGCGGTCATCAAGGTCGAGGTAGAGGAAAAATCGACAGGCGCGCTGAGCATCGGCATCGGTTACGCAACCGATTCAGGCCCCCTAATTGATCTCGGCGTAAAGGAAAGGAACTTGCTGGGGCTCGGTCAAAAATTATCCTTTAGCACGTCTGTTGCCGCCGAGAAAACGACTTTCAACTTGGCATTCACGGAACCCTATTTCCTTGATCGTGAAGTTTCGGCCGGGTTTGATATCTTCCATACCAACACCGACCTGCAAGATACGCGATCGCTCGATGCCCGTAAAACGGGCGTTGGGCTGAGGCTCGGATACCGTTTGAGTGAAGACTTGAGACAAAATCTGCAATACACGTTTGAATATTCGGAAGTTAAGAATGTTGCGTCCAATGCATCGGTACTCATCAAGGCGCAGGAACGGGAGAGATATGCCTCGAAAATCGGTCATATACTCGAATATGATCTGCGCGATAGCCGATTGAACCCGACCGACGGCCTTGTCGCCCGGATGACGAACGAGGTGGCCGGAATTGGTGGAAACGTTCGTTTCTTGAAGAATATTGTCCAGGCTGGCCAATATTATTCTCCGGCGAAGGGTTGGATTTTGTCGCTGACCGGGCGCACCGGATACATTTATGGGCTAGGCGAAGACGTGCAAATTCCCGATCGATTTTTCCTCGGTGGCGACAACCTGCGAGGCTTCGCGACCGCCGGCGCCGGCCCTCGCGATAAAGTCACAAAAGACGCCCTAGGTGGTGAATGGATCTATCTGGCCAGCTTGCAATTACAGTTGCCGCTCGGTTTACCGGATGAATTGGGGGTATCGGGCAGGGTTTTCACCGATATGGGCAGCTCGGGGAGAATTAACCCTTCCAATTCCGACGTGTCCGATACGGGCAATCTGCGCGCATCCGCTGGGGCCGGTTTCGGCTGGGTTTCGCCATTTGGGCCCGTCAACGTTGATTTCGGCTTTCCGTTGTTAAAGGACAGCGTCGATATAAAGGAAACCATAAGGTTAAATTTTGGAACGAGGTTCTAGTTCATGTCATCACCTAAGTTTGCGGCGCTTGTATTTTCAATTTATCTGATAACGAACTTGTTCGTCGCTGCGGCATATTCGCAGGAAAATGTCATTCAATTCAAATTAGGTGTCGTCGACATTGTCCGATTGACCCAATCTTCGCTCTTGAGCAAGGACATCGCCCGTCAGAAAGATGGCAGGCGCAAAGAATTCAGGACCGAAATTAAAAGCGAGGAATCAGAGCTACGTAAATTGAAGGAAGAATTGCAGAAACAGCGCGTGATCCTGTCTCCCGCCGCGTTCGAACAGGAAGTCAAAAATTTCCGCCAAAGAGAAATTGGTCTGCAGAAGAAAGTTCAACAGAGAAATCAGGAATTCAACCGGCTTCGCGTTTTTACAAACCGCGTTTTCATTCAGGAACTAAATAGGGCATTGGCCGATGTAACGAAAAAACACAATTTCACCTTGATATTGCGTAAAAGCGGGGTGCTCGTCCATGCAGATGTCTTCGACATCACGTCCTTGGTCTTGGCGCAGATCAACAAAAATGCACCAAATTTCAAGATTCCCGATGTCCTGCCGAAGCCTGAAAAATGAATAATGGCGGACGCCCGGTTTTTTGATAGGGCGGGTCCGTTTAGCCTCGAGACTCTGGCCCGCGTGGCCGGCGCGGATATCGCCGGCGCCGAACCCCAGGTGGCCGAATTTACCGACGTTCTTCCGCTGCAAATGGCGGGTCCGGGGGATGTCAGCTTTATCGACAACCGGCGATATGTAAACGCCTTTCGCAAGACCAACGCGGGCCTGATAATCGTCGCCCCGGATCTGGCCTCCAAGGCGCCGCCGGAAGCCGCGCTCCTGGTTACCGGCGATCCCTATCGCGGTTACGCCAAGGTATCGCAGTTGTTCTATCCGAATGCGCCGGCGGCCGGGCATTCCTTGGAACGGGCGACGGTTTCGCCATCCGCTCAAATCGGCGAACGGGTGGTATTGAGGGAAGGCGCGGTTATTGGCGATGATTGTATTATCGGCGACGGTTGTGTCATCGGCGAACACACGGTTATCGCGAGGGGGGTGCGGTTGGGCGATTCGTGCCAAATCGGTCCGAATTGCACATTGATGTGCTGCACCATCGGCGCCGGCGTAATCCTGCATCCCGGCGTCAGAATTGGTCAGGATGGTTTCGGCTTCGCGCCCGGTGCGCCGGAGCACGAGAAAGTCCCGCAGCTTGGGGCGGTCATCGTTGAAGATAACGTTGAACTGGGTGCTAATACCGCGGTCGACCGCGGCGCCGGTCCAAACACCATCATCGGCGCCGGGACCAAGATTGATAATCTCTGCCAAATCGGACATAACGTTGAATTGGGCAGGGGCTGCCTGCTGGCGGCCCAGGTCGGGATATCGGGCAGCACGAAAGTGGGAAATTATGTCATGATTGGCGGCCAAGCGGGTATCGCGGGTCATCTGGAAATTGGCGATGGCGCAAAGATCGCGGCGAAAAGCGGCGTCACCAAGGACATTCCAGCGGGAATGACGGTCGCCGGTTATCCGGCGATCAAGTCAACCGAGCATTGGCGTAATCTGGCCGCGGTCAATCGGCTGCGCAGCAAAGACAGGGGCAGTGATGATGGATAGCAACGCGCCGGCAAAGGACGCGACGGCGCTGGATATCGAACAAATTATCCAGCTCATTCCGCACCGCTATCCGATCCTGTTGATCGATAAAGTCCGGGATATCAAACTGGGTGAAAGCGCAACCGGCATCAAGAACGTCACCATCAACGAACATTTTTTCCAAGGGCATTTTCCGGGACGGCCGGTTATGCCGGGCGTTTTAATCATCGAAGCGATGGCGCAGACCGCGGCGGCTTTGGTCGGCGTATCGATGGGCGAAGAGGCCGAGGATAAACTTGTCTATTTCATGTCCATTGAGAATGCCCGTTTCCGCAAACCTGTCACGCCCGGCGATGTACTCAACATAGATGTCGAAAAGAAACGGCAGCGCGGCGCCGTTTGGAAATTCGACGGCGTTGCAAAAGTCGACGGCGATGCCGTCGCTGAAGCCACTTTCACCGCGATGATCGTTGACCCATGAGCAATATTCATCCCACCGCGATTATCGACGGCAGCGCACAACTGGGCGAAGATGTCAGCATCGGTCCTTATTGCACTGTCGGCTCCGAGGTCTCCTTGGGTGATGGTGTCGTCCTGCATTCGCATGTCGTGGTGGCGGGCCGCACCCGCATCGGCAGCGGAACCCAGATATATCCATTCGCATCGATCGGCCACTGTCCCCAGGATCTAAAATACCAGGGCGAGCCGTCATCGCTCGAAATCGGACGCGATAATGTTATCCGCGAACATGTGACCATGAATCCCGGAACCGAGGGCGGCGGCATGCTCACCAAAGTCGGTGACGGCTGTTTGTTCATGATCGGCGCCCACATAGCGCATGATTGTCAAATCGGCAACCACACCATCTTCGTAAATAACGCGACCCTGGGTGGACATGTTGAGATTGGCGACTGGGCCATCATCGGCGGCCTGTCGGCGGTGCATCAATTCGTGCGCATCGGGCGCCACGCCATGGTCGGCGGCATGTCGGGGGTCGAAAATGACGTCATTCCATACGGCTCGGTGTTCGGCAACCGGGCTCATTTGTCGGGCTTGAACCTGGTCGGATTGAAACGCCGTGAATTTTCCCGCGACAACATCCATGATTTGCGGCGCGCCTACCGCCTGATATTTGCCCAGGAAGGCACCCTCGCCGAACGCCTTGCCGATGTGTCGGAACTGTTCAGCGGCGTCGAACCGGTGATGGAAATAGTCGAATTCGTGGGGGTAAATTCATCCCGCTCCATCTGCCAACCGCTGCTCGAGGATGCCGCCTAAACTGGGTATATTGGCGGGCGGCGGCGAACTGCCGAAACGCCTGATCGAACTATGCCGGTCGACCGGCCGGGAATATTTCGTAATCGCCTTCCAGGAACAGGCCGATGCCGAATTAACCTTGGGTACGCCACACGCATGGCTGCGCATCGGCGCCGGCGCAAAAATACTGGAAACCCTGAAGCGCGAAAAGGTGGCCGAGCTGGTGATGGCCGGACGTATCAAGCGCCCACCTCTTGCGCAGCTGAAACCGGATGCCTACACGGCCCGGTTCATCGCCAAGATCGGCCGCCGCATGATCGGCGACAACAACCTTTTATCGGCCATCGCCGAGGAATTCGAGAATGAGGGATTTCGCATCATCGGCGCCGATGAACTTATTCAAGATATCGTCGCTCCGGCGGGTGTCTTGGGCGCCATAGCGCCCAGTCAATCGGATTTACGCGATATCGACAGAGGCATCGAAGCCGCGCGGCAATTGGGCGAGCGCGATGCCGGGCAAGCGGTTATCGTCCTGGGTGAAACAGTGATCGAGCGCGAAACCGAGGACGGAACAGACGCCATGATCGAGCGCTTTGCAGGCCAATTCGGCGGCCAACCGGATATGCAGGGCGGGGTGCTCGTAAAAATGAAAAAACCAAGGCAGGACCGGCGCGTCGATCTTCCGACCATTGGTGCAAAAACGATTGAGCTTGCTGCCTCGGCGGGCCTTCGCGGCGTCGCCATCGAAGCGGGCAATGCCCTGGTGCTCGACCTGCCAGGCACCATCGGCAAAGCCGACGAGGTTGGTATTTTTGTAGTTGGGGTGGCGGCAAATGATCAGCGCGAATAGTGCCAACGGCGCGCGGCCACTGGTTTATCTGGTGGCCGGCGAGCCATCCGGGGATCGCCTCGGCAAACGCTTGATGGCCGCGCTCAAACAGAAAACCAACAATCAGATCGAATTTCGCGGTATCGGCGGACCGCTGATGACCGGCGAGGGCCTGGACAGCCGATTTCCGATGGCCGAGTTAAGCGTCATGGGCTTCGCCGAGGTGCTGCCCAGATTACCGGCTCTTCTGCGCCACATCCGCGAAACCGCCGACGATATCTTGCGCTCACGGCCGCGCGTGGCAGTGACCATCGACACGCCTGATTTTTCCTTGAGGGTCGCGAAACGGCTAGGCGGACGGGGCATCCCGCTGGTGCACTATGTGGCGCCCTCGGTCTGGGCGTGGAAGCCGGGCCGCGCAAGAAAAATGGCGGAATATCTCGATCACGTATTGACCCTGTTGCCTTTCGAGCCGCCTTACTTCACGCGTCACGGCTTGGCGGCGACGTTTGTCGGCCATCCGGTCCTTGAAAGCGGCGCCGCCGACGGCGACGGCAAAGCCTTCCGTGAACGGCATCGAATTCCGCTGCAAGCGCCGCTCATTTGCCTGCTGCCGGGCAGCCGGTCGAGCGAAATTCGGCGCCTGCTGCCGATCTTCAAAGAGGTGCGGGCAAGGCTTATGCGCAAGCATCCGGAACTCCGGACCGTCCTGCCGACGGTTCAGCACCTTGATCGGGAGATGCGCGCCGCGATCGCCGATTGGCCGCGGCCGCCGCTGATCATCGGCGGCGAAGCGGAAAAATTTGATGCCTTTGCCGCCGCCAACGCGGCACTCGCGGCATCGGGCACCGTCGGATTGGAGCTTGCCATGGCGGCAACACCGCATGTGGTGAGCTATCGGATGAACCCGTTCAGCGCAATTTTAGCGCGTATAATGGTCAAGGCTGAGTACGTGCATCTGGTTAATCTGGTGCTTGGCGAAGAGGCGGTACCGGAATTCCTGCTTGGCGCCTGCCGTCCGGGGCCGATCACCGAATCCATGCACACATTACTCAGTGACCAGGACGCCGCCAGCAGGCAAACGGCCAAATTTGAACAGGCGTTGGGAAAATTAGGCGCCGCCGGCAACTCTCCGGGCGAGGCCGCCGCCGAAAAAGTCCTTGAGTTGATGCGATGGTCGGATAGCGGCGCCGGCGGTTAGCCACGCTTATCCAAGGCTACGTATGGGCGCTCCGTTTCGCCGAGATATAGCTGGCGCGGGCGTCCGATTTTCTGGTTCGGATCCTCGACCATTTCGTTCCACTGCGCGATCCATCCGACCGTGCGGGCGACGGCAAACAACACCGTGAACATCGAAACCGGTATGCCCATGGCGCGGAAGATGATGCCCGAATAGAAATCCACATTTGGATACAGTTTTCGCTCGACGAAGTATTCGTCTTCGAGGGCGATGCGTTCGAGTTCGATGGCCAATTCGAGCAAAGGTTCGTTGGTGACGCCAAGTTCGCCGAGAACTTCATGACAGCTTTCCTGCATCACGCGGGCGCGCGGATCGAAGTTCTTGTAGACGCGGTGGCCAAATCCCATCAGCCGGAACGGATCGTCTTTATCCTTGGCCTTTTTGATGAATTCGGGGATGTTTTTCTTGTCGCCGATTTCCTGAAGCATGTTGAGCACGGCTTCGTTGGCGCCGCCATGGGCCGGCCCCCACAGCGACGCGATGCCGGCGGCGATACAGGCAAATGGATTGGCGCCGCTGGAACCGGCCAGCCTGACCGTCGATGTCGAGGCATTTTGCTCATGGTCGGCATGCAGGATAAGCGTACGATCCATGGCGCGCGCCAGGATCGGGCTGATTTCGTAAGGCTCCGCCGGCGTCGAAAACATCATGTAAAGGAAGTTTTCGGCATAGGACAGATCGTTGCGCGGATAAATGAACGGCTGTCCAATCGAGTATTTATAGGCTTGTGCGGCGATTGTCGGAATTTTAGCGATGGTGCGATAGGATGCCACCATCCGGTGCCACGGGTCCGATATATCGAGGCTGTCGTGATAAAATGCCGACAGGGCGCCGACAACACCGCACATAATGGCCATGGGATGGGAATCACGCCTGAATCCCCGGTAAAATTGGATCAGTTGCTCATGCAACATGGTGTGGTAGGTGATATCGAAATCGAATTTCTCTTTCTGCTCGTTGTTGGGCAAGTCGCCATAAAGAAGCAGATAGCAAATCTCGGTGTAGTCAGAATACTCGGCCAGATCGGCAATCGGATATCCGCGATATAGCAATATCCCTTCATCGCCATCGATATAAGTGATGTTGGATTCACAGCTTCCGGTAGAAGTGAAACCGGGATCATAGGTGAAATATCCGGTTTCCGCATACAGGCGCCGCACATCGATAACTTTCGGACCGACCGAGCCTTCAAGCACCGGCAGCTCGAATTCTTCTCCGGTGGCGTTGTTGGTCAGCGTGAAAGTTTCCGTATTGCGTCGGTCCTGATCGGCCATGAGACGATTTCCCTCCATAATCAAAACATTCAGTTTAATTGGTATTTTTTATTCTTGGCTTCCATCGCCCTTCATTGCGGGCGCGGTGTTGCGTCTTCCAATCTCCCGAGCGTCTCCTCCTGGCCGAGGATTTCCATGACTTCAAAAATTCCAGGAGAAACGTTCGATCCTGTCAAGGCGGCGCGCAACGGCTGGGCCAGTTTACCCAGATTCTCGTTCCGGTCGGCCGCAGCCTTGCGGATGCGGCTTTCCAGTTCGTCGCGCGACCAGTTTGAGACGCCAGCCAATTCCTCGCGGGCTATATCGACCATGCGACGGCCATGTTCGTCAAGCATTTTTCGTGCTTTGCCGCTCAAGGTTAATGGCCGTTTTAGCACATAAAATAATGCGTTTTCAGATAGTTCATTGATANTCTTCGCGCGTTCCTTTAAGCCAGATATACCGTTTCTCAAACGCGCGTTTTCACTTTTTCCAATATCCGATCCGAGTAATTTTTCAATATTCGGACGCACCAGATCGAGCAATTTATCGCTGTCCGCCGTTCGTATGTAGTGGCCGTTAAGGCTGGTGAGTTTGTCGATATCGAATTGCGCCGCGCCGCGGCCGACAGCGTCCAGGTCGAACCACTCGATGGCTTGCCCGCGGCTGATGATTTCCTCGTCGCCGTGCGACCAGCCAAGCCGCAAGAGATAATTGTTAACGGCTTCGGCCAGGAAGCCATCGTCGCGGTAGGCTTCGACGCGCAGGGCGCCGTGCCGCTTGGAAAGTTTTTTACCGTCGCTGCCGTGCAGCAGAGGCATGTGCGCAAACACCGGCATCTCCCAACCCAGGGCGGAATAGATCTGAGCTTGGCGAAAGGTGTTGGTCAGATGATCATCGCCGCGGATGACATGGGTAATGTCCATATCGTGATCGTCGACGACGACGGCGAGCATATAGGTAGGGGTGCCGTCGGCGCGCAGCAAAACCATATCATCAAGTTGTTCGTTGGCGACCCGGACCGTGCCTTGAATCTTGTCATCGATAACGGTCTCGCCCACCTCCGGCGCTTTCAGGCGAACAACCGGATCGACATCCGCCGGCGCCTCGGCGGGGTCGCGGTCCCGCCAGCGCCCATCGTAGAGCTTGCGGCTCCCCGCTGCGCGCGCCCGCGTCCGCATTTCGGCCAGTTCTTCGGGCGAACAGTAGCAGCGATAGGCGAGCCCCTTTGCAAGCAGCTGCTGCGCAACCTCCTGATGCCGCTGGCGCCGCGAATATTGCGAAACCGGCTCTTCATCCCAATCCAACTGCAGCCATTTGAGCCCGCCATAGATCGCCTCGACCGCTTCGTCGGTGGACCGCTCGCGGTCGGTATCCTCGATCCGCAATAGAAACTTGCCGCCGTGGTGACGGGCATAGAGCCAGTTAAAGAGGGCCGTACGCGCGCCGCCGATATGCAGGAATCCGGTGGGCGAGGGGGCAAAGCGGGTTACGACCGGCGTCATGGGAATCAATTTGTTGAATTCATTGGAATAAATCGCGCCACCCGACGGCGAGTTGCGCGTTTTGTAACACGGCTTCGGGCCGATTACCAGAGATTGTCCCGGCTTCGCCGGCGGTTTAGGCTGGCGCCAACAGCCGGGGAGCGGCTTCGCATGTCATTTTACGGTCGGATCAGCCAAGGTGTATTCGATATTCTCGTTGCCGAGCGGGATCGCTGGCTGCTCTGGCTGCCGGTGTTTCTCGGCGCCGGTGTCGGTATCTATTTCGCACTGGGCCGTGAACCGGCGCCGTGGACCGGGGCGGCGGCGCTTATTGTATTCCTTGTGCTCGCCGCGATGGCCCGGCGCCGGCAGGGCTTTTTGCCGTTGTTAATCACCCTCGTGGCCCTGGCGCTCGGCTTTTCGGCGGCGCAGTGGCGGGTCTTCGAGACGCGCCATATCATCCTCGATCGGCAAATCGGCCCGACGTCGATAAGCGGCCAGGTGGCGCGCTCCGAGATTTTTCCCGATGGCGCCCGGCTGACCTTGTCGCGGGTGCGCATCGCGGGTCTTGGCGCCGCCCGGACGCCAGAGCGGGTCCGCATCAGGCTGCGCCGCGCGCCGCCGAATGTCCTGCCGGGCGATTGGGTCCGGATGCGGGCGCGCATCGGACCGCCGCCGCCGCCGGCCATGCCCGGCGCCTATGATTTCCAGCGTTCCCTCTATTTCGCCGGGATCGGCGCCACCGGGTTTGCCTTCGGCGGCGCCGAGAAGCTTTCCGGCAACGAAGCCAGTAACGACGGTGGCGGCATCGGTTCGCAAATGAGTCTTGGTCAAATCTGGCAGCGGATGCGGCAAACCATTTCGACGCGCATCCGCGGCGCGATTGGCGGTGATGCGGGCGCCGTCGCCGCGGCTCTGATCACCGGCGACCGCAGCGCCATTCCCAAACCCGTGCTGCAGGCATTCCGGGATTCCGGGATCGCCCATCTGTTGGCGATTTCAGGTCTGCATGTGGGATTGGTGGCCGGACTTTTGTTCTTTGGCCTGCGCGCCCTGCTGGCGCTCCTGCCGGCGCTGGCGCTGACCTATCCGATCAAGAAATGGGCGGCGTTTTTCGCCATCTGCGGTGCATTTTTCTATGCACTCCTCGCCGGTGCGACGGTACCGACGCAGCGGGCATTCGTGATGATCGGCCTGATCCTGACCGCCGTCATCTTCGACCGCCAGGGTATTTCCATGCGCCTGGTGGCGATTGCCGCCTTTGTCATTCTTTTGCTCAGGCCCGAATCGATGCTCGGCCCGAGCTTTCAGATGTCCTTCGCCGCCGTCGTCGCGTTGATCGCGGCCTACGAAGGATGGGGCAGGGATTTGCGCGCCCGCACCGAAAGCAACTGGCGCAAGCGCGCCATCCTTTATCTTGCCGGTATCGCGCTGACCACCGTCATCGCCACCATCGCGACGGCGCCGTTCGCGGTGCATCATTTCAACCGGATCGCGGTGCTTGGCCTTGCCGCGAATATTGCCGCCGTGCCGATGGCCACCCTTTGGATCATGCCGTTTGCCATTCTCGGGATGTTTTTGATGCCCTTCGGGTTGGAAAAAATTGCATTGATTCCAATGGGTTGGGGCATAGACACCGTGATCGCCGTGGCTCAATTCGTGGCCGGCCAAGAGGCCGCCGTGGTTGCCGTTGGCGCCTTGCCGGTTGCCGGGCTGATCGCCATCGCGCTTGGCGGCCTGTGGCTATGTATCTGGCGCGGACGGCGGCGCTATTTGGGCGGCATCGGTATCATTGGCGGATTACTGTCGCTGTTGCTGGTGCGGCCGCCGGATCTGCTGATCGACGGCAATGGACGCTTGTTCGCATTGTTGACCGAGGATGGCCGCTTGCACCTGTCGTCGCGTACCGCCGCCCGCTTTAGCCGCGGCGTTTGGCTGCGCCGCGCCGGCCTTACCGAGAAGCGGGCGGAATTTCTTAAACGGCGCCCGGCGCCGAGGCCCGCCAACCCAATGTGCGACCGCCTCGGCTGTATCTGGCGGGTCAAGGATCAAACGGTGGCATTGATCACCGATTCCCAGGCCCTGCCCGAGGACTGCCGGCGCGCCGATCTGGTAGTCAGCATGGAACCGGTGCCCTGGGCCTGCCCGTCGGCGCATACCGTGATCGACCGTTTTGATCTGTGGCGAAACGGAACCCACGCCGTCTGGCTGTCGAACCGCGGCGCGCGGGTGCTTAGCGTTAATCAGGCGCGCGGCCAGCGCCCCTGGGTTGCCCGCCGGGCCAGCCGGCGCTCGGGGTCGCGCTAGCGCATCGGCGCGCAGCACCGGTTTTTAACAATCAAAATGGCGCGCCCGGTCACTAGCCGGGCGCGCCATGCAAGGGGATGGTAGGGGGAGAGTGGGGATCAGTATTTGCGCATCAAACCGACCAGGCGGCCTTGCACATTGACGCGGTCAGGGCCGAAAATGCGGGTTTCAAAATCCTTGTTGGCGGGTTCGAGGGCAATCGAATCGCCCTTGCGGCGCAACCGCTTCAAGGTCACTTCATTGCCATCCACCAGGGCGACCACGATGGCGCCATTGTCGGCGTTATCGCAGCGTTCGATCAACACCGTGTCGCCGTCATTGATTCCGGCTTCGATCATCGAATCGCCTTCAATTTCAAGGGCATAATGCTCCCCCTTGCCGAGCAGCGAGGGCGGAACCTCGATCCGGTTGGTGTCGCGCAAGGCTTCGATCGGGGTGCCGGCGGCGATGCGCCCCAAAAGCGGCAATTCCACCGCATCGTTGGCGGATGCCGGCAGGCTTTCGCCCGGCGCATCGAATTTGCCCTTGACCACGGTCAGCGGCACATCGGTTTTGCCGGCCAGCGCCAAATTTTCAGGCAGTTTCAGGACTTCCAGGGCGCGCGCCTTATGCGGCAGACGGCGGATAAATCCGCGTTCTTCCAAAGCCGTGATGAGCCGGTGAATGCCGGACTTGGACTTGAGGTTCAAGGCATCCTTCATTTCGTCATATGAGGGCGATATTCCGGTTTCATTCAACCTTTGATCGATATAAGTGATAAGTTGATATTGTTTTTTGGTCAACATGCCGTATCTCCAGCGTAAAATGGCTGATATGGTCGTTTCGGTCGGCTCCAAACCATGAAAATGAGTTATTTAGACGGTTTAACCCGGCAACCCACAAAATCTGGAACAAAACCAAAACGTATATATATGTTCTAGTTTGGTTCCGGCCCCGCGTCAAGGGGGTATTTTGATTTTTTTTGTATTTTTTTTTGGCGCGGTCCAATTTGCGCTCACCTGATCGGCATATTACCTAGCTGGATTGGGCTTGTGACGGCCCCGATCCACGATTAGGCGGACGGATCCAAGCGCACAA
Source organism: Rhodospirillaceae bacterium (assembly GCA_002687515.1). Taxonomy (GTDB): domain Bacteria; phylum Pseudomonadota; class Alphaproteobacteria; order Rhodospirillales; family UBA2165. The sequence goes on from NZAK01000051.1 coordinate 23,615, forward strand.
TCTCGACCCGTTCACCGGCCTTGACCGCCGCCGCGTGGGGCAGGCGCACGACCAGGCAATCGGCCCTCGAAAACAGGGCCAGCATGGAACTGTCCTGCTTGCCGAACGGCGTCGCCGTCAATTCGCCTTTCTCGTTGAAGCCCAGCTGCGAACGCAGATAATCCTGGCGGCGGTCGTTTTCCCCAAGATCACAGCCGAGAACCGCCGTTTCGGCGGGCCGGTCCACGAGCCTGATGCCGAGCATAACGTCCAGGGCCGGTTTCAGGTACAATGCCGCGGTGACGCCGGCGGACACCGGATTACCCGGCAATCCGAGCATCGGTGTTCCATGAATTTCGCCAAAAATTAGCGGTTTTCCGGGGCGCATGGCGACCTTGGAGAAGGTGATATTCATGCCTTCACCGCCCAGCACCTGCTTGACCAGGTCATAATCGCCGACCGATGCGCCGCCGATGGTGACCAGCATATCCATGGCGCGCACGCCTTTCAGTTTGTTGATCAATGACTGCGGATCGTCGCGCGCAATGCCCAAATTGACCGGCACGCCGCCGGCGNCGGTAATGAACGCCGCGAGGCCAATGCTGTTGGAACTGACGATCTGGTTGCGGGCCATCGGCTCGCCGGGCAGGACCAGTTCATTGCCGGTCGACAGGATCGCCACCCGGGGTTTGCGGAAAACTTTCAGCCACGGCACGTTCATCCCGGCGATCAGCGCAATATCCCTTGAATTCAGCCGTTTTCCATCCTCCAATAGGATTTCGCCGGAGCGGTAATCGAGCCCGGCGGGGCGTACAAAGCGCCCGGGCGGCGCCGCTTCCTTGATGGTGATCTGATCGCCGCCGGCGTCGGTGTCTTCCTGCATGACGATGGCGTCGGCGCCGTCGGGCAGCGGCGCGCCGGTAAAAATACGCACCGTTTCACCGGCGCCGACGCTGCCTTCGAAGCCGACGCCGGCCGCCGATTCGCCGATCAATTTCAGGGTCGCCGGCAACGATCCCAGATCTTCGCCGCGCACCGCGTAACCGTCCATCGAGGATACCGCCACCGGCGGCTGGGTCATGCGCGACGCCACATCCTGGGCCAAAACCCGGCCGAACGCCTCGGCAATACCGACTTCTTCCGCGTTCAGGGGCTGCACGCCGGCCAGGACGGCGGCCCGTGCCTCGGCCACCGAGATCATGCCGTCATCGGGCTGGTTCATCATAAGTCCCTGATTTTCCGCCGGATTTATGAACCAGGCGGATATTTTCAATGACCATGCCCCGGTCCACCGCCTTGACCATGTCATAAACGGTGAGGGCGGCGACCGAAACCGCGGTCAGCGCCTCCATTTCGACGCCGGTCCTGCCGGTCAATTTGCAGGTGGCGGTGATATCGACGGCGCCCCGGTCCGCATCGCAGGCCAGTTCGACGGAAACCGAGTTCAGATTGAGGGGGTGGCAGAGAGGAATAAGATCGGGCGTCCGTTTCGCCCCCATGATGCCGGCCAGCTGCGCGACGCTCAGCACGTCGCCTTTTTTGACGCTGCCGCCGGTGATCAGGGCCAGGGTTTCGGGNCGCATGATGACCGAGCCGGCGGCCACGGCGATGCGTTCGGTCGCTTCCTTTTCCGAGACATCGACCATCACCGCGTTACCGTCGGCATCGATATGGGTAAGCTCACTCATAGGGAGACCGCCTTTTTCTCGATCCCGGCGTCCAGTCCGAGGAGGGCGCGGGTCGCCGCTTCCACATCGCGGTTGCGCATCAATGCCTCGCCAACCAGGAAACAATTGGCGCCGGCCGCCGCCATGCGTTGCAGGTCCGCCGGTTGCGATAAACCGGATTCGCTGACCAGCGTTACTCCGTCGCCGGCCCCATCGATAGCCATGCGGGCCAGCCGTTCGGTGGTCGCCAGATCGGTGTTCAGGGTCTTCAGGTTACGGTTGTTGATACCGAGCAGCCGGGGTCCGAGGCGGAGCGCGCGTTCGGTTTCGGCTTCGTCGTGAACCTCGATCAGCACATCCATGCCCAATTCCTCGGCGAGTGCTTTCATCTCCGCCGCCAGGGCGTCATCGAGCGCCGCCATGATGATCAGCACGCAATCGGCGCCGATCGCCCGCGCCTCGGCGATCTGGTAGGGATCGACCATGAAATCCTTGCGCAAGGCCGGCAGCGGGACGGCGGCGCGGGCGGCGGCCAGATGCCCGTCCTCGCCTTCGAAGAAAGGCGTATCGGTCAACACCGAGAGACAGCTGGCGCCGCCGTTCCGGTAGGCCCTGGCCAGGCCCGCCGGATCGAAATCGGCGCGGATCAGCCCGTGCGACGGCGATGCCTTTTTTATCTCGGCGATCAGCCCAAAGCGGCCATCGGCGACGCTCCGTTCCAGGGCATCGGCAAAGCCGCGCGGCGGCGGCGCTTGGCGGGCCATATCCAATTGATTTTGCTCAGATTTTTCGGCCTTACGCGCGGCCACATGCTGGCGCTTTTGATCGCAAATACGGACCAGGACATCGCTCATGCGCCGGCTCCGCTGTCATCCGCGGTGATCGCCAGCATTTTCCGCAGCGCCTGCTTGGCCTTGCCGCTATCGATGGATTCGATCGCCATGGCGACGCCCTCCTTGATCTCGCCGGCGGCGCCGGCGACGTAGAGCGCGGCGGCGGCGTTATAGAGCACGATGTCGCGGTAGGGACCGTGCTCGCCGGCCAACAGGGCGGTGATCGCGGCGGCATTTTTTTCCGATTCGCCGCCTTTCAAATCTTCCGGCGCGGCGCGCCCGATGCCGGCATCCTCGGGCGTAATCTCGAAGGTACTGACCGTGCCATCCTTCAATTCGGCGACATAGGAAACGCCGGTGGTAGTCAACTCGTCGCTGCCGTCCGAGCCATGCATCACCCAGGCCCGCTGGCTGCCCAGATTGCCGAGGGTTTGGGCCAGCGGCTGCACCCATTCACGGGCGAAGACACCGGTAAGCTGGCGTTTGACGCCGGCCGGATTACAGATCGGGCCCAACAGGTTGAAGATGGTGCGGGTCGCAAGTTCGACCCGGGCACCGGCCACATGGCGCATGGCGCTGTGATGGCGCGGCGCCATCAGGAAGCCGATTTTGGCCTCGGCTATCGCCCGCTCGATCAATTCGAACGGCGCCTCGTTATTAAGGCCCAACGCCTGCAACGCATCCGCCGCGCCGGAACGGGACGACAGCGCCCGGTTGCCGTGCTTGGCCACCGGCACGCCGGCACCGGCGACGACGATGGCGGCGCCGGTCGATATATTATATGTGCCGGTGCCGTCGCCACCAGTGCCGACCACGTCGATGGCATCTTCGGGCGCTTCGACGGCGGCACATTTGGCGCGCATGGCGCGCGCCGCGCCGGTGATTTCATCGACACTTTCGCCGCGCACCCGCAAACCCATCAAAAAACCGCCGATTTGCGCGGGTGTCGCATCCCCGGACATAATCACCTTGAAGGCGAATTCGGCTTCCTCGACCGACAACCCGTCACCCGACGCCACCTTGGCGATCGATAATTTCAAGTCATTGGCGAGACCGTTCATTTGTTCGCTCATGCGGCGATCCCCGCCATTCCAGCCAGTTTGAGGAAGTTTTCTAGCAGACGGTGACCATGTTCAGAAGCAATACTTTCAGGATGGAACTGCACGCCGGAGCAGGGCAGCGTTTTGTGAGCGATGCCCATGACGATGCCGTCATCGGTTTCGGCGGTGATCTGCAATGCGTCCGGCCAATCATCGCGGGCCAGCATCAGCGAATGATAGCGGGTCGCCGAAAAGGGATTTTCCAGTCCTTCGAACAGGCCGTTCCCGCCGTGCCGGATTTCACTCAACTTGCCATGCACCGGCAAAGGGGCGCGCACCACGCGGGCACCGAACACCTGGCCGATCGCCTGAAACCCGAGACAGACTCCGAACAGGGGTATACGGCCGGCAGCGGCGGCGACCAGATCCAGGCATATCCCGGCGCGATCTGGATCGCACGGGCCCGGCGACAAGCAGATGGCATCGGGCTCGAGCGCCAGCGCCTGGTCCACCGTAAGGGCATCGTTGCGGTGCACGGCAACCTCCGCCCCAAGTTCACCGAAACAGTGCTTCAGGTTGTAGGCAAAGCTATCATAGTTATCTATTAATAACAACATAACAAATGGTTATAATACTTTATTAACCTAATGTATTAGTTTAATTTCGGGTTCGAGCTTGGCCGCAGATTGCCGCTTGAGCGGGGCCAGGTCAAGGCAACTGATTGCTCCCAGCCGGCGATCGGTTTTTCCACAAAATCATTGTTGACATTCCCCCGCCTGTAACGTTCATGATAACCTTCCAGTTTAATGGAAAGTTTGTGAGGCGCCTCCCATGCAAGCCACCGATCCAGTCTGCGGCATGTCGGTCGATACCGAAGCGGAAAAGCCGTTTTTCGAGTTTGAAGAAGACACTTATCATTTTTGCTGCGACGGCTGCCGCACAAAATTTTCAGCCGATCCGATGGTCTATTTGAACGATACCGATCCGGTGTGCGGCATGAAGGTGGACAAGCGCAAGGACAAGCCGAGTTACGATCTGGACGGCGTTACCTACCGGTTCTGCTGCGACGGTTGCCGCACCAAGTTCGCGGGTGATCCGGAGAAATACCTATCGCCGTCGGACGCCGAGGAGGAAGCGGACGATCTCGCCACCGATCCCGTCTGCGGCATGTCGGTCGACACCGAAGCGGGAAAACCGTTTTTCGAGTTCGAGGACGATACCTATCATTTTTGCTGTGATGGCTGCCGCACCAAATTTTCAGCCGATCCGATGGCCTATCTGAACGACACCGATCCGGTTTGCGGCATGCAGGTCGATAAGCGCAAGGACAAGCCGAGTTTCGAGCTGGACGGCGTTACTTACCGGTTCTGCAGCGACGGCTGCCGCACGAAATTCGCCGGCAACCCGGAAAAATACCTGAATCCCGAGGAGCAGGAAGAGGAAGCGGGCGATCCCACGGCCATCTATACCTGTCCCATGGACCCGGAGATCGAGCAGGTCGGACCGGGAAGCTGCCCGATCTGCGGCATGGCGCTGGAACCGATGGATCCGCTGGCGGCGTTGGCCGAGACGGAAAACCCCGAACTTATCTATATGAGCAAGCGGTTTTGGGTCTGTCTGGCCCTCTCGATCCCGATTTTGATCCTTTCCATGGGTGATTTGCTGCCGGGACAGCCGATTTCTAAGTTGATTTCCCATAAAACCAACGCCTATGCGCAACTGATCCTAACCGCGCCGGTGGTTCTCTGGGGCGCCCAGGCGTTTTTCGAGCGCGCCTGGTCGTCGCTGGTCAGCCGCAATTTCAATATGTTCACCCTGATCGGCATCGGCGNCGGCGTCGCCTTCGTCTACAGCACCGTCGCGGCCCTGTTTCCGGGACTGTTTCCGGGAACCTTCCGCGATGCAAGCGGCGAGGTGGCAATCTATTTCGAGGCGGCGGCGGTGATCACCACCCTGGTTCTGTTGGGCCAGATGCTGGAGCTGCGTGCCCGCGAACGCACATCGGGGGCGATCCGCGCATTGCTGGATCTGGCGCCCAAGGAGGCGAGGCGCATCAACGCCGACGGCGGCGAGGAAGATGTGCCGCTCGATCAAATCAAGGCCGGCGACCGGCTGCGCGTGCGCCCCGGCGAGGCGATCCCCACCGACGGCGTCGTCGAGGAGGGCACCAGCTCCGTCGACGCCTCGATGATCACCGGCGAATCGATCCCGGTCGAGGTCGGCCCCGGCGCCAAGGTGACCGGCGGCACCGTCAACCAAACCGGCGGTTTTGTTATGCTCGCCGAGCGGGTCGGCGGCGAAACCCTCCTGTCGCAGATCGTGCGCATGGTGGCCGAGGCGCAACGCAGCCGCGCCCCGGTACAGCGCCTGGCCGACAGCGTATCGGGCTATTTCGTGCCCGCCGTGGTTGCCGCTTCGGTCCTGACCTTCATCATTTGGGCCAGCGTCGGCCCGGAACCACGGCTGGCCTTCGCCATCGTCAACGCGGTCGCGGTACTGATCATCGCCTGCCCATGCGCGCTCGGGCTGGCGACACCGATGTCGATCATGGTCGGCGCCGGCCGCGGGGCCCAGGCCGGGGTCCTGATCAAGGACGCGGAATCCCTGGAAATCCTTGAAAAAGTCGACACCCTGGTGGTCGACAAGACCGGCACCCTGACCGAAGGCAAGCCGCGCGTGACGCACATTGTCAGCGGCGGCGGACTGGACGAAGACGCGGTGCTTGGCCTCGCCGCCGGGCTCGAAAAAGGCAGCGAGCACCCGCTCGCCGCTGCCATCATCGATGCGGCCGAACTGAAAGGCCTGGAAATTCCCGCGGCCGGAGATTTCCAGTCGATCACCGGCAAGGGCGTCACCGGCAATATCGGGGGTCGCGCCATCGCCCTCGGCAATGCCGCTCTGCTCGAATATCTGAAGGTGGATGGCGGCGATTTGGCGGACAGGGCCGAAGAATTACGCGCAGACGGCGAAACCGTGATGTTCGTGGTTATCGACGGCACCGTGGCCGGACTTGTGGCGGCGGCCGACCCGGTCAAGGAAAGCACGCCCGAGGCGTTAGACGGCCTGGCCGCCGCTGGCATCCGGGTTGTCATGCTGACTGGCGATTCGGAAACAACCGCCCGCGCTGTCGCCCGCGCCCTCGATATCGAAGAGGTGGAAGCCGGCGTTTTGCCCGAACGCAAGGGCGAGGTGGTCAAGCGCCTGCGCGCCGGGGGCGCCGTCGTCGCCATGGCCGGTGACGGCGTCAACGACGCGCCCGCCCTGGCCGCCGCTGATGTCGGTATCGCCATGGGGACCGGCACCGACATCGCCATGGAAAGCGCCGGCGTGACCCTGGTCAAGGGCGATTTGAGGGGCATCCTGCGTGCCCGCAGGCTGAGCCGCAACACCATGCGAAATATCAGGCAGAATCTATTTTTTGCCTTTATTTACAATAGCATAGGGGTTCCCATCGCGGCCGGTATTTTGTTCCCGTTTTTCGGNATCCTGCTCAGCCCGATGATTGCCGCCGCGGCCATGAGTTTGAGCTCCGTTTCGGTGATCGGCAATGCCCTTCGCCTGCGCACGATGCGCCTTTAACTACCCCAACTACATTTGCAGATAGATTGTTTTGGAATCGTAATGAATATTGGGCATATCTCCGAACTGACCGGCGTCACCGCCAAGACCATCCGCTATTACGAAAGCATCGGCCTGATCCCCGAACCGCCGCGCAGGGCGAGCGGCTACCGTGATTACGGCGATACCGACGTGGCGACCCTGCGATTCGTCAGCAAGGCGCGAAAACTGGGCTTTTCGCTGAAGGACGTGACCCAACTTCTCGGCCTTTGGCAGGACCGGAACCGGTCGAGCGCCGAGGTCAAGGCCCTGACCGCGCGGCATATAACGGAAATCGAACAGCGCATCGACGAACTTGAGGCGGTCCGCCGGACCTTGCTGGACCTGTCCCGCCGCTGCCACGGCGACGAGCGGCCCGACTGCCCGATTATCGACGATCTGGCGGGCAGGCATCGCAGCGGCAATTGACCTTGGGCGATTGACCTTGCCGCCGAAGCCCGTAACCTTGGCGCCATAACAAGTTTGGAAGCAAATCATGGCGCTGGCGGACCCATCGAAATCAAGCGCGAAGCCCAAACGGAAGGCAATTTTGGGCGTTGCTGCCATTGCCGCGGTCGTCGCCGTGGGCGCCGGCGCATGGTTCGTATTCGACCCCCCGGGCGGCCCGATCGGCCCGATCGGCCTTGAAATTCCGCCAAAAATCGTTGCCCAACGTCCGCCACCGGCAGCGCCGCAATTTGCCCCCGATTCCGACCGGCCGGCCGCCGCGATCCGGGGACAGGCGCCGGCGGAAAAGCCGTTAAAACCCCAAATTGAGCCGGTCACACCGATAAAAATAGCCATTGTCATCGATGACGCCGGGATCGACCGCAAGCGGACGCGGCGCGCCATTTCACTGCCCGGGCCATTGACTATCGCCTTTCTTGTCTATGCCAATGATGTGGCCAAACAAGCCAAGGCGGCGGCGGCGGCGGGCCACGAGCTGTTGGTGCATGTCAATATGGAGGCGGAAAGCCGCGCCGTCGATCCGGGCCCCAATGTGCTGCTGCGCAATGTCGAACCGGACGTCAATTTGAAACGCCTCAATTGGCAGCTGGGAAGATTCACCGGTTTCGTCGGCGTCAACAACCATATGGGCAGCAAATTCACCAGCGATCCGGAAAACATGACCCTGGTGTTGCGGGAGCTGAAGCGGCGGGGTCTCCTGTTCCTCGATTCGCGCACCTCGCCCAAGTCCGTCGGCGCAAAAATCGCACTTTCCATGGGCATTCGCACCGCCGTCCGCGATGTTTTCCTGGATAATCAGCCGGAACTGGCCGCGGTCAGGCGCAATTTGGCGAAAACCGAGAAGATTGCGCGGCGCACCGGCTCCGCCATCGCCATCGGTCACCCCAGGGACGCGACCCTGGACATCCTTGCCGAATGGCTGCCGGCGGCGGCGGCACGCGGCATCCGGCTGGTGCCGGTTTCGCACCTGGCCAGCCGCCAGGCGCATCCCTCCAACCACGCGGTGAAGCGGTGATAAAAGAACCGCCCTTGATTTATTTACAGTCTAAATTGGGCCGTCTGCTCGCCGCCGCGCCCGGAATTCAAGGCGATTGCCGCAATCGGTGATCGGCGATCTGTTCCGGGACCTGCGTTCGAGCAACTATTTCAATCTGTTCTGAACGAATAAGGTTCGCCCGGGCGTCAATTCGGCTTTTGCGAAAAGCGCACCGCTTCGGCGGCGGCGCGCAGGAGGCCCATCGCCTTGTTGCGGCATTCCTCGTGCTCGGCGACGGGGTCCGAATCGGCGACGATGCCGGCGCCGGCCTGGACGTAGAGCTTTTGGTCCTTCAGCACCGCCGTCCTGAGCGCGATACAGGTGTCCATGTCGCCATTGGCGCCGAAATAGCCGATGCATCCGGCATAAATGCCGCGCCGCAAGGTCTCCAGCTCGTCGATGATCTGCATCGCCCGCACCTTGGGCGCGCCGGAAACGGTGCCGGCCGGAAAGCCCGACAGCAAGGCATCGACGGCATCGAGCCCGTCATCCAAATCGCCTTCGACGTTGGATACGATATGCATGACGTGGGAATAGCGTTCGATGCCGTTGCGTTCGGTGACCTCGACGCTGCCCACCTTGGCGACGCGGCCGACATCGTTGCGGCCGAGATCGAGGAGCATCAGATGTTCGGCCAACTCCTTGGGATCGTTCAGCAATTCCTCGGCCAGCCGGCGGTCCTCGGCATCGTCGGCGCCGCGCCGGCGGGTGCCGGCCAGCGGCCGGATGGTCACCCGGCCGGCGCGCATGCGGACGAGAAGCTCGGGGCTCGAGCCGACGATGGAAAAGCCGCCGAAATCCAGGAAAAACAGGAACGGCGAGGGGTTGATCCGCCTGAGCGCCCGGTAGAAGGCCAGCGGCGGCAAATCGAACGGCAGGGAAAATTGCTGCGACAGGACCACCTGAAAGACATCGCCGCTAAGGATATATTCCTTGCCCTTGGCGACGATCTCGCAGAACTCCGCCTCGCTCATATTGGAAACCGGATCGCCGAACCCGCCGGCTTCCAGATCGGCGCCGTGGGCCAGGCTTTTATCGAAATCAATGAGCACCCGGCCGAGGCGCGCCAGCGCCGTTTCAAAGGCATCGCGCGGCGCAATCCCGGCATCGGGCCAAACCGGGGTGACCACGGTCACCATATCCTCGATGGTGTCGAAGACGGTGATGATGGTCGGGCGCAGGAACTGGCCGTCGGGCACATCCATCGCCGCCGGATTGGTGTCGGGAATGTTCTCCGCGAGGCGCACCGCGTCGTAGCCCAGATAACCGAACAGGCCGGCCGCCATCGGCGGCAGCCCGGCCGGCAAATCGATGCGCGATTCGGCCAAAACGGCGCGGAATGACGCCAGCGCGCCATCGATTTCAGAAACCGGGCAGGGCGTGAACGCCTCCGTGTCTTGCAGCGCCCGGCGATTGATCTCGGCGGTATTGCCATGGCAGCGCCAGATCAAATCCGGCTGCATGCCGATAAACGAATAGCGGCCCCGGATATTTCCGCCTTCCACCGATTCCAGGAGAAAACTGTTGGGGGCGCCATCGGAGAGCTTGATCATCGCCGACACCGGCGTTTCCAGATCGGCGATGATCTGGGTCGAGACAACCTGGGGCCTGCCGGCGGCATAAGCCGCTTCGAATTCCTCGAATTCGGGCTCGGCGCGCATGTTACGGGCGTGACGCCGGTTCGATCGCCACCTGGTTAACCGAAACGCCAAGCCGATTACGCAGAGCCGCCGCCAGTTGGGCGGTCAAATCACCGCCGATGCCCTGGTTCAATTGCTCGGCGATGCGCGCCACGCCTTCCTTATCGGCCAGCGGGTTGGCGCGCCGGATATCCTTCAAGACGGCGATCACCTGTTCCTCGCCGGCCTGGCTTGCCGCCGCGTCGCCGCGCCTGGCGCTGAATAAGGCGGCGACCAGATCACCCGGCAGGCGGCTTTGCAAACCTTCGCCGGTGCGCGTGAAAGGCTTGCTGGTCCGCACCTTAACGCCATGCGCCTTGGCCACCTCGGCGAGGCTTCTGCCGGATTTGATTTCGCCGAGCAGGGTTTCGGCCTTTTTGCCCGCCGCCTCGGCGCTTCTCTCGCGCAGCAGCGCCTCGGCGACCGCGGCCCTGACCCTGGCAAGCGGGCGCAGCGCCGGTTTCGTGACCTTATCCACATGCAGCATGAAATAGCCGCGCTCGCCGGCATCGACCAAGGCGCTGTCGGTATTCTCATCGGTCTCGAACAAGGTGCGCAGCACTTCCGCATCGAGACCGGCGATTGCCTTGCCATTGTCATCGCTGCCGGCACGGCTGGCTCCCTTGATCCTTTTCGGCTTGAAACTCAACCCCCGGGCGGCTTCCACCAGGGTGGCGCCGCCGCCCATCGAATCCTCGAACTTGTTGGATAAATTGTAGAGCGCATCGACCGCCAATTCCTTCGCGATTTCATTTTTCAACTGGGCGCGCACGTCTTCGAATTTGCTCTGCTTGGCCGGGCTGACATCGGTGACTTTCAGGATATGCCAGCCGAGCACCGTCTTGACCGGCTGGCTGAACGCGCCTTTGCCCAAGCCAAAGGCGGCATCGGCCAATTCGGGCAGCGGCACCTGGGCGCGCGACAACTCGCCGAGATCGAGGCTCGCCGGATCCGCCTTGGCGGTTTCCTTGGCGACCTTGTCAAAATCGCCTCCGGAACCGAGTTCGCCGTGCACTTTCCTGGCAAGCTCCTCGGTGGCGACCAGGATTTGCTTGATTTTTCGCCGTTCCGGCTGGCTGAATTCGTTCAAACGTTCGTCATAGGCGGCGCGGATTTTTTCTTCCGCGACCGCGACCTCATCCAACACATCCTCGATCTGCAGCCTGACAAGGGTGAAATCCCGGAACTCCGGCGCCGTGAAGCGGGCGGCATTGTCTTTGTGGTATTTGGCAATCTCGCCTTCCGTCGGCGCGGCAACGGTTGCCAGCTTTTTATTGGCAATGCTGACCACCTCGGCGATGCGGCGCTCCATCCGATAGGCGTGAATGGCGTTGACCAGGGTTTTGGGCGCCGTTTGTCCGCTTGCGATACCGCTCAATAGCTGGGTGTGCATCATATCGGCGCGGAAAATTTCGATAAAGGCGCCCTCGCTGTAGCCGTTGTCGTACATGATACGGTTGAACCGGTCGCGGTTGAACAGGCCGCTCGCGCCTTGAAAACGCGCATCGGTTTTAATCTCGCGGGCAATCGTGTCCTCGGCGACAAACAGTCCCAAATCGCGGGCGCCCTCGACGAACACGGCGCTCTGCACCATGCTTTCCAGCACCCGTTGGTTGACCCCCATGGCGCGCAGCTGTTCGTCGGTTAGGGCATCTCCCAAGGCGCGGCGCAGACGCGATGTCTGCCGGCGCACCTCGGCATCATATTCACGGCGGGGAATCTCGGTTTCGCCCACCGTGGCCACCGTATTGCCGCCGCCGGCGCCGAAATTCAATTGATCGCCGATTCCCCAAACGGCGAAACTGAGAACCAGGATGACAAGCAATATCTTGGCGCCAATGGATATCAGTGCTTCGCGAAAACTTCCGAACATTTCTTGGTCCCAGTCCGATGCCGTTTACGGCAGCCTATTGAAAGGCGATTTCAAGTCCAATATATCGCCGCCGCCGGCGGCGGCGGCATCATAAGAGCGTGATCGGCCCGCCGCAACACTGGAGCCAGATTTAGAAAATCCCCATGCGCGTTGCGCCCATTGTGCGACAGTTTTCAGAAAAAAATGGCATGGACATGACGGTCATTTATGGACATTCATGGACATCCACGGACATTTCCCGAAGTTTTTCACCACAGAGATCACAGAGGTCACAGAGATCTTTTTCGCGCGAAGTGCATTATTCCTTCTCTGTGACCTCTGTGCCCTCTGTGGTAATTCTTTGTCTTTTGCGACACATTTCCCAAAAATCCACCATACCGTTTCATCATCATTGCTACCGTTTCATACCTTTTCCTACCGGTTTTTCCGGACTAAGTGGCCTGTTCGCGCGCCATATCCAAGATGAAAAGAGCTAAACGCTATATAGAACAAAAGCAGATCACCGCAAGGGCAATCGCACCAGGCAAGCCACTAAAAGTAAACTGTCACCGATTTAAATCTGGATTATTTCCCGGCTTGCCCATATGTGGTCAGACGGTCCGGGTTGTGCTATTGAACGCTTGAGCATGAGCCAGCAGCGCACACCACTGATCGCCGGTAATTGGAAGATGAACGGCCGCCTCGAAGATGGGGCCGAGCGCGCCGAGGATCTCGCCGGGCGGATGCAAGCCAAGGGCGGCGGTGGCTTCCAGATGCTGCTTTGCCCGCCCGCCACCCTCCTTACCGCCGTCGGCGCCGCCATTGCCGATAGCGGTATATTCCTCGGCGCCCAGGACTGCCATTTCAATGACTCCGGCGCCCACACCGGCGATATTTCAGCCGCGATGCTGGCCGATCTTGGTTGCAGCCACGTCATCGTCGGCCATTCGGAACGCCGCGCCGACCATGGCGAAAACGATGCCTTGGTGAATGCCAAAGCGGCGGCGGCCATCGCCGCAGGCCTGATCGCCATCGTCTGCGTCGGCGAAACCGAAGCCCAGCGCGATGCCGGCGAAACCAACCAAGTGGTCGCCGGCCAAGCTCGGGGTTCGGTTCCGGATGGCGCAAATGCCGGCAACTTGGTGATCGCCTACGAGCCGGTCTGGGCGATCGGCACCGGACGCACGCCGACCGCCGCCGAGGTTCAGGCCGTGCATGCCATGATCCGCGCCACCATGGCCGGTATAACCAACGATCAGACGGCGGCGGGCTGCCGTATCCTTTATGGCGGTTCAGTGAAGCCGGGCAATGCCGCCGAGCTGTTGTCGCTGGCCGATGTCGACGGCGGCCTGGTCGGCGGCGCCAGCCTGTCGGCGGACGATTTCTGGGCCATCGCCACAGCCGCCGGCTAGGCCCCAAATAGAGCCGCCGGCTGAACGATTTACGGAGTTCCAGCCGTCAATATGGGCCGGGCGCGATGGCTAATACGCCCCAGCGGAAGTCCCGACCCCCTACGATCGCTTTTCCCGTTTCCCCGGTAGGAGGGGAGGGCGCGGGCGATGCGGTGCCCATCGGCAAGCCCTTCCGACACCCCGGGGGACGGGAAAAGCGACCCTTCGGGCGGCCTTCCGAGGCCCCCGGACCGCGTTGCGCGGGTCTTGTGATGCGCCAGCATCACGGCGTCCCACGCGCCTTGCCGGATGACCCCGGAAGGCCGTCGTAGGGGGTCGGGATTTACGCTGGGGCGTACTAGTCATTGCAATCAACCTCGCATCAATTCTGGTCTTGGCCTCAAGCGTCCTGTAATTTAGCACCACGGTACACTGGTAAAAGGATTTCCGCCATCTCGTCGGAGAAGGCAAATAACGGATTGTCCTATCGCGGCGCCGGCGTCGATATCGACGCCGGCCAGCGTTTCGTCGACAACATCAAGCCGCTGGCGGCCGCAACGGCCCGGCCCGGCGTGGTTTCCGGCATTGGCGGCTTTGGCGGTCTGTTCGATACCAGCGCCGCCGGCTTCACCGATCCGATCCTGGTCGCCGCCACCGACGGGGTTGGCACAAAACTAAAAATTGCCGCCGCAATCGGAAGGCACGACAGCATTGGTATCGATCTGGTGGCCATGTGCGTCAACGATCTTGTGGTTCAAGGCGCCGAGCCGCTTTTTTTCCTGGATTACTTCGCCACCTCCAAACTCGATCCCGAAGCCGATACGGATATCGTCGCCGGAATTGCCGAAGGTTGTCGTTTGGCGGGCTGCGCCCTGATCGGCGGAGAAACGGCGGAGCTTCCCGGCGTTTATGCAGCCGGGGACTACGACCTCGCCGGTTTCGCCGTCGGCGCCGCCGAACGTGGCGCCTTGCTGCCGACCGGCGATATCGAACCTGGCGACGTCGTGCTCGGGATGGCATCCGACGGCATCCATTCCAACGGTTATTCCCTGGTGCGCCGCATCGTCGAATCGGGCGGCGCGGATTTGGCTGGCGCGGCAACCTTCGAACCAGGCGCTGGCCTCGGCGATGTGCTGCTCCGGCCGACGCGCATCTACGTCAAGAGCTGTCTCGCCGCCATACGCGGCGGCGGCGTCAAGGCGCTGGCCCACATTACCGGCGGCGGTTTGCCCGATAACCTGCCGCGCATCCTGCCTGACGCGCTTGGCATAGAACTTTTCGCCAAGGCGTGGGACATCCCGCCGGTTTTCAAATGGCTTGCCGCCGAGGGCGGCGTTGCCGACGCCGAGATGTTTCGTACCTTCAACTGCGGCATTGGCATGGCCGCCATCGCCGCGCCCGATGATGCCGCCGAGGTGGCGGAGCGGCTCGGAAGCGAAGGCGAAACCGTAACACCCATCGGTCAGGTCGTGGAGCGCGAGGAATATGGACCGGCTGTCTATATCCACGAACATGGAGAAGTCTGGACATGATGCGCGTCGGCGTATTGATTTCCGGGCGCGGCAGCAATCTGCAATCGCTGATCGACGCCTGCCAGGCCGGCTCCCTTCCGATCGAAATCGTCACCGTCATTTCCAATGTCGCCGGGGTTCAAGGCTTGGAACGCGCCGAAGCGGCGGGCATTTCGAACCAGGTCATCGATCACAGGGGATTCGGCGGGCGCGAAGCCTTCGAAGACGCCGTCAATGATGCGCTGCTCGAGGCCGGCGCCGACTTCGTGTGCATGGCCGGATTTATGCGGCTTCTGACCGACGGCTTCGTCGGGAAATGGCTGGACCGTCTGATCAACATTCATCCGTCGCTGCTGCCGGCGTTCAAGGGCCTTGATACGCACCAACGCGCCATCGAGGCCGGCGTACGCTTCACCGGCTGCACCGTCCATTTCGTCCGGCCGGCGATGGATGACGGCCCGATCATCGTGCAGGCGGCGGTGCCAATCGCCGGACACGATACGCCCGAAACCCTGGCGGCGCGGGTTCTGGCCGAAGAACACAGGATTTATCCGCTGGCGCTGCGCCTGATCGCCGAGGGCCGCGTCCGCGTCGATGGCGCGCGCGTGATCGTCGATGGCGCCGAAGCGCCATCTGAAGTGCTGATCAATCCGCCGGGATAATCCGAAGCCTAACCGACGATTTCCAGTTCGCTGAAAAAGAAGGAGATTTCGCGGACCGCCGTTTCCGTTGCATCGGAACCATGTACTGAATTGGCTTCGATGCTTTCCGCGAAATCCTTGCGGATGGTGCCTTCATCGGCATTGGCGGGGTTGGTCGCTCCCATAACTTCGCGGTTCTTGGCAATCGCATCCTCGCCTTCCAGAACCTGTACGACGACCGGGCCGGTAATCATAAAATTGCAAAGATCTTCAAAAAATGCGCGTTCCTTGTGTACGTCATAGAATGCCTGGGCTTGATCAAGCGTCAGGCGAACGCGTTTTTGCGCGACAATCCTGAGTTCCGCTTCTTCCAGCCTGGCATTGATCTGACCGGTTAAATTCCGGCGTGTTGCATCTGGCTTGATAATCGACAAAGTCCGTTCGATCGCCATGAACTCGAACCCCTCTTTCAATAAATTTCTGTGCTACGGTTTATTGAGCGTTTTATCCGCTCTAGGGCGGCACCCCTGAAAACCGGCGCCTTATATACATTTCGGTTCAGGCTGGCAACCGATTCTTATTCTTTTGGCTGGCCCGGGGCTGGCCTGAGGCGTGCCTTCGGGATCGTCAGCTCGGCGCGCGTACCCTGGCCGGGAACGCTGGAGATCGATAGTGTGCCTTGATGCAGCGCCATAAGCCCGGCCGCCAGATTGATCCCCAGCCCTGGCCCTGGCCCGCCCCCTGGTCCATCATGCGCCGCCGCCCCTTCGATACGTCCAAAGGGCAGGAGCGCGGTATCCATATCCTCATCGGTTAACCCGGGACCGGTATCCTTGACCGCGAATAAAAGATCGTCGGCGGCATCCGTCGCCGCCGATATCGCCACGCGACCGCCGGCGCCGGTAAAGCGCAAGGCGTTTTCCACAATGCAATCCAGCGCCTGCAGCAATCGATGCCGGTCGGCGTATAGGTTCGGCAAGTCGGCATCTGATGCGAATTCCAAGGCGATGTTCCAATCACCCGCCTCAGAATTCCAGTTCGCTTTCAACTCGTCGAACAGATGCTCGACCGAACATTCGTCTTCATTGAGGTAAAGTTCGCCGGCATCAAGGGAAAGGATCGCCAATAGGGCGCTCAGGAACCGTTCCAGCCCGCGGCCCGATTCAAGGATTGCGCGCGCGTACTCGGCATATTTTTCATGTCCGAGCGGACCATATATTCCCTCGTCCATGGATTCGGCGAAGCCAAGGATAGCGGTCAGCGGCGAGCGCACGTCATGCCGGGCATGGGAATAAAACGCGCCGTCGATCTTCGGCGCGCCGACCTTGCGGGCAAGCCTAAGGTCGGCCACCGGCCCCGGTCCGTTTCGTTTTGATCATTTTAGTCTCGATATTCGCTTAACTGATATGGGGCTACTTTCATTGTCACTGCAATTTTCATACCATAGATAGTTAGTCGATGGCGCCTTTACCACCGTTCACCCCGCTACGCCAACCAGGAGAAACCGTCATGACCGCACCCGACAGAATTTCAGGCGTCCTGACGCCGGTTATTACGCCCTTCGGCGCCGGCCTGGCGCCCGATGCCGGGCGCTTGATCCGGCAATGCCGCTGGCTTCTGGACCAGGATGTCGGGTTGGCGGTGTTCGGCACCAACAGCGAGGCAAATTCCCTCTCCACCGATGAAAAACTGGAGCTGATCGACAAGCTGATCGAAGCCGGCATCAGCCCGGAGCGGATGATGCCGGGAACCGGATGCTGCGCCATCACCGATACGGTGCGCTTGACCAATCATGCCGTGCAGGCCGGCTGCGGCGGCGTTCTGATGCTGCCGCCCTTCTATTACAAGGGGGTCAGCGACGACGGGCTTTTCGCGGCATTCTCGGAAGCCATCGAACGCGTCGGCGACGATAACTTGCGGGTCTATCTCTACCAGATCCCGCCGATATCGCAGGTGCCCTTGTCGGTCGCTCTTATCGAACGGCTGATCAAGGCCTATCCGGAAACGGTGGTCGGCATCAAGGACAGTTCCGGTGATTGGTCGAATACCAAATCCATGCTCGACGCCGGCTGGGACGATTTCCGCATTTTCGCCGGCGCCGAATCCTTCCTGCTGGCGAATATGCGCGGTGGCGGCGCCGGCTGCATCTCGGCGACCGCCAACGTCAATGCGGCGGCGATCCACGATCTCTTTCAAACCTGGCAAGACCCGGACGCCGAAGACAAGCAGGCGGCGCTGGACGCGGTCCGCGAACGTTACATGCGGGTTCCGATGATCCCGGCTTTGAAAGCGGCGGTCGCGCATTTTTCCGGCGATCCGGTCTGGAACGCCGTGCGCCCGCCGCTGATGGCCCTCAACGAGGCTGAAAAGTCGGTGCTCCTGGATGGCTTGGCGGAAATCGATTTCGTCATCAAAGGGCTGAGCCCGCCCGAAGACCAGGCCGCCGAATAAGCGGACGCTCTATTTTGGCCATCTATTCAGGATAGTGCCAGCCGCGCCAGGCAAACTTTAGCCGCGGATTCAGGCGTTTGGCGGTGACATCCAAAATCCGTCCGACCACCAGGCAAAGGATGGCATAGGCGATCACCTCGCGCAGGCCGCCGAAGGAGAACCAATAATCGTTGATGAAGGCGAGCAACTCGATCCCCTTCCAGACCTCGAGCAACACCATGAGCAGGAAGGCGACGAAGAATATGTACAGCCAGGTGGATAGCACGTAGAGCACCATGGCCGTCTTGGGTCTGCGCTTCGGTGGTTCCAATTCAGTTTCGCCCATGGGACACCCGCCAAATGGACACCCCATCGTAATCGGCTGCAATGGGCGGCCCGGTTCGCCAACGGCGATCGATGGTTTGCCGGAATATTCTACCCGGTTGCCGGATCGAGTTACAATACGGTGTAATTTTCTTGCGGGCTTCTGCAATACGGTGCAATACGGTGGCAATACGGTGAAAGTCTACTTTCAGGCGCGATCTTGCGCGTGATTGCGCGCAACTACCCCCCCTAGGGATAATAAATGTGTCCCCTTAATTCCTGTGTCCCCTTAATTCCTGAATAGGAGTGCATTCAAATGGAATTCACACGAAGGCAAGTGGTGAAAGGTGCGGGGAAAATCGCGCTGATGGTCGGCACGGCCGGATTATTTGCTGCATGTCAATCCAGTGGCAGTACCAGCCTAGTGAAAAGAGCCTACACTTATAACCAAGAACCAACAAAGGATGATCCCGTTACAGGTAGGGGCATTTCTACATACAGGGGAAGCGTACTAAAGGACTATTATGCCACACAGGGCACGATCTTTGACCAGCATCGCGGAATCGATTGGGGTGGTCCAACCGGGGAGCCAATAATTGCAATTGCGAATGGTGTTGTAGTTGCAGTTAATCGAACAAGTCACGGCAGTGATTTCATATCACTGGAGCATCGTCGTGCCGTAGGCGGGTTTTCATCACAGTATCTTCATATATCGGATCACAATCACGCTCTTAAAGTAGGTGATCCAGTGAAAAGGGGAGATGTAATAGCTTTTGTTGGTGAGTCTGGCACTCGCTTTCCACATCTTCATCTGAATTTTTTTGATAGTTGGGGCGCTAAAATTGACCCGATGCTACACGGAGTTTTCTATCCTGGCTTCATACCTTCAATTCCACTTTTCGATTACAAGGCCGACCTGGATGTTCCAATAGACCAACGAGAAAATTATCTGGCCCAATATCAGGAAAAAGATGAGTTGGATAGAAGGCTAGGAAACTACGACGGTCCCGAAAGACGGGCGTTACAATCGGCAAGGGGCAATGTGGCAAGGATGAAAGAACTTCTTTTGAATGCTACGGCCAAAACAAAAAAACACACACCAGGGTCACCAATTTATACCGTTGCGCTAGAAGTTTTCACCTTTTCGGCTGATGAAGATCGATTAGCAGTTACTCACCCACTGAAGGAAATGTAATCGGGTAATTGGGTAATTCCGGGGACACAATTCCGGGGACACACAATTCCGGGAAGTTCCAGGGAAGTTCCAGAGACACAATACTTAATTATTCCTGGGGGTTCCGGGGGGGGGCCGGGATGGCCAGGATCGCAAGGATTATAGTGCCTGGGCAATACGGTGATAGTATACTTTTAGGCACGATCTTCCACGTGATTCCACCCGCCGAACCACCGAAATTCCTTGCAATTGTTCCCTATATGTTCTATACTGCGTATCCTTGGACATTGTGAATGGTAGGGGCGCAGCCCGGCTGGGCAGTGTCCATGTTTGTGGCTACTGGTGCGCATTAGTTATCGAGGTGCCAAGACTGACGCCCACATGGCCGACCCTGCCATCCCCATGTGGGGCTGCGCCGATTAGGTATGAAACGGTAGGATTGATGATGAAACGGTATGGTGGAATCGAGGTTCGGGTGTCGCATTTTAGAAGAAATAACCACGGAGACAGTGAGGCAGTGAGATTATTATTTGGAGGACCGCGCCGTTTTTTTCACCTCACCGTCTCATTGTCTCGGTGGTGAATAACGTTCGGGAAATGTCCGTGGATGTCCATCAATGTCCATAAATGACCATCATGTCCATGCCCCTTTCGAGGTGTCGCATGTCGCACGATCTGATCAGCCCGCGTGGGGTTGGTTGGGCCCGGCCTGCGCAGCCGAAGTGGCCGCTTCGGCGGAGTATGCTCGGCCACGCGGGCGTCGAGCTTGGCACGGTCTTTGTGCGAGCCAGGGATGGTCCGGTTGGCTGGCTCGCGTCAGTCTTGGCATGGCCTAGCCGACGGCGGCCCGGGACAATGGGCCGCCAATCGGTTTCCGGCAATTGCCGTGCCGGCTTCTGTGTCTTGAATTGAGGTGCCGGGGTTCGTATACCCGGTTCGAATTCCGGATTAGCTGACTTCCACAGGTACAATAGGAGGCCTTATGCCCCATCTCCCCCAACCGGGCGTTTCCATCCACAAAAAATCGAAAACCTTCAAGGGCTTCACTTTATATTCACCGATACGCGGCACCCATGCCTATCTGCTCAACATGGCGGGTGATGTGGTGCATCGCTGGGCGCTGTACGAAGGCGGTATCAACCATGCCATGCTGCTCGACAACGGCAATCTGTTCATCAGCGAGTTTGGCGGAGGCGTTCTTCCGGTGGTGATCGCGCGCGGCGGGCGGCTCCGGGAATATGATTGGGACGGTAATTTGGTGTGGGAGCATGTTGATATCTACCAACACCACGATGCGCGCCGCCTGGCCAACGGCAACACCGCCTATATCGCCTGGCAGACAATCCCCAAAAAAGTCCACCCGCGCGTCAAGGGCGGCATCAAGGGCTCGACCGCCGAAGACGGGCATATCTACGGCGACGTGATCCGCGAGGTGAACCAGGCCGGCGAAGTGGTCTGGGAGTGGCGCTGCTGGGAACACATGCAAGTGGAAAAGTATCCGATCATGGCGCTTTATCCGCGCGAGGAATTCGGCCATGCCAACACGCTGGTGCCGCTGGCGAACGGCGATTACATGATCGGATTTCGCGTTATCAACACGATCCTGATCGTCGACCGAAAGACTAAGAAAATCAAATGGGAAATGCGTGACGATTCTTGGGGCGGCCAGCATGACCCCCATATCCTGCCGAATAAGAATATCCTGCTGTTTGCCAACGGCCAGATGACTTCGTTGCCGCATCCGTTTTCCCGTATCCTGGAAATCAATCCGCGTACGTGCAAGACCGTATGGGAGTACCGGGACAAGCGGGTTTTGAATTTTTGGAGCCCCTTTATAAGCGGCGCCGATCGCCTGCCGAACGGCAATACGCTGATTTGCGAAGGCGGCTATGGGCGATTTTTCGAAATTACCCGCGAAGGCGAAACCGTGTGGGAATACAACAACCCATACATTACTCCGAGCCCCCTTTACGGCAACAAACAAAACTGGGTGTTCCGGGCGCACCGTTATGCGGCAAGCTCGCCGCAAATTCGAAGGCGCGTCAAACAATAGGGAATTTCTTGCGCGGGGCCGGTGATGGCATTAATGGCGGCGAAACTGGGAGCCACATAATATCATGAACGCTATATCGGTACCGAGCGATCTGGAAATCGCGCGCGCCGCGACACTCGCGCCGATCCAGGATATCGCCGACAAGCTGAGCCTGCCCGAGGAGGCTGTCCTGCCCTTCGGCCGCGCCAAGGCGAAAATAGATCTCGATTATCTCGCCGGTCTGGACGCCAAGCCGGACGGCAAGCTGATCCTGGTGACCGGCATGACGCCGACCACCGCCGGCGAAGGCAAGACGACGACAACCGTCGGTCTTGGCGATGCCCTCAACCGCATCGGGCGGAAGGCGGCGATCTGCCTGCGCGAACCCAGCCTCGGCCCCTGTTTCGGAATGAAGGGCGGCGCCGCCGGCGGCGGTTACGCCCAAGTCATTCCGATGGAAGACATCAATCTTCATTTTACCGGTGATTTCCACGCCATCGGAACCGCCCATAACCTGTTATCGGCGATGATGGACAACCACATCTATTGGGGAAACGAGCTTGGCATCGATGCCCGCCGCATTAGCTGGCGCCGGGTCGTCGATCTCAATGACCGGGCCTTGCGCGCCATCGCCGGATCGCTCGGCGGCGTCGCCAACGGATTTCCGCGCGAGGATCATTTCGACATAACCGTCGCTTCCGAGGTTATGGCCATTTTTTGCCTGGCCCGCGATCTTGCTGATTTGGGCGAACGTCTCGGCCGTATCATCGTCGGCGAAACGCGCGACCGTGAACCGGTAACGGCGCTGCAACTTCAAGCGGCGGGGGCGATGACGGCGCTCTTGAGGGATGCGCTGATGCCCAACCTGGTGCAGACCCTCGAGGGCAGTCCGGCTTTTGTCCACGGCGGACCGTTCGCCAATATCGCGCATGGCTGCAATTCGGTTATCGCCACGCGCGCCGCCTTGAAGACGGCGGATTACACGGTCACCGAAGCCGGTTTCGGATCGGACCTCGGCGCCGAAAAATTTTTCGATATCAAGTGCCGCAAGGCCGGGTTGACGCCCAATGCGGTGGTCCTGGTGGCCACCATCCGGGCGCTTAAGATGCATGGCGGGCAGGCCCGGGGCCAGCTCGGGACCGAGGATCTCAAAGCCTTAACGGAGGGGCTCGCCAACCTTTCCCGGCATATCGAGAACCTGAAACTTTTCGGTATCCCGGTTACCGTCGCGCTCAACCGGTTTTCCGGTGACACCGACGCCGAAGTGGCGCTTGTCATCGAGATGGCCGCCGAGCGCGGCATCGATGCGGTCGAATGCACGCACTGGGCCGACGGCGGTGCCGGCGCCGAAAATCTTGCCGGCCGCGTCGCCGAGAAAATCGAAACCACTCCCGGCGAATTCAAATTTCTCTATGACCAACAACTGCCGCTCTGGGAAAAGATCGAAACCGTCGCCCGGCGTGTCTACAAGGCGGGCGAGGTCACGGTCATCGACCGCGTCCGCCAACAGATCGAATCCTATCAGGAAGCGGGCTATGGCGGACTTCCGGTGTGCATGGCAAAAACGCCGCTCAGCCTGTCGGCGGACCCGAAATTGCTGGGTGCGCCGGAGGGCCATGAAGTCCATGTCCGCGAAGCGAGGCTCGCGGCGGGCGCTGGATTCCTGGTGGCCATCTGCGGCGATATCATGACCATGCCAGGCCTGCCCAGGGTTCCATCGGCAAACAATATCAGCGTCAACGAAGCCGGCCAGATCGAAGGCCTGTTTTAGGCGGTGATTCGGTTTCCGCTCCGGATTTCCAGGCGGCCGCCCTTGACCTTTAGCCGCCTGCAAACCAACCTTGCCCATCTATAATTGAAGCCGGCACGCCGTTTTGTTCAATATCTCCATTCACGCAAAAGAGCTGGGCGAGCATCGAGGGGAGTTCCTGGTAACTCTCGTTATTGCCCTTGCCGGCGCCCTCCTATTTGCCGAGCTTCGCCTGCCGCTGCCCTGGATGCTCGGCCCGCTATTCACGACCATCATCGCGGTCATGCTCGGCGTCAAAATCTGGATGCCCGAATGGATGCGATCGATCATGATCGGCGTGCTCGGCGTTTTGTTCGGGACAGCCATCTCGCCGGACCTCGCCGAACAGATGCTAAAGTGGCTGCCCAGCGTCGTCGCAATCTTGATCAATGTTGTCATCACGACAGCCATCGTTATGGCATATTTCCGCCTGTTCGCCGGGCACGATCCGGTGACCGCTTATTTTTCGGCGGCCCCCGGCGGCTTGATTCCGATGACCTTAATGGGCCATCACTACGGCGGTGATGAGCGGCTGATATCGATAATCCAGTCGATCCGATTGGTGATGACGGTCATCACCATTCCGATGGCATTTCGTTTTTTGGCCGGATACGAGCCCGATGGAACAGTCGGTACCGGCGCCAGTCTCGGCGACATCGATGTTGTCGATATTCCAATTGTCCTGGCCCTCGCCATTCTCGGCTACCTGGCCGCGCGGCGCATGCGCCTGCCGGTGCCGCAATTGTTGGGGCCGATGTTCGCAATTGGTATCTTGTCCGCCGCCGGTCTGGCCGAATGGCAGATACCGGATGGACCGGTCGCATTCGCGCAATTGGTAATCGGCGCGCGCATCGGCGCTACGTTCAGAAATATCAAGGTCAAAACCGTCGGCATCCAATTGATTCACGCGGTTATCGGTTCGATCGTGATGATCGCGACGGCGGTTTTGTTCGCCTGGCTCACCACATCTGTGTCGAAAATACCGATGTTGGCGCTTATCTTGGCCTTCGCCCCCGGCGGCTTCGCCGAAATGGCGATCGTTGGCTTCGGGCTCGGGGCAGATATCGCGTTTATCGTCAGCCACCAGTTGATCCGTTTCTTCTTTATCATCGGCCTGGTCCCGATCGCCGCACGGATCATGAAATTGCAACCCGCCCAAGGTCACCGGGTTTAAATGCGCCGGCCGGCCAGAGACCCACCAGAGACCCACCAGAGACCCATATGAAATCATTCAAAAACAATCTGCCTTGGATCATTTTCATGGTGCTCATCCTCGGCACCCTGATCATGCTGCTGACCACCGGGCCGAGCCTATTCGATCCCCCGGTGGAATCCCGATCTTCGGTGGCCGGTCAGATGGGGGAGGAAACCGGCATGGCGGAGGTCAAGCGGTCGAACCGGCTGCGCTCCCTTGGCGCCATGTTATTGCAACGCGGAGAACTCGAACGGGCCCTGGAATTTCATCGAAAGTCCTTGGCGCTGGAAATCGAAATGAATAACCAGGCGCGGATCGCCATCCAGCATGACAATCTGGCATTGGTGTTAAGGGCGCAAGGCAAGCTGGTCCGGGCCTGCGCCGCCTGGAATAAGGCGCTCGAGGTTCTCGGCCCGCCGCCCGCGCGTCCCCGATTTTCCATGAAAGGGCGCGGCGTCGAGGACCGCCTGCGCGAACGCATCGATAAGCGGCGCGCCGAAAACGATTGCCCTGAATGAGGTGGCGACAGAGCGATTTTATGGCGCGCCGCCGCTACCCGGTCAGCCGGATTTCTCCTCCCACTTACCATTTTCGTTCTGCTGCCAGTAGGTCAGCGTATGACCGCTGTCTTTAAGCGCCCGCCAGCGGCCGCGCGCCGCTTCGAGGGCGCTATCGTCGTTGCCGTCGAAAAGATCGAAACAGCGCTCGAACGGCGCCAGATCGGCCGCCTCCATGCCGTCGGTGAGAAAGATGTATTCGGCGCCATTGGGATTTTGATCGAGGGCCGTCAGCCAGATCGGCTGCGCCTCGGCGGAGCCATCCGCGGCGCTGCCGTGGGGCAGCCAGCCATTCGGATTCTGCGTCCATAGAAGCGCGTTCAGGGCCTCGACCCTTTCCTCCGAGCCGGCCAACACAAGCGCCCGCTTGCCGGCCGCCAGGGTCCGCTCGAGAAGCTTCGGCAGCACCGCCGCCAGCGGCGATCTTTGCAGATGATAGAACGCAATTTCAGTCATCGGCAGGTTCGTCAGCCCTCGTAGTGATCGTTCACCAGCCGGTCCAGAAGGCGCACGCCGAAGGCGGTGCCGCCCTTCGGCACCGTCGGCTTGTCGGATTTGGACCAGGTCACGCCGGCGATGTCGATATGCGCCCAGGGGGTATCGCCGACGAACCTTTTCAGGAACTGCGCGGCGGTGATCGAACCGGCGCCGCGGCCGCCGATATTCTTCATGTCGGCGGCGTCCGAATTGATCAGCTTGTCGTAAGTATCGCTGAGCGGCAGCCGCCAGACCAATTCGCCGACCGCCTCGCCGGCCTTGCTGAGCCGGTCGCACAAGCGGTTATTGTTGGAAAACATGCCGGCATATTCATTGCCCAGCGAAACGATGATGGCGCCGGTCAGGGTCGCCAGGTTGATCATCAGTTTCGGCTTGAACTTCTCCTTGCAGTACCAGAGCGCGTCGGCCAGCACCAGCCGGCCCTCGGCATCGGTATTCAAAACCTCGATGGTCTGACCCGACATCGAAGTGACGATATCGCCGGGCCGCTGGGCCGCGCCGGACGGCATGTTTTCCACCAGACCGACGACGCCGACGGCGTTCACCTTGGCCTTGCGGCCGGCCAGCGCCTTCATCAATCCGATGACCACGCCGGAGCCGCCCATGTCCCACTTCATGTCCTCCATGCCGGCCGACGGCTTGATCGAGATGCCGCCGGTATCGAAGGTGACGCCCTTGCCGACGAAGGCCAGCGGCGCGTCCGATTTGGCGCCCCCCCTTTTTTGGCCGGCGCCGTTCCATTGCATGACCACCAATTTGGAATCGCGGTCGCTGCCCTGGCCGACGCCCAGCAATGCCCCCATGCCGAGCCGGCGCATCGCCGCCTCGCCCAGCACCTGCACACGGACGCCTAGCTTTTCCAGCGAGCGGGCCTGTTTGGCGAGACTGTCGGGATAGATGACGTTGGCCGGCTCGGAGACCAGATCGCGGGTGAAAAAGACGCCGTCGGCGATCTTGGCGAGGCCCGAATAGGCGCGCCTTGCGTCGGTGAAGCGGGCGCATTGCACGGTCAGCGAGGTGAGCGACGGTTTTTCGGATTTCTTTTCCTTGGTCTTGTATTTGTCGAACCGGTAGGACCGGAGCCGCGCGCCATAGGCGATCTCGGCGGCCATTTGCGCCGCCGTCAGCTTGGCATCGGTCACCGCATCGACGGCAACCCAGACCTTGCCGCTTTTGACCCGCCGCGTGCCCGCATAGATGCCGCCGCCGAGCTTCTGCATTTCGAGATCGGTCACCTCGGCGGCCTTGCCGAGCCCGACCAGCATGATCCTTTCCAGCCGGGTTCCCGCCGGCGCCATGATATTCAGGGTCTGGCCCTTCTTGCCCTCGAAGCGGCTGGCCCGGATGGCGCGTTTTATCGCGCCGCCGGTTTTTGCATCCAGCTTTTGCGCCGAAGGCGTCAGCTTGCCCTTGGCCATCGCGGCGACGACGGCGGTTCCGGTGCCCGGCAGTGCCGGCTTGGTGAATGAAATTCTCATCGATACCTCGTTCTAATGTCCTAACGTCCCCACCCGGAATTTAATCATGCTTCGCCTAATTGAAAGCCCTAGTTTGGCTTTTCGCCGCTTTGTGACGGCACGCCCCCGGTGCCGGTCGGGCGCCATCCAAGGCCAACGGTGCGACATATTTTGGCCGGAAATCCGATAGGGATTTATAGGGTTTCATATGGATTCATCGGGTTTTGCGGAGCGCGAATGGGCGATATGTGGTTTTGAACCGACGGAGACGGTCTGTGACCGATTCTCTCATATAGTACGTAACAGGAACGTTTCTAGGCGTCCGGCGGCCGGTGTTGCCGATTGATGGCAAAACATGAAGAGATTTGCGGAGAAAATCCCTAAAAGTAAACTGTCACCGTTTTAAATCGGTGACAGTTTACTTTTAGACGGCAATGCCGCCCGCCCCCTACTCCTCAATCGCCGGATTTGCGGCCCCTTTTTTTCGCCATTACGGCTCGGCCGAGCCGGCTTTCCAGGGCCGCGAGCCAAGCCGCCTCGCCGAGCGGGCGGCCGGTGCTTTCGGCGGCGCGCAAGGCGGTGCTCAGGCTTTGGTCCTCGCCGCTCCGCAGCAGTCCGGCGAAATCGGCGAACCGGTCGAGCACCGGTTTAACGCGCACCACGCCGTCGTCCTTGCCGGCGAGGTGGGCATTGACGCTCGACCAGGGCCAGTCGGCGGCGGCCTTGACCAGGCGCGCCCGCACCGGATTGAGCGACACATAGCGGATGGCGCCGGCCAGGTGCCCTTCGTCCATGGCGACCGAGCCGAAGCGGCCCTGCCACAAATGCCCGGTCCAATCGTTGCGGTCGTTGATGAAGCGGGTGTAGCGCCGGTGCGCGTCGGCCAGGGTGGCGCGCAATCCGTCGGCGTGGCTGGGGGTCAGGATCAGGTGCACATGATTGGGCATCAGGCAATAGGCCCAGATCCCGGTCTCCGCCTGTTCGGCGGCGGCGGCCAGCAGCTTCAGGTAATAGCGGTAATCGCCGGGCTCGAAAAACACCGGTTGCCGCCGATTGCCGCGCTGCGTGACATGGTGCGGGATATCCGGGACAACGATGCGCGCCAATCGGGCCATAACATACGATAGCAGCACCCGGTAAAAAGTAAACTGTCACCGATTTAAAACGGTGACAGTTTACTAATTAATTCGCTCACACGATGGCGATGTTGCCGTCCTCGACCATCACCGCGGCGTCGGCGCCGGTGATGCCTTCGAGGACAACCACCTCGGCGAAGTCGTCGCCGCCGCCGTCGGCGTCCACCTGGACCGATATCGCGATGCCGCTGTCCACCAGTTGGATGAAATCGCCGATCGCCAGGCCGTCCGCGAAGCCGCTGATCAGGCTTGAGAAGTCGAGTGAGTCGCCACCAGAGCCGATTTCAAAGTCGGTAATGCTATCGACACCGGCCTCGCCCGAGGAAAATGCGAAGGTATCGGAGCCGGCGCCGCCGGTCAGGGTGTCGGAACCGTCGCCGCCGATCAGCGTATCGTCGCCTTCGCGGCCGTCCAGTGTATCCTCGCCGGCCAGGCCCGAGAGGCTGTTGGACGCCGAACTGCCGAGCAGGGTGTCGTCCATCTCGCCGCCCTCGGCATCGAGGCGGGCGATCTCGACATCGAAATTGATCGAGCCGTAGCCGTCGATATTCAACGAAATACTATCGCTGGCATAGTCTTCCGTGCCTTCCGGAATTTCCAGGGTCAGATCGAAGGTGTAGGTGCCGGGGCCGACATCGGCGTAAAGTTCCGGCGTCACCGACGAGACGTAACCGAAATCGTCGCTGGCGATGGAAATGTCGAGATCGATATCGGCCTCGGTGAGCCCG